>DASVNU010000209.1:0-43484 GCA_036383655.1 Sphingomonas sp. | reverse complement strand
CATATAGTCCGGCTGCTGCTCCGCCCAGCCTGCGAACAAGCCGCCCAGCCGGTAGCCGCTGCCGGTTCGCAGCACGCCGTCCTGCTCGGAGAGCCCGAGATCGGCGTGGAAACCGATGATCGACGGCCGCGCGCACGGCATCGTATCGGCTAGCGACGATGCGGGCACAGGCTGGGGTACGATGGTTACCGTCAGCCATGGCATCTTCCGCCGCAGCGCGGCCGCCGCCGACCAGCCGACGATGCCGCCGCCGACCACCAGCACCGGGTCTATGGCGTTTTGCGGTCCGCTCATGTCAGGCCGCGTTCGCCATCGGACAGTAGCGCGCGATGTAATCGAGGTGTCCCGGCTTCGCCGCGACCTCGGCGCGGATCTGGCCGTGAAGCGCGCGCATGCTCCGCATCAGGTCGGCTGCGTCAGCCCCCTCGGCGCGGGGATCATATCCTTCGGGTACGACGCCTTGCCCGACATAGACCGCGATCCAGCTCGCATCGAGAAACACCCCCTCGCGATATTTGACGACGCGGCCGCGGCGCCGGAACAATTCCATCTTCTCGGTCAGGCTGTCGGGCACGGCCATGGTGCGAACATAGTCCCAAAACGGTGAATCGTCGCGCGTGGTCGCGTGATAGTGCAGGATCAGGAAGTCGCGGATGCGGTCATATTCGAAGTCGATCACCCGGTTGAACTCGTCGCGATCGACGCTCGACACGCGCGTTTCGGGGAAGAGTTCGATCAATGCGGTGATCGCCGCCTGGACGAGATAGATGCTGGTCGATTCGAGCGGCTCGAGAAAGCCCGAGGCCAGCCCGATGGCGACGCAATTGTTGACCCAACTGCGCGCACGCCGCCCGGCGCGGAAGCGCAACGGGCGGGGCGGCGCGATCGGTTCGCCCTCGACCGCCGCCTCCAGCGCGCGCGCGGCGTCGTCGTCGGACAGGAAGGCGCTGGAATAGACATAGCCGTTGCCGGTGCGGTGTTGCAGCGGGATGCGCCATCGCCAACCCGAAGGCATCGCAACGGCGCTGGTATAGGGGGTGACGTCGGTGCGGGTGCGGCACGGCATCGCCATCGCCCGGTCGGCCGGGAGCCAGCGCGACCAGTCCTGAAACGGCTCCGCGAGTGCGCTGCCCAGCAACAGCGAGCGGAAGCCCGAGCAGTCTATAAAGAAATCGCCTTCGACGATCTCGCCGTCGCGCAGCGTTATCGACGCGATATCGCCACTCTCCCCGTCGCGCGTCACATCGACCACCATGCCTTCGGTTCGGCGAACCCCCAGCTCTTCGGCGAGCGCACGCAGATACGGCGCGAACAGGGTAGCATCGAACTGATAGGCATAGCCGAAGGTCGATGACAGCGTTGCGGTGTCGGTCGATGGCAAGTCGAACCGATTCATCCGCGCCATCATGCAGCCGACCGAGAATTCCTCGAGCGGGGGAATGTCCGCCCCCATCATCTTGAGGCGTGTCCAGTAATGATGGAAATCGACTTCGCCGCGGCCGCGCCCGAACGTGCCGAACGGGTGAATGTAACTGTCCCCAGGCTTGCCCCAGTCGCGGAATTCAATGCCGAGCTTGAAGGTGCCGCGAGTCCACGACATGAAATCGGATTCGCGAATCCCCAGCCGCTCGTTGAACGCGCGGATGTGCGGCAGCGTCGCTTCGCCGACACCCACGATGCCGATCTCTTCCGATTCGACCAGGCGGAGGTCGCATCGATCAGGCAGCAACTTGGCGAGCGCCGCCGCGGTCATCCATCCGGCGGTGCCGCCGCCGACGATCACGACGCGTTGCCGCGTTCCTTTCGTCATCATCCTCCCCTCGCGCCGCCAATCCGCCGGTGCGGAGAGTTCGACTATGGTCGGGTGCGTTGCATGTCAGCAACATTCCCGAACAGAAAATTATGTTGCGTCGAATTTGATGTTAGCGCAACCATGTGTTTCATGTTACCGCAATCATGCACGACCGGCTAAGCACGGCGGGCACGAGTATATCAGGCGCGATTACAGCGCTGATCGGGAGGGGCTGGGGCCAATGGTATTTCAGGACGAATCGCGCGCTATCGAGTCGCGTCGCATCAACCGCATGTGGCGCTGCGGGGTCTCGGCGACCGCGTTGTGCGTGATGGGGTTGGCGCTGCCCGCTGCAGCGCAGACCACTCCGCCGGCAGCGACCGGCGCTGATGCGTCGTCCGGAGAGCCCGCGCCCGGGAGCGACAAGGAAATTGTCGTCACCGGCATTCGCGCCAGCCTGGCCAATGCTCAGAACATCAAGAAGAATTCCGACACGGTCGTCGACGCGATCACGGCGCAGGATATCGGCGCCTTGCCCGACCGCTCGGTGACCGAGGCGTTGCAGCGGGTTCCGGGCGTGTCGATCAGCCGCTTCGCCGGCGCGAACGACCCCGATCACTTCTCGGTCGAAGGGTCGGGCGTCGTCATTCGCGGGCTCAATTTCGTCCGCTCCGAATTCAACGGCCGCGACTCGTTTTCGGCCGGCGTGGGCGGTCAATCGCTCAACTTTGCCGATGTGCCGGCCGAGTTGCTCGGGTCGGTCGAAGTCTACAAGAACGTGACGGCCGCCTCGATCGAGGGCGGTCTGGCCGGCACGGTCAATCTGAATACGCGCAAGCCTTTCGACAACAAGGGCTTTCACCTCGGCTTTGATGCCGAGGCGAATTACGGCGATTTCGAAAAGAAATGGTCGCCGACCGGATCGCTCCTGATCAGCAACACCTGGGATACCGGGATCGGCACATTCGGGTTGCTCGGTGACGTATCCTATTCCAGGATTCGCAGCCGTGCCGACGGCATTCAGGTCACCAATTTTCAGCAGCGCGACAATACGCTGGTTCAGTATCAAAATGGCAACGGCGTTCTCACCTGCCGCAATCCGTTGCCGAGCAACAACAACACGACGACCCTGCCACCGGCTGGCGGCTACTGCGGGCAACCGTCCACGCCGGGTGCCGACGGTTTCGCCGACCCGCTCGCGAACGCGTTCGCGCCGCTCGGCGGGCAATATCGTACTCAGGATTTCGATCGCAAGCGCGATGGCGTG
This sequence comes from Sphingomonas sp., assembly GCA_036383655.1. Lineage (GTDB taxonomy): Bacteria > Pseudomonadota > Alphaproteobacteria > Sphingomonadales > Sphingomonadaceae > Sphingomonas. The sequence continues at coordinate 40,425 of DASVNU010000209.1, read as the reverse complement.
GCGGTCGCCGCCCAGTATGAGAACCTGGACAAGTCCTTCCTGCTCACCGGCCAGTTCATCCGCTCGCACACCACCAATTCCTGGGGTGAGCACACGTTCGAGGCGGCGCCGGACTTGTCCGAATACAGCACCTATCCGATCGGTTGCGTGCAGAACAGCGACGGGCCTCCCTACAACGGCAACAACACGACGCGTGCAGAATGCCCGGTCGGCAAATTCACCAACTACCAGTACGACAGCAACGGCCTGTTCCAGAGCGGGTATATCACCTCGCCAGGTACTGGTTACCGCACCAGCCGAAGCGGGGATCCGGCGACGACCTTCTTCCCGACCGGTGGCGCTCAGACCGTCGAATCGCGCCGGCAGGTTTACGAACAAAACCTCGTCAACGATTACGGGCTGAACGCCAAGATCACCGCGATTCCGCGGCTCTCGATCGACCTCGACGCCGACTACACGACGTCGCACCATCAAAATTTCGACGTCGGCATCTATACGTCGACATTCGCCGATCAGGAATTGAACCTGACCGGCAATCTCCCGAGCGTCATCACGCACAAGCCGAACACGCTTCAGGCGGGTTGGGCCGGAACGACCAACACCGTTCTCGCCGGCGAGAATGACGCGCAATATTTCGCCGACCCCAACACGTCGTTCTGGCGTGCCGCGATCGATCACTTCGAAGACAGCAAGGGGCGCGAATTCCAGTTCGCCGGCAACTTCACCTACGATCTCGGCGAAGGCAATTTCTTCGACAAGATCAGGTTCGGCGCGCGCTATGCCGATCGCGACCAGACGGTCAGGTATTCGAGCTATAACTGGGGTATGCTGAGCGAAGTCTGGGCGGGCTATCCGGTTTCGGTGGCGCAAGGCGGTTCCGCCAATGTCGAATATTACAACTTCCCCAACTTCTTCCGCGGCGCGACGAATGCCCCCCCCGGCGCATATTATTATGGCGGCGACATCGTCAACGATTACGCGGGCTTCAAGAAATTCGTCAGCAACATCGAGTCGATTGCCCGCACCCAGAACGGCAACACTCAAGGGCAGTTCAACGACGCTGAAAACCGTCCCGGTGCGATCCCCGGGTCGCCGTATCTGCCGAGCGAGATCCAGCGAGTGCATGTGCGCGACAGCTCTGCCTATGTCATGCTTCCGTTCAAGTCGGATACGCTGATCAGCGGTTTGAGCATTTCGGGAAATATCGGGGTGCGCTACGTGCACACCGGTCTTGATTCCTTTGGAACGAGCACGATCCCGACACAGGGCACGCTCAATATCACCGCTCCTTATGCAACGCGTTGCGCGATTGCGGCGCCACCGGCCAACGCGCCGCCGGGCACCGCGCCATCGACGCCCGGCGGTGTGTGCAATCTTGGCCCAGCGGGATATGCGCAGCTTCAGCAATTTGCCGGAACAACGGCGACGAATATCTTCAGCCAAGCGCAGAATGATTATTCCTATTGGTTGCCGAGCTTCAATCTGAAGGTCGGATTGACCAACAACTTCCAGGTTCGCCTGGCGGCGTCGAAAGTGCTGACGCGACCGGACGAAGCGCTGATCCGCAATTTCCAGCAGATCACGATCGACGGCAACGGCAATTTCAACAGCGCGGTGGGCAACCCCTATCTGAAACCCGCCCGGGCATGGCAATTCGACGCCACCGCCGAATGGTATTTCTCGAAGGTCGGGTCGCTGACGTTCGACGCGTTCTACAAGGACGTGACGGGTTTCTTCTATCAGTCGGTCGTGAGCCTGCCGATCAGCAACAATGGCGTAACCTTCCCGCTCCTGACGCGCGGGCCGGCGAACTATAGCGGCCATGGCAAGATCAAGGGCTTTGAAGTCGCCTATCAGCAGACGTTCGACTTCTTGCCCGGGTTCCTGAGCGGGTTGGGCGTCAGCGCGAACTATTCCTACATCTTAAGTTCGGGCCTGCCCAATTCCTTCCTCAATACCGGCTCTCCGCCCAACGTCGCGGCAGCCACCGTGCCGGGCCGATTGCCGCTGGAAGGCCTGTCGAAGCACAATGCGAACGTGACCGTCTTCTTCGAGAAGGGGCCTGTTTCGTTGCGCGCGGCGTATAATTATCGCTCGAAATACCTGCTGACCGCGGCCGATGTGATCTTCCCGTACACGTCGATCTTCCAGGACGCGTCGGGCCAGCTTGATGCCTCGGCGTTCTTCAGCATCACCAAGAACATCAAGATCGGCGTTCAGGGCGTGAACCTGACCAATTCGGTCACGAAAACGCTGCAGGCTTATACGTCCGATCCGAATCTGCTCGCGCCGCGATCCTATTTCGTAAACGACCGGCGGTTCTCGTTCATTCTTCGCGGAAATTTCTGAGCCGCGTTGTCAATCGCCCGGGCGACCGGGCAGACCTCTCCCCCTGGGCGCGTCGTCAACGGCGCGCCCTGTTGTTTGGCTGAACGGCGGCAAACAGGCGAGGGGTCAGGTTCGGCCGATCAGCGGCGCGGCGCGGCGTCGGACTGCCTGCGGATCAGCGCGAAATCCAGCAGCAAGTGATCCCGCCCGGCGTCATCGTCTTGCGGCAGCTGTAGCCGCTGCGCGAGCAATTTGATCGCGGCCCGCGCCATGTCCGCGATAGGCTGGCAAATCGTCGTCAATTCGGGCCAGATCGCCGTTGCCAACGCGGTATCGTCGAACCCGCACACCGACAGATCGCCGGGTACGTCGAGCCCCCGCTTGTGCGCGATCGCCACCGTCGCCGCGGCCATATCGTCGTTGCTGGCGAATATCGCGGTCGGTCGATTGTCGACATCGAGCAATTGTTCCGCCGCGGCCAGACCCGAACGGTAGGAGAAAAAGCCCTGCGCGATCAAATCGGGGCCCGCCGACATTCCGGCGTCGGCCATGGCGCTGCGAAAACCGTCCAGTCGCGCGGCGCTGATGGTCTGAGCCGGATTGCCGACGATGAAGCCGATCCGCTCGTGGCCCAATCCAATGATATGCTGCGTCATCTGATAGGCCGCCGCATAATCGTCGATGCTGACCGCGAGATGTCTGTCGGACGGCGCGCCGCAACCGACCAGCACCGCCGGCACTCCTTCACTGGCGATCATGTCGAGCAACGCCTGTGAATCGCATAGTGGCGACGGCAGCACGAGTCCGTCGATGCCGTTTTCGATCATGTGTCTGGCTACTTCGAGTTCATGGTCGCCCAATTCGCATTTTTCGACGATGAACTGCACATCGTGGTGACTTGCCTCATCCAGGCTGCCGACCAGAAATGCGCTGAGATAATTCTCCGATGGATTGCTGTAGAGAAGCCCGATGCTGATCGGACCGGCACCGGCCAGGCTGCGTGCCGCGCGGTTTGGCGCATAATTGAGCGAGGCGATCGCCGCCTCGACCGTCTCGCGCGTGCTTTGCCGCACGCGCGCCTCCGCGTTGATAACGCGCGATACCGTCATCGGCGATACGCCGGCCAATTGCGCTACGTCCGCAATCGTCGGTACATCGTTCCTGCGGTTTCGCGTCCTGCGCACGGGCCTGCTGTCTGGTGGCACCTTAATTTCCAAAGCGGTTATTATCTTACATATTTTCTCTTTGCGGCACGCCGATACGCGCGTCAAAGCGGAATATCACCAGCTCGCAACGTTCATATTGCACGTTGCCGGATCGGCGAACAACTCTGCACACCGCGCTCGCGCCGCATGTCTGACTCTGCCATCATCTCCCCGATGGTAGCGCTCGCAACGCTGGTGTAACAAGCGAATAGATAGCGTAATCGTATCGGGGAGGGGGCCGCAATGGATCGAGTGAGCGTCGTGCTGAGATGGCCAGCCCTTCGCGCCGCGGTGTCACTGGCCTGCCTGATCGCCGCCCCGACCGCGCTGGCCGACCCGCTCGCGGTGCTCGACCGCAACGGAAGTCTGGTGGCGGTCGAACCCTATGCGCCCAATATCGTGCGCATCACGCTCGCGGTCGACCGCGCGCAGGCCGAGAAGGGGCCCGGCTACGGCATCAGCGGCAGGGCCGATGCGCGAGGCTGGAGCCGGCGGTCGGAGCGCGGTGCGGACATGTTCGTTTCGTCCAGGCTCGCCGTGTCGATCGCGCCGCAGCCGAAACCCGGCATTCCCAGCCAGATGGAACGCTATTTCGTTTCATCGCTTCCCGCGGTGACGCTGAGCATCTCGCGCCCTGGCGAGGATCCGGCGCTGCTCAGCATGACCGGCTGGGAGATGGCGCCGCACACGGTCAACGGCGAACGCACGTTTCGCGTCGGCGCGAGCTTCGCCGCCGCGGCGGATGAACATTATTATGGCCTCGGTCAGCATCAGGAAGGCGGGCTCGATCTACGCGGACGAACCGTCGATTGCCGGCACGACTATGACGCGCCCGCGGGCGAAGCGGTGTGCGTGCCGTTCCTCGTCACCAACAAGGGATATGCGATCGTCTGGGACAATCCGTCCGCGACGCGTGTGTCGCCGGGACTGAACGGCAGCACGCATTGGCAATCGGAGGTCGGCGAACGCGTGTCGTTTTTCGTCATCGCCGGCGCGACCACCGACGACCTCTATCGCGGCTACGCCCAACTGACCGGCGAGACGCCGCTGCCGCCCAAGGCCGCATTCGGCCTTATCCAGAGCAAGGCGCGCTACGCGACGCAGGCCGAATTGCTCGACGTGGCGCAGGGCTATCAGCGGCGCGGTTATCCGCTCGACGTCATAGTCCTCGACTGGTTCTACTGGACGCGGATGGGGCAATTGGACATCGACCCCGCCGCCTTTCCCGACCCGGCCGGGATGAACGCGGCGCTGCATCGTGCCGGGCTGCGCAGCTTGATCAGCGTGTGGCCCCGGTTCGAGCGTGAGAGCCGTTATTACCAATTCCTCGCCGCCAAGGGCTGGTTGCTGCACGACCGTGACGGCAAGCCGATCGACGGGCTGGCCGTGCGGTCGGACCGGGCGGGCGGACTGATCGACAGCACCAATCCCGAAGCGCGCGCCTGGTATTGGGACCGCGTCCGCGACAATTTGGTCAGCGCCGGGTTCGACTGGTTCTGGCTCGATGAAACCGAGCCGGATCTGGTGCCCGACGGCGGGTTCTTCTCGATCGGCTCGGGCGATCGCTACCACAATGTCTATCCATTATTGCACCTGAGCGGCATCGCCGACGGATCGGCGCGCGACCGTCCCGACCTGCGCAACCTGATCCTCGGGCGCGCCGCCTATCTTGGCGCACAGCGCACCGGCGCGCTGTTCTGGTCGTCCGACGTGCAGGCGACCTGGGAAGCGCTCAAGCGACAAGTGCCGACAGGTCTGGGGATGACCGCGTCGGGGATCGCCTATTGGGGCAGCGACACCGGCGGCTGGCAATGGCCGCAGGGGCCGAAAGCCGCGCACTCGCCGCTGCTCGATCCGGCGGGCGCCACCGCGATGGGGCCCGGCTATCCCGACTATCCCGAATTGTTCGCGCGCTGGTTCGCGTACAACAGCTTCACGCCGACGCTGCGCATTCACGGCCAGCGCCCGGCAACCGCGATCTGGGACTATGGCGCCGCCGCGGAGCCGGTGCTCGCGAAGTTCCTGCGGCTGCGTTACGCGCTGATCCCGTACACTTATGCGCTTGGCCGCCATACCTATGAAACGGGTGCGCCGTTCATGCGCGCCCTGTTCATGGACTTTCCCGACGATCCGACCGTCGCCACGATCGGCGACCAATATATGTTCGGTCCCGCCTTTCTCGTGGCGCCGGTGACCGATCAAGGGGTCACGCATCGTCCTGTCTATCTTCCGGCCGGGGCCGACTGGTATGATTATTGGACCGATCGCCGCTACACCGGCGGCCAGACGATAGAGGCCGATGCGCCGATCGATCGAATCCCGCTGTTCGTTCGCGCCGGGTCGATCGTGCCGGTCGGCGTTCAGGTGCCGAGCACCGCGACGCGCCAGCCGCTCGAGAGCATCCGAATCTATCCGGGCCGGGATGCGACGTTCACGCTCTATGACGATGACGGCACGACCAACGCATATCGCCACGGCGCCGGAACCGAGGCCGTGATACGCTGGAACGACACGACGAAGCGCGCAAGCGCGGTGGGGCCATTGCCCACGGGACAGGCGCTTGCCCCGCTGATCAAGGTAATCGGTCAACCCTGACCGCCAGTGATTCCTCGATTGCCGCCATTTTCGAGCCGCCGGATGAGTCCATCCGGCGGCTCGGAAACGTTCTAGACGAAGCGGTTGATCAGATTCTCGATCCGCTCCTGCTGACCCGAACGCGGCTTGGGATCGATCGCACTGTCGATGGCCAGATCGGCGATGCCGGCGAGATCGAGCTTCGACACCTTGCCGCCGAAATCACCGTCCCAGCCGGCATAGCGCCCTGCCTTGATCGCATCGAGCTTGCCGTCCTCGATGATCGCGGCCGCGTTGAGCAGGCTGCGCGCGACGGTGTCGATACCGCCGACATGGCCGTGGAACAGATCGACCGCGTCCATCGACTGACGCCGAACCTTGGCATCGAAATTGAAGCCGCCGGTGGTGAACCCGCCCGCGCGCACGATCTCGATCATCGCCAGCGTCAGTTCCTCGACCGAATTGGGAAATTGGTCGGTATCCCATCCGTTCTGATGATCGCCGCGATTGGCGTCGATCGAGCCGAAGATGCCGAGCGCGGCAGCGGTCGCGATCTCGTGTTCGAAGGTGTGGCCGGCCAGCGTGGCGTGATTGGCCTCGATGTTCACGCGAACGTCGTTTTCCAGACCGTAACGCTTGAGGAAGCCATAGACCGTCGCGGTGTCGAAATCATATTGGTGCTTGGTCGGCTCGTGTGGCTTGGGCTCGATCAGGATCGTACCCTTGAACCCGATCTTGTGCTTGTGCTCGACCACCAGGCTGAGGAAACGCCCGAAATTGTCGAGTTCGCGCTTGAGGTCGGTGTTGAGCAGCGTCTCATAGCCTTCGCGGCCGCCCCACAGCACATAATTGGCGCCGCCGAGCCGATGGGTGGCCTCGATCGCGTCGCGCACCTGCATCGCGCCGAACGCATAGACTTCGGGGTCGGGATTGGTCGCGGCGCCGGCGGCAAAACGCGGATGGCCGAACAGATTGGCGGTGCCCCACAAGAGCTTGCGCCCCGACGACGCCTGCAGCTTTTCGAGATGATCGACCGCTTCGGCGAAGAAGCGGCGATGTTCGGCGATATCGTGCGCTTCGGCCATCACGTCGACGTCGTGGAAGCAGTAAAAGGGGATATCGAGCCGGGTGAAGAAATCGAACGCGACCTCACGCTTTTCCGCCGCCGCCGCGCTGTCATTGGCGCCGCGATGCCAGGGGCGGTTGAACGTCCCGGCTCCGAACACGTCGGAGCCCGGCCAGCAGAAGGTGTGCCAGAAGCAGGCGGCGAAGCGCAGATGGTCCTCCATCCGCTTGCCCAGCACGACGCGGTCCTTGTCGTACCAGCGATAGGCGAGCTCGTCGTCGCTGTCGGGGCCCTTGTAGGTGATCGTCGGAATGTCGGCGAAGAAATCGGTGGCCATCAGGCGCTCCTTGGGAGGGTGAGGGGGGTGATACGTGCATAGGCCTCGCGAAAGACCGCTTGCTTGGGGGCGAGGCGGGCGGCGAGCGTCGGATCGGGTTCGATGACGTGCGAAACGGGTGGCGCGATGCAGACCTCGACCGGCGTCCCGCCATCGACCGCGAGCTGGGCAAGACGTGCGCCGCCGAGCGCGGGCCCGACTTCGCCGCCTTGCAGATAGACGAGCGGTACGTTCATCGCCGCGGCGAGCGTCTGGCCCCAGTAACGCGACCGTGCGCCGCCGCCGATCACGGCCAGCTCGGCGACCTCGGTACCCGCCTCGCGCAGCACGTCGAGCCCGTCGGCCAGTGCGAAGGCGACGCCTTCCAGCACCGCTTGTGCCAGGCGGTCCGGGCCGCTGTCATTGTCGAGCCGCAGGAAAGCGCCTCGTACCTGCGCGTCGTTGTGCGGGGTCCGCTCGCCCGACAGATAGGGGAGGAATATCTCCGGCCCGTTCGCCGGCCCCGCCGCCTCGGCGCGCGCGAACAATTCGGCCGCGCCGCTGACGCCGGTCAGCCGCGCCACCCAATCGACACAGGACGCGGCGCTCAGGTGCACCGACATCTGATGCCACATGCCCGGCAGGCAGTGGCAAAAGGCATGGACCGCGCGCGCCGGGTTGGGCTTGAAGCGATCGTTGGCGACGAAGATCACGCCGGACGTGCCGAGCGACAGCAACGCCTTGCCGTCGCTGACCACGCCGACGCCGGTTGCGCCTGCCGCATTGTCGCCGCCGCCGCCCGCGACCGGTACCGCGCCCATGCCCCATTGCTCGGCCACCTCCGGGCGCAAGCGGCCCGCCGCATCGCTGCCCTCGACGAGCCGCGGCATCTGGTCGACCGACAAACCGCACGCCGCGAGCAGCGTGCCGCTCCAGTCGCGCCGCGCCACGTCGAGCCACAAGGTGCCCGCCGAATCCGACATGTCGGAGACTTTCTCCCCCGTCATGAGCAGGCGGACATAATCCTTGGGGAGCAACACCGTGCGCGTTGCCGCGAAGACATCGGGTTCGTGCTCGCGGACCCAGCGCAGCTTCGGCGCGGTAAAGCCCGGCATCGCGATGTTGCCCGCGATGGCGCGCAAATCGGGAACCTCCGCTTCCAGCGCCGCGCATTCGGCGAACGACCGCCCGTCGTTCCACAATATCGCGGGCCGCAGCGGGCGATCATCGGCGCCAAGCAAGGTCGCGCCGTGCATCTGCCCGGCGATACCGATGCCGCGCACCGAACGCCGGATCGCCGGATCGATCGCCAGCACGGCGGCGTTGGTCGCCGCCCACCAATCGTCGGGGTCCTGTTCCGACCATAAGGGATGCGGGCGCTGGACGGTGAGCGCGGCGACGCCCTGACCCACCACGACGTTGTGCCCGTCGAGCACGACCGCCTTGACGCCGGACGTCCCGATATCGATGCCGAGAAACATCCGCGTTACTTCACGAAGGGGTCGATCGGTTTGATCGTTCCATCGGGGTTGAAGAACAGCTCCGTCACCTTGACGTTACGCAGGTGGTTCTTGTTGCTCAATTGCGTGTCGGCATAGAACAGCCACCACTTGCCGTTCCATTGGACGATCGAATGATGCGTCGTCCAGCCTTGCACCGGCAACAGGAAATGGCCGCGATAGCGGAACGGCCCATAAGGATTGTCCCCGGTCGCATAATTCAGGAAATGCGTGTCGCCGGTCGAATAGGTATAATAATATTTGCCGCCGCGCTTGAACATCCACGAGGCTTCGAAAAAGCGCTTGTCGTGTTCGCCACCCGTTACCGGCTTGCCGTTCTCCCCCAGGATCACCGCGTCGCGCGGCTTCTCGGCGAAGCTCTTCATGTCGGGATTCATCCGCGCGACCTTGCCCGACAAAGCGGGTCTGTCGTCCTGCAGCAGATCGGTGTCGCTGCCATTGGGGTCGAAACTGCCCGACGCCCAACGCTGCAACTGCCCGCCCCAGATGCCCCCGAAATACATATAGGTCTTGCCGTCGGTGTCGGTGAACACCGCGGGGTCCATCGAGAAGGAGCCGGCGATCGGCCGCGGTTCGGCCTTGAACGGGCCCATCGGATTCTTCGAGGTCGCGACGCCGATCATGAACCGGCCCAGCCCATGCTTGTCGCGGGTTTTGTCGCGCGCCGGGAAATACAGGTAATAGGTCCCGTTCCTATAGGCGGCGTCCGGCGCCCACATCTGCTTCGATGCCCAGGGCACGTCCTTCACGTCGAGCGCGACCGGTCCGACGGTCACCGGTCCTCCGATCCGGCTCATGCTGAGCACGCGATAATCGTGCATGGCATATTCGCTGCCCAGATCGTCGTCCGGGATATCGGTCGGCACGTCGTGCGACGGATAGACGTAGATCCTGCCGCCAAACACGTGCGCAGACGGGTCGGCGGTGTAGATCGACGTCACCAGAGGTTGCGAAAGGAATTTGCGAGCCTGCTCAGCGCCCTGCGGCGACGCCGCCAATGCTCCAGCCGCGGCAACGCCGCCGGCGGCCACGATCCAGCCGATAACCTTCATCGCCATCCTCCCTTATTACAGCTACGGTAGCGCTACCATTTCGCGGCGGCAAGGCTATTCGATCCCCGATATGATTTAAGGGGCAGGCTGAGGCGCGGGCGCGCAGGATCACGGCCGGCTCGACGCCGGCGATGGGTTGTCGTCAGTGCGGGCCTTTTCCATCGGCGGTTAATCGAGCGGCGCGCTCCTCGCTCTTCAACTGCTCCATCTGTTCGCGCAAAACGCGCATCGTATCGCCGAGATACCGCTCGATCGTGCGCAACTCCCCGTCGTCATAGGTCGCCGCCATCGTCCGGATGGCCGAGCCGAGCTTGCCGAACACCGGGCCGGTGAGGGCCGCCAGTTCATCGGCGCGGCGCAGGTGGACCAGGCGACTGCGCCCGTCGGCGGGGTTGGGCAAGCGTTCGACGAATCCGGCCTTGGCGAGCCGATCGACGATCCCCGTGATCGCGCCGGTCGTCAGCCCGGTCGCCTCGGCTAGTTGGCCCGGCGTCGCGGTGCCGATGTCTCCGAGCACACCGAGGCACTTGCGCTCGGCCGCCGTCATTCCAAGCCGCCGCGCAACCGTCTCCTGGAACGCCACCGTCGCGGTCGCCAGATCGCGATGCGCGCGATCGATCGCTGCGATCAGCGCGATGGTGGAGGATTTGACGCCAGGCGTGGACATTTATCTCACAACTAAGATATATTGTGCCGGAAGGAAAGCGATATGGGGAAAGAGGCGATGGCGGCAACAGGGTTTTGGCGGCGCGTCGCGCCCGCTTTGCTGCTGGCGTTGCTTGCGCCGATCTGTGCGGAGGTGCTTCCCGGCGCGACGCGGTTCAGTTCGCTGTTCGTCTTTCCGATCGAGGCCGCGGTGTGGGGCGGGGGCGCGGTGCTGATTCGCGAGATCGTGCGGCGGCGCGGCTTGGGCTGGCCGTCGCTGTTGCTGCTCGGAATGGCGCTGGCGCTGGCCGAGGAATTCCTGATCCAGCAGACCAGCGCCGCGCCGTTGGTCATCATGCTCAAGCATCAAGTCTATGCGCGCGTCGGCGGGATCAATTATCTCTACCTGACCTGGGCGTTGATCTACGAGCCGGTGATGGTCGTACTGATACCGGTCGCGCTCGCCGAACTGGTATTTCGTGACAGGCGTCAGGCGCCATGGCTCAACACCGCCGGTGCGACCGTGGTGACGCTGCTTTTCCTTATCGGCGCTTTTCTCGCCTGGTTTACCTGGACGCAGATCGCGCGCGTGCAGGTCTTTCGTTTGCCGCCGTACACTCCGCCGATGACGATCGTCGCCGGGAGTGTCGCGGCTATCGGCATTCTCATCGTCGCCGCGTTGCGAGCGCGGGCGCCAAACGGCCAGGCGACGCCGTTCCGGGCGATCCTCCTGGCCTCGGCAGGCGCGATATGGTCGGTCGCGCTGTTCGGGGTGGTGCTGATGGCGTTCGGCATCGCTCCCCAGATTGCGCCGGCCTTGCCGATGGGAGTGGCGCTGCTGCTCGCCGCCCTGCCGCTCGCGCTGCACCGTTCGAGACCGGATACCCCATATGCCACCGCGATGCTGATCCTGGGCGTGCTGTTCGGATCGATGGCAATATCGTTCATTGGCTTCATCGGATCGGCGACCGCGGATCTCGTATTCAAGATCGCCGCCGACGCCGTCGCGCTGGTCCTGCTGATCGCGCTGGTTCGGCGGTACCGAAGGGAGAGGGCCGCGCCGGCGGCATCGCCTGGTTTATAGCGCCTGCGCCGTCAGAACCGCTGGGTCGCTGGCGAGGCTGTAAAGATAGGATTGCCGCTGTGCCGAGCCTAAACGAAGTTTGCCGAGCTGGTGGCGTTGCAGGTCGGTGAGACGAAATCGCGAGTAACCGCGCTGAATCAGGCATTGGTCGACGGTCGACTGCAGCACCGTCTTCAAATGATCGATACGCCGTTCGGGCTGCACGCTGGTGCGGATTCGCTCATATTGATTGGCTCTCGTAATCGCCTCGTCCACCGGGTTTGCCCCTGGCGGCGGCGGGGACGCGCTCTGCGTCGCGTCGTCAAGTTCGCGCGATCCACGGACGAACGCCTTGGCGTCGTCGGTCTTTGAGATGTCGAGATAATAGCCTTGCCGGCCGCATTCGACGGCGTCGCGGCGATATTGTTCGAACGACACGCCCGGTCGTCCCCAACTCTGCTTCGGGGCTTGTGTGGCGGCGGCAAGCGGTGCTGCCAACGGCAGCAGGAGGAGCAACGTAAGCCGGTGATCCATGTTCGTGCCCACCATGATTTGAGCAGTTTATGCCAGCTGGCCTCGCGTTGGACTATAGCACATTAGCATTGTTAGCGTTATCAATTCGATCTATCCGGGGAAGCGAAAAAGGAGAACCGGCGCCGGTTGCGTGCGCATGGTTCGGGCAAGGAGGGCAGGATGCGGGAAGTCAATCGGCGTGAGATCGCCAAGGGTCTGGGCGCGGCCGCAACCGTGCTGGGGGCGCAAACGCTGGCCGGCGCCAGCGCCGCGGCGGCGCCGATAAACCTGAGTTTCCCGAAGGATTTCCGCTGGGGCTGCGCCACCGCCGCCTATCAGATCGAAGGCGCCGTCAACGAGGATGGGCGTGGGCCGACCAATTGGGACGTGTTCTGCCGGACGCCGGGCAAGGTCGCCAACGGCGACACCGGCGATGTCGCGTGCGACAGCTATCATCTGTACGGCAAGGACATCCAGCTGCTCAAGGACATGGGGGTCAGCACCTATCGCATGTCGATCGCCTGGTCGCGCATCTTCCCGAACGGGCGTGGAACGCCGAACCAGAAGGGCGTGGACTATTACAACAAGGTGATCGACGCGCTGCTCGCGGCGGGGATCGACCCTTATGTCACGATGTTTCACTGGGATTATCCGGTGGCGCTGCCGGGCGGATGGCAGAACCGCGACACCGCGCTCGCCTTTGCCGATTATGCCGGCTTCATGGCGGGAAAGTTGTCCGACCGCGTGCACAATTTCATGACCGTGAACGAGCTGCGCTGCTTCACCGATTTGAGCCATCTGCAGGGCATCCACGCTCCCGGCCTCACGCTGCCGCCGGCGCAGGTCAATCAAGTGCGGCACCATGGCGTGCTCGCGCACGGACTCGGCGTTCAGGCGATCCGCGCGCATGCCAGGTCCGGCACGAAGGTCGGCATCGCCGATAACACGACCATTTTCGTGCCGGTGATCGAAACGCCCGAACATATCGCCGCAGCCAGGAAGGCGACGCGCGAAATGAACGCGATGTTCCTGACCGCGATCATGGAAGGCCGCTACGTCGACGAATATCTGCAACAGGAAGGCGCCAACGCGCCCAAGGTGCAGGCCGGCGACATGGCGGCGATCGGCAGTCCGCTCGATTTCGTCGCCCTCAACATCTACGCCCCCGAATGGGTTCGCGCCGATGACGGGCCGAAAGGTTATGCGACGATCCCGCATATCGCCTCGTCCCCGCGGATGGCCTCGCCCTGGCTCGTCGTCGGGCCGGAGGTCGCCTATTGGGGCGTGCGGCACGTCAGCGAACTATGGAAGCCGAAGAGGCTCTACATCTCCGAAAACGGCGCATCGGCCGACGATCCCGTCAACAACGGCCGGATCGATGACGTCGATCGTGTCATGTATCTGCGAAACTATGTCGGCCAGTTCCGCCGCGCGGTGGCTGAGGGCTATCCGCTCAAGGGCTATTTTCTGTGGAGTTTGATGGACAATTTCGAATGGGCCGACGGCTATACCAAGCGGTTCGGCGTCCACTATGTCGATTTCAAAACCCAGCAACGCATTCCGAAGCTCAGCGCGGCCTGGTACAAGGAAGTGATCCGGCAGAACCGGATCGTGTGAGGTTGCTTGCGGCGCGAGACGCCGGCGGTGCGGTGATCGGGGATCGGGCGTGAACGCCGGCCTCAGCCCGACCATCCCGGCGCCAGCGGCAGGCGGAGCATGCGGTCGCTCGCGGCCAGGAACAGGGTAGCCCCGCGCTCGCCGAACGCGCAGTTGGCGATCGCGCTGCCCGCCGTGATCAGCCCCAGGGGCTCGGCCTCGGGCGTCAGGATCATCATCCCGCCAGGCACCGAGCAGAACATTGTGCCATCAAGTGCCACTTTCATGCCGTCGGGCAGCCCTGGCGCATCACCGACCCGCAGAGGCGCCGCGTCGAGCCAGACGCGCGCGCCCACGGGCGTGCCGCGAGCGTCGAGATCGTACACCATGACCCGCGGAGCGGCTTCATCGGACACCGACACGTAGAGCCGGCGCTCATCGGGTGAGAGGGCGATGCCGTTCGGGCGTGTCAACGATCCGTCGATCAGGACGGCTTCCTTGCCGGGTATCCAGCGATAGACGCCGTTGACGGGCAGCTCGCGCAACGGCGATGCGTCGCCGTCGGCAAATCCATAAGGCGGGTCGGTGAACCAGATCGCGCCGTCGCGCGCCAGCGTGAGGTCGTTCGGGCTGTTGAAACGCTTGCCGCGATAGCGATCGACCAGCGTCGTGCGGCGGCGCGTCGACATGTCGAGCCGATCGATCGAGCGGCCACCGCTGTTCGCGATCAGCAACCCGCCGCCGTGATCGCGCGCAAGCCCGTTGGAGCCGGGCTCGCGCACCAGCTTCGGGTCGGTTTCGGCGGCACCCGACGGATAGAGGAATGGCTTTGCCCCGTCCCGGCGCGTCCAGCAGCGCATCAAATTGGCGGGAGGATCGGAGAAAAGCAGGCCTGTGCCCGGCATCCATAACGGACCTTCGGCCCAGCGGATGCCCGTGGCGATCGTCTCCACGATGCTGTCGGCGGCGATGATCCGATCGAGCTTTCGCGACAGCCGCCGGACGCTGGGCGCCGGCGGGGTGCCGAACGCAGCCGTGGTGACGAGCGCGGCGCCGGTCGTCAGGAAGGATCGACGGTTCATGATGAGCGGCGTGCGCCGGTCCGCGTCGCGGCCCGTTGCGCGGCGCGGCTCATGCCCGGCCGGCCAGTCTGACGGTCCGCCCTTCGCGCGCCGATCGATAGATCGCCTCGATGATGCGCATGTCGCGCAGGCCTTCCTCGCCCGATACGATCGGCTCGCTCCCCGAGCGGACGCATTGCGCCAGATGGTCGAGCTGGCCCGCGAACTGGGTGGCGGCGGGGCCGGGCGGGGGCGTTACCTCGCGCTCGCGCCCGTCCCTGCCGAGCCACATGTGATTGCCGTCGTAGCGGGTGGCCGGCTCCAGTTCGATGCGGCCCCGATCTCCCATCAACAGGACGTGGTTCTGGTTGGCACTGTACATCGACTGGCAGCTGGCGATCGCGCCTGACGGAAACTCGAGCGTCCAGTCGATGATATCCTCGACCTGGGTGAAGCGCGGATCGCGCCGGTCGGTGGACTCGCGCGCGGTCACTGCCACCGGCTCCTCGCCGGTCATGTAGCGCGCCGCCTGGAGGCTATAGATGCCCATGTCCATCAGCGAGCCGCCGCCCGCCAGCGCGCGCTTCAGTCGCCATTCCGACGGATCCCGCTGCACGAACCCGTGCTCGGATCGAACGTAGCGGGTCCGGCCCGCGGCGCCGCTACGCGCCAGCCGCATGGCTTCGAGATTGTAGGGCTCGAAGTGACAGCGGTAGCCGATCATCAGCTTGCGATCCGCCGCTTTGCATGCCGCGATCATCGTCTCGCATTCCGCCACCGACACCGCCATCGGCTTCTCGCACATGACGTGCTTGCCCGCCTTGGCGGCGCGCACCGTATATTCCACATGCATCGAGTTGGGCAGGCAGACATAGACGATATCGACGTCGGGATTGTCGCGGATCGCGTCGAAGGTCGCGTAGGAATAGATCGATCGGGCGGGTAGCCCGTGTTCGGCCGCCACTCGCTTCGCCTTGGCCGGATCGCCGCTGACCACGGCGGTGAGGCGGCTGTGCGCGCAATTCGCGAATTGCGGGATAATGACGCCGAGCCCGTAGCGGCCGAGCCCGACGATCGCATAGCCCAATGGTCGTTCCGGCACCGCGCGCGCGGCGGTGCTCGACAGGGCGAGCAGCGACGTCGCCGCCCCCAACACCTCACGACGTCCCCAGTCCATTGGCGGTCTCCTCATGCTCCGAAACCTCCTCAACCGAGGTTTCCCTTAGTGGTGATGACGGTGCGCGCTCATAGTTCCAGCGTGTACAGCGAATGGTGAGTCAGGATGAACAGCGTGCGCTGGTCGCGACCGCCCAGGACCAGTTGCAGCGGGCGCTCGGGAACGTCGATCCGCCGGGTCAGCGTGCCGTCCGCCGCATAGACATAGACTTGCCCGTTGGCGACGTAGAGGTTGCCGGCGGCATCGCGCGCGACGCTTTCTCCGCCACGATCGGCGACGATATGGAGGTCGGTGACCGCGCCGCCCGCGCCGACCAGCCCGCTATAGGTGCGGTTCTCCGAGGCGTTGGTCAGGTAGGCGTGTTCGCCAGGTCGTGTGCTGGTCAGGCCGTAGGAGTCGAGCGCGTCGGACCAGCGCCATCCGCGATGATCGTCGGGACCCTGGTTCCATACGCGGAACGCGGGCAGGGCCAGCGATCCATCGGGCGAGACATATTCGAGCGATTTGGCTTCGCCCATCTTCGCGACGAAGAAGTCGGCCAGCGGCGGGAAGCGGTAGGTCGCGGGGTCGATCCGGTCGGCGAATTCGCCGTTCGCCCAGACATTGACCGGCAACAATGTAGCCGCGTCGCCGTGCGGCCGGACAGGAGTCGGCTCGATCACCCGCACTGCCGCCGGCTTGGCGGGGTCGATGCTATATACCGTGCCGTCACGCCCGGCGGAGGACAATATCAGCAGGTTGCCCGACCGGTCGATTGCCAGGTTGACCGGATCGAGCGGTGCATCGGCGACGAGCGACACGCCTTCCTCGCGCGACCAGCCGTAGATTCGCTGGAACGAGCGGTCGATGAAGTAGAGTTTCCCCGATCGGTCGACCGCCGCGCCGGCGATCGAGTGGAATCCGCCGGCGCGCTTCGTCACGCCGGCGGTGACCGGGGTCGCGGCCTGTGGGGCAACCGATGCGGATAAGGCAGCGGGCGGGATGTCGAGCCGGGCGAATTCGCGCTCGCGGACCTCTGTCCCGCGGGTCAGGTCGCGGATCGCGTTCTCGAACGGATATTTGCTCGCGCGAGTGAAGGTTCCGCACCCCTTGGCGTCGCAGCTCGCGAAGCCGCTTTCCGCGTTGACGTGGACATTGCGGAAGCGGATGCCGCTCGAATCGTACAGCTTCACCGCCGCGTCCATCGGTCCGAGCGATCGCGTCACACGATAGCCGTGATAATTGGCGAACAATATGTTGCGCGACCGGCGCATCTCGGTGGAGATCGCGTTGACCCCGTCGGCTACCTCCTGCTCGGTTTGCGGCGCCAGGAATTCCCAATTCTCGACCCGATCGAGGACGATCTCCGCCCGATAATGATGTTCGGCCGACAATTCGTAAACGTGGCCCGGCGTCGTCGTGTCGGAAACGTAAAACCCGGCCTGGGCGATCGTGTCGGGCGACCAGATCGCGGCAAAGGTGCCGCCGCCGCCATCGGTCACCCAGATGCTCGGACGCCGCCCATCGAAGCGCGGTGGTGGCGAGGCGGCGGCGTCGGCGGGCGCAGGTGTAGATAGCGCGGCGGGGTTGAAGCGGATGCTGACATCATTGACCAGCGACGCCTCACCCGCCTTCCACAGCAAGGCCGTTGCGCGAGGGTTGGCGACGCCGGCCCATAATCCCAGGCTGGAGATGATCGCCGCCCCGCCGCGCGCGCTTTCGACCATCGCCTTCGCCCCGCCGGGGCCGCCGAAAGCGGGCGCGCCGTCGGGCAGGAACAATTGGGTCAATCCGGGATGCAGCGCGATCAGCACGGTGTCGGAACGCAGCCGGAGCGTGTCGGTGATCCGATACCGGCCGATCGGCAGGTACAGCACCCGGCGCGAGTCGATCGCGCGCTGGAGCACCGCGGTGTCGTCGGTTCGGCCATCGCCGGTCGCGCCGAAGGTTCGGACATCGGTCCATTCGCTCACCGGCGGCAGCGCGGGGATGGCCGGGCCGGGCCGGGCGGGCACCTGTGCGAGCGGGACGATGTCCGCCACCGTCGCATAATCGCCGGTGCCGCCCGGCGAGGGCAGGGCGAGGCCATAGCCGAAGTCCCGGACCCGATAGCGCGCGCCCGGTCCCTTCACCGTCGTTCCGCTGTCGGCGAATCGTGCGAAGACCGGCGTTTCGATCGCGATCGCATCGTCGAATCCGATCTGTGTGAAGACGCTGCGTTCGTTGCCGACGACAATTGCCGCGTCGCGGATGCGTTCGAACCGGACCTGCTTGCCCCACAGCGAATCCGAATAGCCGCGGTCGATCTCGATCCCGATCGGCACGTCGCGGATCGCGACGTTGACCAACGTCAGGTCGACCTCATGCTCGCGGATCGCGGCGTCGCGTTGCCCCTCGAAGCTCGAATCGATCAGCGTGAACTGCCAGGCCGGTGAGGTCTTCTCGGTCACGATGCCATAGCGGCCGCCGAAAAATCGCAGATCCTCCGCTTCGTTGCCCGCCTGATAGAGGCCGGCGAAGCCGGAGCCGATGTGGAAGTCGATGTGACGCAGGTAACCGTGCTGCGCGACGCGCGCGCGGACCGCGACCGCGCCGGCATTTTGCGCGCCGATCTCGAAATCCACGTTGGACAGCGCCGAATAGAAAGTGGTGGAGGTCGCATCGAAGATCGTCGGATCGAACGGGACGCTGGTCGGTGGCGGCTCGGCGATCTTGCCGACGCGATACTGGTCCTCGCCGGTGAAGCTGACCATCGCCGCGATGCCCGCACCGAAGCCTGGAGTGGCGTCGCCCAGCACGATCACCGGCCGCGTCGGCCCGACACCGAACACGCGCACGCCGGACCGGATGAAGATGGTGCGGCTGATCCGGTAGCGGCCCGACGGCAGGAAGACGATGCCGCCACTGCGGCCGTCGGTGGCGGCATCGATCGCGCGCTGGATCGCGATGCTGTCATCGGCTCGCCCGTCACCCACGCCGTGCGCCACGATCGCACGAGGATCATCGGGCATCGACCGATAGACGGATGTCGAGCGCGCCGCGGCGGGCGACGCCATGAACAGGCAGGCCACACAGGCCAACCAGGCTATCTTGGTCATGGCCAGCCTTTCGTCAGTCGCGTCGGGTGTGAAGTGAGCCGGGGTGAATCCGGCGCGGCATCAAAAGGCTCGCTGTGTCAGCGACTGTGTCGCCATTGCCACTTGGGTACGGTTGCGCACGTTCAGCTTGCGCATCAGCGCCGTCATGTGCGCCTTTACCGTCGCTTCCGCGATGCCGAGATCATAGGCGATCTGCTTGTTCAATTGACCCGAACGAACGCCGTGCAACACCTTGATCTGCGTGGGTGTCAGGCGCGCTATCACGTCCGCCTGCGTGGTATCCGATGCTGGGCCCGCCATTCGATCCTCCCTTAACCCGTTTGTCCCGGCATTTTTCCGGAATCAGTTGGACAGGTTTTGAATATTCTCCCATTTGAACGATGATTTCAAGCATAATTCAATTGAGGTAACCAAAAACCTGTTCTACAGATTTGCGAGACTGCCAGCGAGCCACAGAGCCGCGCGGACCGTAAGGGGGAGGGGTATGACAGGCGATCCGACCATTTTGGCAGGCGGCCGATGAACGCCGCCGATATTCGGCTTTTGGTGGCCGCATTCGCCGGTATCGCGCTGGCGGTGGCGATGATCGTTCGTGGACGGCTGCATCCTTTCATCGGTCTGTTGTGCGGCGCCTTCACGGTGGGATTGCTTGCCGGCATGCCGCTCGCCGACATCGCCAAGGCGGTGCAGAAAGGAGTCGGCGATATCGTCGGCGGTACCGGGCTGGTGGTCGCGCTCGGCTTGTCGCTCGGCGCGATGCTCCACCTTTCCGGCGCCGCCGCCTCGCTGGCGAACGTGGCGCTGAGGATAACCGGTCCGCGTGCCGCGCCATGGGCGACGCTCGGTGTCGCGATGCTCATCGGTCTGCCGTTGTTCTTCGAGACCGGGCTCGTGCTGCTGCTGCCGATCGTGGTCGCCGCGGCCGAGGCGATGCCCGGGGAGGGCGATCGCGACGCCGCCCGGCTGCGGTTGATCCTGCCCGCCCTTGCCGGGCTCGGCGTGGTTCACGCGCTGGTGCCGCCGCATCCCGGCCCGCTGCTCGCGGTAGAAGCGCTTCATGCCAATCTCGGCCGAACGATGCTGTACGGCATCCTGATCGCGATCCCCGTCGCGATCCTCGCCGGTCCCGTGCTGGCGACGGTGACCGCGCGTGGTGTCCGACTGGCGTTGCCGGTGCTCGGTGACCGTCCGCTTGCCGTCGCGACGCCACGCCGCGACGCGTCGCTGTTCATCGTCATGCTGCCCGTGCTGCTGATCGCGATCGGCGAGTTGGGCCAGCTCATCCCCGGGCAGAAGGGGGCGGGATGGTTGGTGGCGGCGAGCAACCCCGTGCTCGCGTTGCTGGTCACCAACCTGTTGGCCTTGCCCCTGCTGTTCGGGCGGCGGCTGGCAGATATGCACGTGCAGGACGCGATCTGGCACGAGACGATGGGCGCCGCCGGCGCGATCCTGCTGGCGATCGGCGCGGGCGGCGCGTTGAAACAGGTGCTGGTATCCGCAGGCCTGTCCGACCTGCTCGCGCGACTGGTTCTGGCGCATGCGATCTCACCGCTGCTGCTCGGCTGGCTGATTGCGGTCGGCATCCGGCTGGCGGCCGGGTCGGCGACGGTGGCGACCATTACCGCTGTCGGGGTGATGCCGGGGGTGGCCGCCGCATCCGGCGTACCGCCCGAGTTGATCGTGCTGGCGATCGGCGCGGGGTCGGTGTTCTTCAGCCACGTCAACGATCCGGGCTTTTGGCTGGTCAAGTCTTATGTCGGCACGTCGACGCCCGATACGTTTCGAACCTGGTCGATGCTGGAAACGGCGATCTCGGTACTGGGGCTCGCGTTCGTCGTGGCGCTCAGCTACATCGTCTAGGCGGCGGAAAGGGCGTTCATGAACGAGGGCAGGCTCTCGGATCGAGCCTATACGGCGATCGTCCGGATCATCAATGACGAGGCGCTGGCGTCGGGCGATCGGCTGCCGTCGGAGGCGCGGCTGGCGGAGATGTTCGGCATGTCGCGCAATGTCGTGCGTGAGGCGCTGGTGCGGCTCGCGAGCGACGGCATTACCGAAGCGCGCCGCGGCGCGGGTTCCTATGTCAAGCGCCGCCCATCCGAACGGCTTGGCGCGCATATGGCGATGGACGCGCTCGCCGCGACGCTGGGCACCTATGAGGTACGGTTCGTGCTGGAGGCGGAGGCGGCGCGGTTGGCGGCGCAACGCCGTTCGCCCGGGCAAATGGAGGTGATCGAGGGGGCGTTGGCGGGATTGCGCGCGGCGTTGTTGTCCGACGCGCCGGCGCACGACGAGGATTGGCACTTACACCGCACGATCATGGAAGCGACCGCGAACACGGCCTTCCTGTCGCTGTTCGACCACCTTCACGACGACGTGCTGCGGATTTTGAAGGCGGGGGTCGAAATTTCGCGCGCCCGTCCCCCCGAAGTGATCAACGCGATGATGGGCGAGCACGACGCGATCGTGGAGGCGATCCGCGTACACGACGCCGATGGCGCCGCGCTGGCGATGCGCTGGCACCTGTCGCAGGGCCGCAAGCGGCTGATGCCCTGAAAGCTGGTCAGCCCGCTCCGCGCGTTTCGGCTTTGGCGGTCTGCAGGACCCAGGCGAGCGCTTCCTTGCACAAAAGGAGCGGCGGGCGTGCGGCGTCGAGCGTGATCGCCGGTTCGTCGGCATCGGGCCGTTCGAGCGTCGCCAATTGGCTATCGAGCAAACTTGCCGGCATGAAATGACCCGGGCGGTCCGCCAGCCGCTGCGGCAATAGTTCGCGATGCGCGTCCATCAGCACGAACAATAGGGGGATACCCGCCGCCGCCGCAGCCAGGCGCTCGCGATAACGCCGCTTGAGCGCGGAGCAGGCCACGACGGCGATGCCGCCCCGAGCAGCGGTGGCACCAGCCTCCGCACCCAACCTGTCGAGCCAGGGCCAGCGGTCCGCATCGTCCAGCGGATGGCCCAGGCGCATCTTGGCGATGGCATCGGCCGAGTGGAAATCGTCGCCCTCGAGGAATGTGGAATCGAGCCTTTCCGCCAGGCAGCGGCCCAGCGTTGACTTGCCGCTGCCGCTGACCCCCATCACGATGATCGCGCACGCTCGCAGCGCTGATGTCGGTCGTCCTGGCTGCATCGTCTCGTCCGCCCCTTGCACCGTCCCGAGCGGACGGATCGCCCTTCCTATCGGGCAGCGGTTGCGCCGACGCCACTACGACCTTCGTCGCGATCAACGGGATGACGATGGGCGTTTAATCCGGCACGCTCGCAGGTGAAGGTGGACGTGATGGCAAGAACAGGCGGCCTATCGATAATGTGCGTCATCGCATTGCTGGTGGCCGGCGCCGCGCCGGGACTGGCGGCCGGCGCGCCATCCGCGCTCGTCACGGCGCCGACCGATCCGCGCGCGGTTACCGTGGCCGGCCACGGGGACGGCACCGCCGACGACACCGCGGCGATCCAGGCGGCGATCGATGCGGCGGAAGCCAGGGGCGGCGGGGGCATCGTCTTCCTGCCGGCTGGGCGCTACCGCATCACCCGCACCGTTTTCGTCTGGCCCGGTGTCCGGATATTCGGCGTTGGCCGTACGCGTCCGGCCATCATTCTCGCGCCGCGCACGCCCGGTTTTCAACGCGGGGTCGGCAGCATAATGCTGTTCACCGGCAATCGCCCCGGCGCGGCGCGGCCGGGTCTCTACGGCCCGATTGAGCGGGGGCCGGTGCCGATGCCGCCACCGACCAGCGTGCCGTTCGACCCACAGGTAGCCGATGCGAATCCGGGCACCTTCTATTCGGCGCTATCGAATGTCGATTTCGAGATTGGCGAGGGCAATCCGGCAGCGACCGCGGTTCGCTTCCATGCTGCGCAGCATGCGTATCTGAGCCATATCGATTTCCGGCTGGGTTCGGCGCTCGCCGGCATCTATCAGGCCGGCAATCTCGGGATGGATCTCGCCTTTCATGGCGGGCGCTATGGCATCCTGACCGAGAAGCCGTCGCCCGCCTGGCAATATACGTTGCTCGATTCGACCTTCGACGGACAAATCGACGCGGCGATCCGCGAACATGAGGCGTCGCTGACTCTCATCAACGTCGCCATGCGCGATGCGCCCGTGGGGATCGAGATCGATCGCGGCTATGGCGACCAATTGTGGGGCAGCGACGTGCGCTTCGAGAATATCGCGCGCGCGGGCATCATCATCAGTAACGAAACCAGTGCGTTCACCCAGATCGGGTTCGAGAATGCGGTGGCGAGCAATACCCCGGTGTTCGCGCGTTTTCGCGACAGCGGGCGGACCATCGCAGGTCCCGCCGCGCGCTACCGCATGGCGACATTCTCGCATGGGCTGACGCTTCCCGGTCTCGGGCAGACGGGGCGGGTCGAGACGCGGGTCGACGCCATGCCGCTGACGGCACTGCCGCGCCGCCCGGCGCCCGCCATCCGCGCGCTCCCGCCGGTCGCGGCCTGGAGCAACGTCCGCGATTTGGGGGCGAGGGGCGACGACGCGACCGACGATACACTGGCGATCCAGCGCGCGATCGACACCAAGCGCATCGTCTATTTCCCGGCCGGTTTCTATCGCGTCAGCGACACGCTTCGGCTGCGCCCCGACAGCGTGCTGATCGGCCTGCACCCCAGCCTCACGCAGATCGTGCTGACCGATGACAGTCCCGGCTATCGTGGCGTCGGCAGCCCCAAGGCGCTGGTCGAAAGCGCGAAGGGAGGGGATGCGATCATCTCCGGGCTCGGGCTGTTTACGGGCGGCGTCAATCCGCGCGCGACTGCGTTGCTGTGGCGCGCGGGCGAACATTCGCTCGTCGACGATGTGAAGTTCCAGGGCGGTCACGGCACCAACCTTGCCGACGGCAGCCGCTTCAATCCCTACAACGCCAACCAGACCGCCGATGCCGATCCGAAGAAACGGTGGGACGCGCAATATGCCAGCCTGTGGGTGACCGACGGCGGCGGCGGCACGTTCAACGGATTATGGACACCCGACACCTATGCCCAGGCGGGACTGTACGTGTCGGATACGAGCACACCCGGTCGCGTCTACGAGATGTCGGCCGAGCATCATCGTCGCGCGGAGATCGTGCTTGATCGCGTCGCCAACTGGCGGTTCTTCGCGCCGCAGACCGAAGAGGAGGCGAACGAAAGCCGCGACGCCGTCGCGCTGGAGGTGCGCAATTCGCGCAACATATTGTTCGCCAATTTCCACGGCTATCGCGTCACCCGCTCGCTCCAGCCCGCGGCAGCGGCGGTGCGATTGTACCAATCGACCGACATCCGGTTCCGCAATGTGCACGTCAATGCCGAGAGCGGTTTCGCAACCTGCGATTCGAATGGTTGCGGGACGTATCTTCGCGCCAGCAAATTCTCGTTCGAGAATGCGATCGGCGACCTGACTCGGGGCCTCGATGTACGCGAGCGCGAATTCGCGGTGCTGGACGTGACCAATGCATCGGCCGCGCCAGCGACCTCGTCGATCGCGGCGGTGACCAAGCTCGCGGACGGCTTTCATTCGATCGGCGGCGGAGCGGTCGACGCGTCGGGCAAGCTCTACTTCGTCGACCGCTTCTTTCAGCGCATCCACGGCTGGTCCGATAAGGACGGGTTGTCGGTCGTCACCGACGCGCCGCTCGATGCGGTCAACCTCGCGGTTGATCGCTCCGGAAACTTGCTGGTGCTGTCGTCGGCGGGCGCCGAAGCGAGCGTCTTCAGCATCGATCCCGCACGCCCTCAGGCGATCCGTGTCATCGCGCCGACGCCCGCCGCCGGCGACCGGGATCGCCGGGTCGTTCTGCCGGGCAGCTTCTGGGTCAACGGAGAGTTCCGCGATCAATATGATCCGGCGAGCGATCGCTTCGCCACGCTCGCCGAGATGTTCGCGCGCGACATGGCGATGGCCAAGCCGCGCGAATATGTCTCGCCGGACGGCAGTCTGGCGCTGCCGGCCTATCGAGTATGGCAGCAGGGGCCGGTGTGGCGTTTTTCCGATACGCTCGACACCTATGGCCTGGTGACGGGCGAGGTCGGTGCGCGCGTGTACCTCGCCAACGCTTCGGAGGACCGCACCTATTCGGGCCGACTCGGCGCGGGTGGAAGCATCACCGACCTCAAGCCGTTCGTCTCGCGCGGCGGGGAAAGCGTCGCGGTCGGTGCCGATGGCCGCGTCTTCGTCGCCAATGGGCAGGTGTTCGTCTATGCCGCCGACGGCGCGGAGATCGGGCGGATCGACGTGCCCGCGCGCCCGCTGCAACTGCTGTTCGGCGGGGCGGACGGACGCACCCTGTTCATCCTGACGCACCACGCGCTCTATGCCGCACGTCCCTGACCAGCGCATCGCGTCCGGTCCGCGACTTTGGTCGTAGATGATCGGCGCGCCGTCTTTCTGTAGTGGGTAGCGCTAACAAGAATCGTTGCCGCCGTCGCTTGACGGACGCGGAACGCCATAGATGGGGAGGATGAATATGGGCATGGTCCGCTACGGCCATTCGACATTGACCACCGGCCGCGGAACGGTCGCCAGCCTGATCGCGCTGGCCACCGCGCTGGCGATGGTCCCCGGTGCGGCGTACGCACAAGACAGCGCCACAGCGGCGCCCGATCAGCCCGCCGCGCCGCAATCGACCCCCGACAAACCCTCATCGGCTCCGGGCGATATCATCGTCACCGGCTCGCGCATCACGACCAACGGCTTCAACGCGCCGACCCCGACGACCGTGATCGGCGAGGATCAGATTCTCAAGAACGCGCAGCCGAACATCTTCAACACCATCGCCCAGCTGCCGTCGCTACAGGGATCGACGGGCGCGGCGACCGGCACGTTCAGCACGTCGAGCGGGCAGCAGGGGCTGAGTTCCTTCTCGCTCCGCGGGCTTGGCCCGATCCGCACGCTGACCCTGCTCGACGGGCAGCGCGTTGGCGGCGCCAACGTCACCGGCGTTCCCGACATCAGCCTGTTCCCGCAGCTGCTCATCAAGCGGGTCGACGTCGTGACCGGCGGCGCATCCGCGTCCTATGGTTCGGACGCGGTCGGCGGCGTCGTCAATTTCATCACTGATACGCGATTCGTCGGCTTCAAGGCGAACATCCAGGGTGGCATCACCAACTATGGCGACGACAAGCAGGGACTCGTCCAGGCGGCGTTCGGCAAGGCGTTGATGAACGATCGCCTGCATCTGATCGTCAGCGGCGAATATGATCATGAGGATGGCGTCGGTCCGGGCGATTTCGGCACCGATCTCGCCGGCAGCCGCGACTGGTATCGTGCCAGCACGTTGGTCAATACCGGGCAGACCAATAACGGCCTGCCGCAATATCTGTATCGCGACTATGCCCAGCCTTACCAATATGCGTTGTACGGCCTGATCAACAACGGCCCGTTGCAGGGCATCGCGTTCGATCGAAACGGGACGCCGTTCAACTTCAATTACGGATCGGGCGGCAAGCCCACGGGCACCGGCGCCGTCACCGGCTGTTATCCCGGCAACAGCTTTTGCGTCGGCGGCGACTTGTCGGGCGCACCGGGCGACGGCGCATCGCTGAAATCATCGCTGGAGCGCCTCAACGGCTTTGGCCGCATCGGCTACGACTTCGCGGACAATAACGAGGTCTATCTGACGGTCGACGTGGGACGGGTGAAGACCAGCAACCAGCCGAGCCCGGGATACAATCGCCCGAACCTGACCGTTCAATGCGCCAACCCGTTCGTGCCGCAATTGGTCAAGGATCGCTGTACCGCCGCCGGGATCACGCAGTTCAACTTCGGGACCAGCAACGGGTCTTTCCCGGATCCCAAAGTCTATACCGACCGTCGCCAATACCGCTTCGTCGGCGGCGCCAAGGGCAAATTCGGCGTGCTGGGGACCAGCTGGTCCTATGACACCTATTATCAGCACTCCACCACCATTTCGGACATCAGGGTTCACGACATCGTCCTGCAGAATCGCTACGTCGCCGCGACCAATGCGATCACGCTCAACGGCGCGATCGTCTGCGCGGATGCGACGGCGCGCTCGCTCGGCTGTCAACCGATCAACGTGTTCGGCGGCGCGGCCCCGTCCGCGGCGGCGCTCGCCTATGTCACTCCGGCCAATGGACCCTTCCAGCACACCAAACTGACCCAGGACGTGGCCAGCCTGAACTTTTCCGGCCAGCCGGTTAATCTCTGGGCGGGTCCGCTGTCGGTGGCGTTCGGCGGGGAATATCGTCGCGAATTCTATCGCGTGAATGCCGATCCCTATGGCGCCGGTGTCATGAGCATCAGCCCGAACAGCGCCGCCTATCCCGCGGACCCGCTGCTCAATTCGGCGCAGGGCAGCAACTGGGCAGCGGGCAACTACAAGAACGGCGGCGGCAAATACGACGTATATGAAGGATTTCTCGAACTCGATCTGCCGTTGTTCGACAACAAGGCGATCGGCCGTGCCAACCTCAACGCATCCGGCCGCGGGACGCATTACAGCACGTCGGGCACCGTCTGGGCATGGAAGATCGGCGGCACCTGGACCACGCCGCTCGACGGCATCCGGCTGCGCGCGGTGACCTCGCGCGACGTGCGCGCGCCCAATCTGTCGGAACTGTTCGCCGCCCCGACGGTCACGACGCTGCCGAGCTTCAACGATCCTTTTCGGAACGTCGCGGTGCAAGCGTTTCAGAACACGGTCGGCAACCCCAATCTGAAGCCCGAAATCGCCCGCAACACGGAGCTTGGCATCGTGCTGTCGCGCCCATCCTGGCTACCTGGGCTCAGCCTGTCGTTCGACTATTACAATATCAATCTGAAAGGCGTGATCTCGACCCTGTCGGCACAGCAGATCGTCAACTTCTGCTTCGCCGGTAACCAGGCGTTCTGCGGCGGTTTCGTCCTGAACAGCCCGGTGCAGGGCGGCAACTTCATCAATGTCCAGCCGTTCAACCTCGCCTCGTGGAAAACCAGCGGGTTCGACATCGAGGCGAGCTATCAATGGAAGCGGCCGCTCGGCCTGCCGGGCGATTTCACGGTCCGCGCGCTGGGCACGCACGTCACCAAGTTTCTGGTCGATGCGGGTATCGCCGGCGTGGCCGTGGTCGATCAAGCCGGCGCCAATACCGGCAATACCCCCTATTGGAAGTGGCTGGCCGTCCAGAGCTATTCGAACGACGCGTTCAGCCTTGATGTGCAGGAGCGCTGGTTCTCCGACGGCGTGTTCGGCCGCCAGTACGTCGTCTGTACGTCAGGCTGCCCCGTTTCCACCGCCAACAACCCGACGATCGACTACAACAAGATGAAGGGCGCGTTCTACGTCGATGTCGGCGGCTCGGTGAACATCGGCAAGAAGGCGAGCCTGTATTTCAAGGTCGATAATGTGTTCGACCACGATCCGGCGCCCGCGCCGCAGACCAACACCGGGCTCGACGTGAACCCCGCGCTTTATGATACGCTCGGCCGCATCTACCGGGTCGGGGTGCGTGCTCGCTTCTAGAAGGGCTGGCGGGGTTCGGTGGATGATCGCCTACCAGGGCAAAGGCCGGCTGCAACGAGCCGGGCTTTGCCTTGGCGAGAAAGAGCTGAAGTCAGGTCTGGAAATCCGCGAAGCGCTCGCATATAGACCCCCCAACAATCGTCGATCAGTGGCCCGCTATGCGCCGCTCGACATGCGGGTGTGGTGGAATTGGTAGACGCGCCGGACTCAAAATCCGGTTCCGCAAGGAGTGTCGGTTCGAGCCCGACCACCCGCACCACCTTCAAGCCAAGCTGGCCTCCACGCGCGAGGCAATCGACCCCGTCGACGGGTACGATTGTCGGTCGCCGGCCGGGTGGCCGACGGTGCGAACTATTGGGGCCGCCGCGACGTGCCTGGGCACGCCGCTTTGGCGAGGACGAAAGCTCAGACGGGCTTCTTGACCGGAGCTCTGTTGGATTTGCGCACGATCTTCGGCGCTTCCTTGTTGGCGGTCGGTTGCACGCGCAGCGCGCGATTGCGCCGCTTGTTGGCGGTGCGGAGCTGGCCCATGAAAAATCCTGTCGTGTCGGAGGCGGTGCGGCTTGGCCAGATCGGCGATCGTCACCGGTATCGCCGCCACCCTGCTCAGACCTTGTCGCCGGAAACAAGGCTTAAAGCTGGCGACGCGTCAACGGCGTGGTCATGCGAAGTCCCGGCTAGTGCAGTGAAGGAGCGCGCCAGCGCAGCGACATGCACGATAGCCCGGCATCGATCCGGTTGATGTGCGTGGTGTCGAGCAGGGCCAGCGTGAAGCCCGACCGATCGAGCACCTCGGCGATGCGCGGATAGTTCGCCGACAGGAGCAGCCTGTCGTTCACCCGCAACGCATTGGCCGCCGGCTCTTCCCCCGGATCGACGACGATCTGGCGGAATCGTGCGAACAGACCGCTTGCTTCGCCTTCCTTCGTGGTCAGCACGGTTTCTTCGTCGATCAGGCTCGCAATCGTCTTGAGGTGGAGTGCCCCTGCGGGCGGCTGGACGATCTGAGCGGCGTAGCCCAGTTGCTGAAGCTTTTCCGCCAGGCAGGCTGCACCGGTCGGATCGGTCCGGCTCGACAGGCCGATCATGACCTGTTGGGGCGTGACCATCACGTCGCCGCCATCGGCAAAGCCGCGCTCGAGGCGAACCACATTGGCGAAGTGATGGTCGAGCGCGGCAAGGAGGTACCGGTCTTCGCCGTTCCGCGTGGCGGTGCCAGGGTTGAGCAGGATGGCGCCTTCGCCGAAGACCAGCGCCGGATCTTCGACGAACACCGAATCGGGAAAGTCTTCGAGCGGATCGAGAATGTCGACGGCCACCCCCGCGTCGCGCAGGGCGCCGGCATAAGCGTCGTGTTCTGCGAGCAGGTCTTCGTAGACCGGGCCTGGTCCGCCATGCGAGCGAAGTCCGTGCACCACCGAGCGCCCGGGTCGTCGCAGGACCGCGTGCGAGAAATCAAAACAGCGCATCATGTCCGGCACTCAGGCAACTCTGCCCAACGCCTGGGGTTTCTCGGGTCCGCTCAATGGCGACGAGGGCGAGCCTGCCGGCACTGCCTCCAGCAACAGGAGCAGGTCGGCCATCACCGCGGGGATGTCCGCTGTCAGCGTCGACGCGGTGATCGCACGCATGAAACTGATCACCGGCGGTTGACCGTAGGAATTGTCGATGACGAGCTGCGGTCGCATTGTAGCCTTCCGGTGGTAGGCCTTGCCAAGGCATGCGTCTGTTGCACCTTATCGCCCGTCATCGCGCGTTAAATCGTGATTGACCGCCCGCTGCAAGTCCGCACCGGGGGGAGTTGTTGACCAGGGATGTCCGCTGGTCCGCCTAGACTCGGCGGGCGATCATCGCCGCATAGCCGCCGAACCGCCAGTCGGTCACCGAACCGACGGTTTCCGCGGCGCGCCAGCGGTCGGGCTGGGCAGGGCGCCATTCGACCGGCTCCGGCGACATGTTGAACACGCACAACATGGTCTCGGCGGGCGTCGACCGTTCGATCGCCAGGACCACCTCACTCGCCTCGATCACGCGCGCATCGCCGCGCATCAACGCGTCGCTGGCGTGCCGGAACGCGAGCAAATGCCGCGTCAGGTTGAGCAAGGATGACGGATCCTGGTTCTGGCGATCGACCGCCAGCGCGAGATGATCGGCGCCGATCGGCAACCATGGCGTGGTCGAACTGAACCCGGCATGGTCGTTGGCGTCGCTCCGCCACGGCATCGGCGTGCGCGCGCCGTCGCGCGACAGGGTGAGTGGCCAGTTGGCGATCGCTTCGGGATCCTGCAGCGCCTCGAACGGGATATCGACCTGGGTCAGGCCGAGCTCTTCGCCATTGTACAGGAAGATGTTGCCGCGCAGCGAGACGAGCAGCATCAGCTTCAACCGCGCGAAGGCATCGCGATGCGCGGGATCGGCCCAGCGCGAGATGGCGCGTGGCGCGTCGTGATTCTCGAACGCCCAGCTCGGCCAACCGGTACCCGGCGTATCGGGCCATTGCGCGAGCGCGTCGCGGACCAGAATCGGGGTCAGCTTGTCGGCATAGAGGAAATTGAAGCCATAGGCCGAATTGAGCCGGCGATCGCCCTGGGTGAAGGCGTGCATCTCGGCCTCGGGGCTGGGGCCGCCGACTTCCGCCACGGTGAAGGTCGCGCCATAATCGTCGAGCAACAGGCGCAGGCGTTCGAGGAACGCCGGGATTTCGGGTTGGCTCTGGTTGTGGATGTGGAGCTGGAAGTCGAACGACCGCGTGCGCGGCCCCGGCGGCGCCGGCGGGTTATCGGTCAGCGCGGCGTCGTGCATCGAGAAGTTGATCGCATCGATCCGGAATCCGTCGACCCCGCGGTCGAGCCAGAATCTCGCCACGTCGAGCATGGCGTTCTGCACCGCTGGCAAATGCATGTGGAGCTGAGGTTGTTCGGGCAGGAAATTGTGCATGTAATATTGCCGCCGCGGCGCGCTCCACGTCCAGGCGGGGCCGCCGAACACCGACTGCCAGTTGTTGGGCGGCGAGCCATCGGGCCGGGCATCGGCCCAGACGTACCAGTCCGCCTTGGCGTTGGTGCGATCGGCGCGGCTTTCGAGGAACCAGGGGTGGCGGTCGCTGCTGTGCGAATAGACCTGGTCGATCAGCACCTTGAGCCCGAGCGCGTGCGCGCGCGCCACCAGCGCGTCGAAATCGGCAAGCGTGCCGAAGATCGGGTCGACGCCGCAATAATCGGACACGTCATAGCCGAAATCGAGCATCGGCGAGGTGAAGAAGGGCGACAGCCAGATCGCATCGACGCCCAGGCTGGCGACATGGTCGAGATGCGCGGTGATGCCGGGCAAGTCGCCGACCCCGTCGCCGTTCGAATCGGCGAAGCTGCGTGGATAGATCTGATAGATCGCCGCGCCGCGCCACCAATCGTGCGCGGTCCGGGCGGCGGGCAAGCAGGCGACGTCGTTCACTGGGCCTCGCAAATGATGAAGTCGAGAGGAGCGAGGCTGACCTTGAGGCTGCCCGGCGCTGCGGCTTTGGCTTCGCACGCGCCATGCAGCGCGGTGAAAGCGGTGGAGGCGTCGTCGACCAGCACATTGGCGGTGAGCGGCGCGGTCGAGGTGTTGAACGCGAGCAAGATTTCCTTGCCGGTATCCGGATCGAAGCGCGACACCGCGAACAGGCCCGGCTTGTCGCCCCAGGCGCGCGGCACCTGGCGCCCGCGGGTCAGCGCGTGGTGGCTGGTGCGGATGCGCGCGAGCTCGGCGATCGCCTTGAAGATCGGATTGTCGGTGCCGAAGCTGGGTGTGGCGGTGGTCTTGGTCGTGCCGAGCAGTTTCTCGTCGTTATAGACCGCGACCTTGCTGGCGAACATGTCCTCGCGCGCCAGCTGATCGTTGCCCTTGCTGACGAAGCCCTGTTCGTCGCCATAATAGATGGTGGGCACGCCGCGCAGCGTCAGCAGCATGGCGTGACCGAGGATGACGCGCCTGAGCAGTTCGTCGTCGCTCGCGTTGGGCATGCCCGCCTTCACGAACATCGCGAAGCGGCCCATGTCGTGATTGCCGAGGAAGGTCGGCAGCGTCCGCGCGGTCGCCTCGCCATTCGCATAGGCGGGATCGCCGAAGAACATGTGGAACAATTCGCTGGTCGGCGCGCCGCGAGCGACGGTGTCCGCCACCGCGCGCTCGAACGCAAAGTCGAGCACCGCCGGCAGTTTGTCGACGCGCGTGTGCGCGGCGAGGCGGGCAACGTCGAGGTCGCCGGTGAAGACCTCGCCGAAGATGTGGAAATTGGGAATGCCCCTGGCCCTGGCGCGCGCCAGCATCGCCGGCACGAACGCTTGCCAGAAGGCGGGATCGACATGTTGCGCGGTATCGATACGGTATCCGTCGATCCCGAAATCGTCGATCCACTTGCCGTAGATGTCGATCATCCCCGCGATCACGCGCGGATTCTCGGTCATCAGATCATCGAGCCCGCCGAAATCGCCGAGCAGCGAATCCTCGGTCGAAAAGGTCGAGTCGCCGCGATTGTGATAATAGATCGGGTCGTTGAGCCACGCCGGGGTCTTGGCCTTCTCCTCGCCCTTGGGGAGGTAGGGGGTGTAGGCCCAGCTCGGGTCGGTCAGCCTGGCGAAATTCTCCGGCGTGGCGACGCCGTCGCCCAGGAAACCGGGGTTGATCGCGGGGCCGTTCACGCCACCCTTGCGCGTGTACGGATAGTCGGCGCGGGTGCGATAGGCGCAGGGCTTGTCCGCCTCGCACTCGCGATATTTGATCACGTCGGCGGTGTGGTTGGCGATGATGTCCATATAGACCTTCATCCCGCGCGCATGCGCCGCGTCGACCAAAGCCTTGAAGTCGGCATTGGTGCCGAAATGCGGATCGACCCGGGTGAAGTCGGTGATCCAATAACCGTGATAGCCGGCGGTCTCGCTGCCCTTGGGTCCCTGGACCGCTTTGTTCTTGAAGATCGGCCCGACCCAGAGCGCGGTCGCACCCAGCGCCTGGATATAATCGATCCGCTCGAGCAGGCCCTTGAGATCGCCGCCGTGGTAAAAACCCTTGGCGGTCGGGTCGAACCCGGTGACGAGCCGGTCGCCCTTGAGCCCGCCGGTATCGTTTTTGGGGTCACCATTCTCGAACCGGTCGGGCAGGACGAAATAGATCACTTCGTCTTCGGGCAGGCGATCGCGGTAGATGGAGGTGGGGGCCGAAGCGGCGCGCGGCGAGGATAGCGCCGGTTGCGCGAGCACCGTCGCGAGCAGGGCGGCGAACAGCGAGCGGCGGATCATGCGTGTTTCTCCAGAGCGTCGCCCGTCATCGCGGTGACGAATTCGCGGTGGCTGGGCAGCGTTTCGGCCTTGACCCTGCAGGCCCTGGCAAGCGTGTCGAGGAACGGGCCGACATCCTGGCCGGGCACGTTGTCGGCGAGCGGCGACCAACTGTGCGGCATGATGCCCTGGCCGATCATCACCTGACCCCAGCTATCGTCCAGGAACAGCTCGTCCTCCTCACGGACGAACGCGCCCGCTTCGCGGAACAAGGCGATCTTTTCCGCCAGCGTCGCGGGCAGTTCGATCGCTCGGCAATGATCCCAGAACGGCTCACCAACGCGGTCGTTGGCGACATAATGCAACACGATGAAGTCGCGGATGCGCTGCCATTCGATCACCGACAGGCGATTGAAGGTGTCGCGGGCGGTGGCGACGTCCGACAAATCGCCCGACAGTAAGGTGAGCAGGCGGCCCAGCCCCGATTGGACGAGATGGATGCTGGTCGATTCGAGTGGCTCCATGAACCCCGCGGCAAGCCCCAGCGCGACGCAATTGTGCGACCAGAAGTCCCGCCGATGCCCGCTGGTAAAGCGGATCGGGCGTGGGTCGGCGAGTGGCTTGCCCTCGACATTGGCGAGCAGCAGTTCGCTCGCCTCGTCGACCGACATGAAGTCCGAGCAGAAGACATGGCCGTTGCCGGTGCGATGCTGCAACGGGATACGCCATTGCCAGCCGGCGGGACGCGCCATCGACTGGGTGTAAGGGCGCAATTCCGGGCGCGTTTCGCTCGGCACCGCCAGCGCGGTGTCGCAGGGCAGAAAGCGCCGCCAGTCGACGAACGGCACGCCGAGCGCGTCGCCGAGCAGCAGGCTGCGGAAACCCGTGCAGTCGATGAAGAACGACCCTGCGACGTCGCGATCGCGGTCGAGCTTCAACGCGCGGATGTTCCCCGTCTCGCCGTCGCGCTCGACCTGTTCGATCAGCCCCTCGACCCGCCGCACCCCACGTTCCTCGGCATAGTCGCGCAGCATCGCCGCGAACAACGCGGCGTCGAAATGATAAGCATAGGCAAGCTCGGTCGGCTTGCCGTCGCGCCCGTCGGTCGTGGAAAAGCGCCCGAGGCGGGTGGCGGCGACGTTGAAGCTGTAATCGCCATAATCGCCCGCGACACCGAGGTGGTGGCCGCGCAGCCACAGCTGGCGAAACGGGATCAACCCGACCCCGCGCCCGACCTGGCCGAAGCTGTGGATGTAGCGA
The DNA here is from genome assembly GCA_036383655.1 of Sphingomonas sp. Taxonomy (GTDB): domain Bacteria; phylum Pseudomonadota; class Alphaproteobacteria; order Sphingomonadales; family Sphingomonadaceae; genus Sphingomonas. The sequence continues at coordinate 5,256 of DASVNU010000209.1, read as the reverse complement.
TGGCCGGGACGCAGCCAGTCGCTGAACTCGATCCCGAGCTTGAACGTGGCGTTGGTCCGCCGCAGGAACTCGGCCTGGTCGAGCCCGAGGCCGATGATCAGATTGTGGATCTGCGGGATCGTCGCTTCGCCCACGCCGACCGTCCCGATCGCGTCGGATTCGACCAAAGTGATGGTCGCGCGATTGCCGAGGAAACGGGCAAGGAGGGCGGCGGCCGTCCATCCTGCCGTCCCGCCGCCGGCGATGACAATGTCGAGCGACGTGGGATCAGTCATGTCAGGCCTTCACCAGCGAGTTTGCCTCGCCGGAATTACCCGGCGAGGCTGACCGCGTCATCAGAACTTGAACGTAGCCCCGGCGACGAAGCGGCGTCCGTAGGACTGATATTTCAGGTAGGAGAGCGGGTCGGTGACGATGCCCAATGTCGCCGACCGCGTGTCGGTCAGATTCTGGCCCTGGATATAGACCGACAAGCCCTTGAGCGCGCCCGACGAGAAGTCGTAGCCGACCTGCGCGTCATAGATGGTTTCGCCCAGCACCGTCTGACGATCGAGGCCGCCGCTATAGAGGGTGAAGTCGCCGAGGTACGTCGAGCGGTAGCGCATGCTGCCGCGCAGGCTGAAGCCGTAGCGTTCGTAGAAGGCGGTCACGCTCCCGACCCATTTCGAATAGCCCGGGATCACGTTCGGCTTGCCGTAGAAATCCGTAATCTTGGTCTTGGTGTAGCCACCGCCGGCGGTGATACCGAACCCGGTCAGCGCCTTCGTGAACATGTCGAACGGCAGCGTCGCCGCGACTTCGGCACCGTACATATAGCCGCCGTGCGTATTCACGCTGGTGGACAGCCAGCCGACCGTGGTCGTCGGAACGGGTGGATCCTGCGGCAGTCCCGGGACGCCGGCATAGTCATAACCCTGGATGACGCCGCTGGCGACATAGGTGCCGATATCCTTGTAGAAGGTCTGCAGCGCGATATAGCCCTTGGTGCCGAAATACTTTTCGAAATTCAGATCGAACGCCCATGCCTGGTACGGACGCAGGCGCGGATTGCCGCCGCTACCGTTGTAGAAAGGCGTTCCCGTCGTAATGCGATCGATGCCGGCCGAGAACACGTTGTTGAGGTCGGGCAGGCGTGCCCGCATCATTTCCTTCGATACCGCGAAACGGATGACGAAGTCGCTGTCGGTGCGAAGGTTGAGGTTCATGCTGGGCAGAACCATCCAATAGCCGTCCCTGATCGTGGGAAAGGCCTGGCCGGTCGACGTTACATCGGTGCGAACCGCCTGAACGCCGATATTGCCGGTCAGCTTCGCACCGCCGAGGTCGCCGTCGAGCGTGGCCATCGCATATGGCGTCCAGACGTCCTCCTCGATGCTATAGCCCTTGGTGCTGCCATAGCTGTTCGGAACGAAGACCAGCACGCCGTTCGATACCAGGGTGCGGGGGTCGTAAGCGATGACCTTGCCGAGGCCGCGATCGAGCGTGACCGGTTCGAGCAGCAGGTTGCTCGGGATCGCCGCCGTCAGGGCTCCGTTGGGCGGGCTGAGGAAGCCTTCATTCGCGCTCAGCGTCTTGGTGCGCGAGGTATAGTCGACGCCCAGCTTCACCGACTTCAGGAACCCGCCGATTTCCTTCTCGATCTCGGCCTTGGCCTCGATCAGGTCGTCCTTGGTGTCCCGGATATTGCTGTAGCCGGCCTGGACCGGCGAGCCGCTCCAGCCTTCGACGTCGGTCAACACCAACGCCGGATTCGCACCGTTATAGTTGCTGGTGAACTGCGGGCCGGTCGGTGTCATCGTATATGACACGGTCGCGGTCGGATTGGGCAACGCGCGGCCGAGGCCGGCCGTGGTCTGCAGCGACGTGTCGGAGCGATCAGTCCGCGACCAACTGAAGTCGCCCATCACGCGCCACCCGGAATCATTCTTCCAGGTGCCGTTCCAGCCGACCGAATATTGGTTGGCGACACGGTCATTGGCGTAATTCTCGATCAACGGCGTGCCGGTGACCGTCGCTGCGGTAACGAGACCGTTGACCGCGGTGACGTTCGAGATCGAGTCATGGCCACAAAAGCCGCCGCAGTTGAACGGCATTTCGAAGCCGCGCTGGTCGATGCGGTCGATGAAGCGCGAATAGAAGGCGTCGATCGTGATGGTGAGATTGTTGTCGGGACGGACCTGGAAGGTGCCGTTGGTTCCGAAGCGCTTCAGTCGATCCGACTCGAACCAAGTCTTGATACCGTTCATGCCTGACGCGCCGCCAGGATAGCCGCCATAACCCCAGGCGTTGAAATCCTTCGTCTGATACGGCTCGTCCGTATAAGCGGCCGAGAGTGCGATGCCGGCCTTGCCGTCGGCGAAGGTGTCGATGAACGTGCCGTAGGCGCGGAAGCCCTTATCGCTCGAATTGGGCTGCAGCTTCTGGTCGACATAGGTGCCGCGTCCGCCGATCGCAATCACGCGCCTGCCCACGTCAAGCGGACGGACGGTGCGCAGGTCGATGTTGCCGACCAGGCCGCCGGCGGTCTTGTCGGCTTCGGCGGTCTTGTAGACGTCGACGCCCGCCAGGATTTCCGCCGGATATTGGTCGAACTCGACCGCGCGGCTGTCATTGGTCGTCGTCTGCTGGCGGCCGTTGAGCGTGGTGGTCGAGAAATCGGGGCCGAAGCCGCGGATCGAGATGATGTTGGCACGTCCGGCGCTGCGTTGCGCAGAGACACCCGGCAGGCGCGCGATCGATTCGCCGATGCCGTTGTCGGGCAGCTTGCCGATATCCTCCGACGACACCGATTCCACGATCTGCTCGGAATTCTTTTTCTTCGCGGTGGCGCTGGCGAGCGCGGCGCGGAAGCCGCTGACGATGATGTCCTGCGGCGCATCGGCGTTCGGCTGGTCGTCAGCCGGTGGCACCGCGGCGGTTGCCGCGGTTTGCGCGAGCGCCGGCGACGCGACCATCGTCAGCGCGCCGGCAAGCGCGATCCCGCTCACGCGCAGGGCGAGCTGGGTACGACGGTTCGAACGGAAATCAGTCATCAATTCCTCCCCTTGGAGCCGCACCATGTTTGGCTTGCGGCATCGACGCGGCCCACACGGCGCGTGCAGATGCATTGCGATTATGGTGCAGCGGGGATTGGGCCAAGTTGGCCACATACGTATTCAGGATTATGCATAAGCGGGTGTTGCCCGGTTGCATCGCCATTTGGCGCTTTCCCTCCCGCAAGCGGGAGGGGTTAGGGGAGGGCGTGTCGTCCTCCTCGCTCGATTGGACAGGCCCTCCCCCGACCCCTCCCGCAAGCGGGAGGGGAGCTAGCGGGGCGACGCCGCGGCCAGGAGGCGATAGCTCCACGGCGGCAGCGCCAGTCTGGTCGCGCGGGTGACCGTCAGCCGCGTGCTATCCGCGAAATCCATGTAATCGCCATCGCTCGGGCCGTCGGTAAAGCTGACGGTCTGCGCATCGCCCGACAGGTTGAACAGCGCGAAGACCTTGTCGCGATTCTTCTGGCGGACGAACGACAACACCTTGGATGGCGCGGTGTTGACGACCGGCGTCATCGCCGCGCCCCAGGGCGCATTCCACAACGCCGGGTGTGCCTTGCGAAACGCGATCAACCGGCGGAACAGCTCTTCATTGGGATGGTCGCGCCATTCGATCGGGTCGCGCTCGAAGAATTTGAGCCGCTTGGGATTGCCCGCTTCCTGGCCATTGTAGATCAGCGGGATACCTTCGCCGACGAACGACAAGGCGATCGCATCGGGCAGCGCCTTGCCGAAGCGTTCGAATTCGGTGCCGTCCCACGCATTCTGGTCGTGGTTCTCGGTATAGACCATCCGCATCGCCTCGGCCGGCCAGGCGCTTTCGGTCTCCGAATAGTAACCGAACAGCGCGCCGACGTCGGCCTTGCCCGCGGCGATGTCGGCCATCGCATTGTTCCATTTCCAGGCGTAGCTGGCGTCGAACGCCTTGCGATGGACGTCGCGCTGGTCGAATTCGGCGAGCATGAAGACCGGCTTGATGCGATCGAGCTGGCTCCGCGCGGTCTCCCAGAAATCGAGCGGGACATAGCCCGCGACGTCGCAGCGGAACCCGTCGACGCCCGCGACGCGCACCCAATAGGCCATGGCGTCGGTCATGTAACGGCGCAGGCCCGGCTTCGCATAATCGAGATCGATGATGTCGGACCAGTCCCACCACGGCGTTGGCCGGTTGGCGCCTTTCCAGTCATGTTCGTACCAGTCGGGATGCGCGGCGTGGATCGGATTGTCCCAGGCGGTGTGGTTGGCGACCCAGTCGAGGATCAAGTGCATGCCCAGCCGGTGCGCTGTCGCCACGAACGATTTGAGATCGGCGAGCGTGCCGAATTCGGGGTTCACGCCGTAATAATCGCGCACCGAATAGGGGCTACCGAGGCTGCCTTTGCGGTTCTGCACGCCAATCGGGTGGATCGGCATCAGCCAGACGATGTCGACGCCGAGCGCCTTCAATCGAGGCAGCTGCTTCTCGGCGGCGCGGAAAGTGCCTTCGGGCGTGAACTGGCGGGTATTGATCTGGTAGAGGATTGCGTCCTTCGACCAGCCCGGATGCTTGAGCGTGACATAGGGCTGGGGCGTGTAGGGATCGGGCGCTTTGGTCGCCGCCATCGCTGGTGTCAGCGTGAGCCCGGCCAGCAGCGCCAGCGCAATCGTCTTCAGCATCCAGTCCTCTCCTTTTTATAGCCCTCTCCCGCGTGCGGGAGAGGGTTGGGTGAGGGTCTTCTTTCTTCTGCCGGGCGATGACGCCCCATAGAAGAAAGAAGACCCTCACCCTCCCGCTTCGCGGGCCCCTCCCTCTCCCGCACGCGGGAGAGGGGTTGTTGTTCGCGTTGTGCCACGCCCTCGGAGCGCGGGGCGGCTGAATACGTATGTGATGGCGTTCCGGCTCTCGTCCCGTGCGCCTAGGCTCGTTCCATCGCCCCGCACCGAGAGGGCGGCAGGGGAGGGGCGATTTGCCGGACACTCATTACGCGCGCGGGCTCTATCGCGCCGCCGCGCTGCCCGCTACACTCGCGCCCAACCGGCCGCAGACGACGACCGGCAGCGGGAGAAGCCGTCGGGCAATGCTAACCGACAAACCGACGTCGTTCGATATTGCGCAGCGCGCGGGCGTATCCCAACCGACCGTGTCGCGCGCGTTGCGTGGCGATCCGACCGTCAGTGAAGCGACGCGCAAGCGGATCGAGGCGATCGCGGCGCAGCTCAACTACAAGGTCGACAAGAACGC
>DASVNU010000208.1:0-4327 GCA_036383655.1 Sphingomonas sp. | reverse complement strand
AGGCACTGGCGCAGGGGCCGGCACCGGAGCCGGTTTGGCGGCGGGCGCTGCCGCGGCGGCCGGGGCCGGAACTGGCGCGGCAGTGGGAGCGGGAACGGGCGCAGGCGTCTCGGCCGGTGCCGGCGGCGTGTCGGCCACCTTGCTCTTCTCTTCGAGGCGGCGACGCTCTTCCTCGGCCGCGGCCTGGCGCTCGGCGTCCTCGCGACGGCGCGCATCCTCCAGCGTACCCATGCGCTGTTCTTCGGCCTGGCGCAGCAATTGCGCCTGACGCTCCTGCGCCGACAGCTGCGGCGCCGCCGGCGCGCGAGCGACGGGGGCAGCGGGAGCGGGTGCCGGAGCCGGCGCAAGCGCTTCCTCGACGACCGGCGCCTCGGCGGGTCCACCGGCATTCGGGCCCAGCACGCGACGGCGCTTGACCTCGACCACGACGGTGTTCGAGCGCCCGTGGCTGAAGCTTTGCTTCACCTTGCCGGTCTCGACCGTGCGCTTCAGCCCCAATGGCTGGCGCATTCCGAGCTTCGGCTTGTCGTTGTCGGTGTCGCTCACTCAATATCCTCGTCGTTCTCGGCCGTGCCGTCAGTGCTTCCGGTGGCCGCGGGAAGCGCCGATGCGCCCTGCGAGGCCGTTTCGCAAGGCTCGGTTGTCAAATCAGGGCCGATAAAGTGCCGCCAGCGGTCGAGCGCGTCACGCACGCGGACCGCGGCAGCGGGGTCGGTCACAGCGATATGTACCACATTTTCGCGGCCTAGCGCCAAGGACAATATGGTGCGTGGCAGCGGAAGTGCCAAGCCCTCTTCGCCCGAACCTTCACGATCGCGCCCGACCCGCCACGCCTGGGCGAGTTTGCGCGCGCCGTCGGTACCGGCATCTGAGGCGTGAAGCAGCAGCCGGACCTGGCCCGATCGCGCCGCTTTCTCGACCCGCTCGGTGCCGTTGACGATCTTGCCCGCCTTCGATTCGAGACCGAGCCGGTCGAGGAACGCGCGCTGCAGTTGCTCGGCGATCAGCGCGCCGAGATCGGCGGGGATAGTCAGGTCGTTGGACTTGAACGCCCGCGCCAGCGCGCCGCGCAATTTGCCCTTGGCATTGGCGGCGTCGAGTTCATCGCGCGTCACCCCGATCCACGCCCCACGCCCCGGCGCCTTGGCGCGGATATCGGGCAGCACCTGACCCTCGGGCCCGAGCGCGAGCCGAATCAGCTCGCCGCGCGGCTCGCGGTCGCCCGACAGGATGCAGCGGCGGATGGGGTCGGCGGAGCCCTTCCCCTTGAGAGCAGGAGTTGTGGTGGGGGAGTCACCCGCCGCCGGAGCGACGCCCGAGGCATCGAGCATCGACTCTTCCTGCCCAACCTCTTTCCCCTCTTTCGAAGGGGATGGGCTGGGTTTTCTCCGCTTACCTACGCCAGCGTTATCATTGCGAGGGGACCGCATGCGCGTCTCCCTCGATCTTGGGGGCATCGCGATCGGCGATCAGGATGCCGCCGGCGCCATAATTTTCGGTCGAAACCTCTTCGATCACGATCTGCACCGCAGCCGGGTTCTTCCCCAGCCGCTCGACGAGCGACTGCGTGACGTCCGCCACGATGCCGGACTTCTGGTCCTTCGTGGCGGTGCCCGAGATGCGGATCGAGACGAACGGCATCAGGCTTCTTCACCCTCCGCCGCTTCACCTTCCGTCGCGGGTTCGTCCTCGAACCAATGCGCGCGGGCGGCCATGATGATCTCATTGCCCTGCTCGTCGCTCAGGCCGTATTCGGCGAGCACGCCGCCCTTGTGCTCGGGGCGCTTGGGGGCGTCCTCGGCGCGGCGGCGCGGTTCCTGGCGCTTCTTCTCGACCAGTTCGTCGGTGGCGAGATCGGCAAGATCGTCGAGCGTCTTGATTCCCGCCTTGCCGAGCGTGACCAGCATCGCTTCGGTCATGTACGGCATGCCGGCGAGCGCGTCCTCGACGCCGAGCGCCTTGCGCTCCTCGCGATTGGCCTGTTCGCGGCGATCGAGCGCTTCCTGCGCGCGGCTCTGCAGCTCCTGGCCAAGATCGTCGTCGAAACCTTCGATCGCGGCGAGCTCGGCGAGGTCGACATAAGCCACTTCCTCGAGCGCACCGAAGCCCTCGGCGACCAGCAGCTGGGCGAGCGTCTCATCGACGTCGAGCTCGTTCTGGAACATTTCCGACCGCTCGACGAACTCGCGCTGGCGCTTCTCGCTGGCATCGGCCTCGGTCAGGATGTCGATCGCCTTGTTGGTCAGCTGGCTGGCCAGACGGACGTTCTGGCCGCGGCGGCCGATCGCCAGGCTGAGCTGGTCGTCGGGCACCACCACTTCGATCCGGTCCTCTTCCTCGTCGATCACGACGCGGCTGACCGACGCCGGCTGCAGCGCGTTGACGACGAAGGTCGCGGTGTCCTCGGACCAGGGGATGATGTCGATCTTCTCGCCCTGCATTTCCTGGACGACCGCCTGGACTCGGCTGCCCTTCATGCCGACGCAGGCGCCGACCGGGTCGATCGACGAATCGTGGCTGATCACGCCGATCTTCGCGCGCGAGCCCGGATCGCGGGCAGCGGCCTTGATCTCGATGATGCCGTCGTAGATTTCGGGCACTTCCTGCGCGAACAGCTTCTTCATGAAGTCGGGATGCGCGCGGCTCAGGAAAATCTGCGGGCCGCGGTTTTCACGCCGGACGTTGAGGATGATCGAGCGGATGCGGTCGTTGACGCGCACCACTTCGCGCGGGATCTGCTGGTCGCGGCGGATGACGCCTTCGGCGCGGCCGAGGTCGACGACGACATGGCCGAACTCGACGCGCTTGACCACGCCGGTGATGATCTCACCCATGCGATCCTTGAACTCTTCAAATTGCCGCTCGCGCTCGGCGTCGCGGACCTTCTGGAAGATGACCTGCTTGGCGGCCTGCGCGGCGATGCGGCCGAATTCGATCGGGGGCAGCGGATCGACGATGAAGTCGCCGACCGATGCGTCCTTCTGGAGCTTCTGCGCGCCCTTCAGATCGACCTGCTTGAAATAATCATCGACCGCCTCGACCACTTCGACGACGCGCCACAATCGGAGATCGCCGGTATTGGGGTCGAGCTTGGCGCGGATGTCGTTCTCGGCGCCGTAGCGGGCACGCGCGGCGCGCTGGATCGCGTCTTCCATCGCCTCGATCACGATGCCGCGATCGATCATCTTTTCGGTCGCGACCGAGTTCGCGATCGCGATCAGTTCGGCCTTGTTGGCGGAAACGGCGGTGGCCATCAGTTGCTTTCCTCTGTCTCGAATTCTTCTGCGCCTTCGCTCGAAAGCGGCGCGGTTGCGGCAAGTAGTTTGTCGGTCATCAGCAATTTGGCGTCGGCGACCTGGTCGAACGCGATCGTCATCGGCTGGTGTTTCTTCACATCGATGGTGATGCGCTCGCCGTCCACCCCGGCGAGATCACCGGTGAGCTGCTTGCGGCCATCGACCGGCGCGGTCAGGTGGATGCGTGCCTCATGCCCGGTCCAATTGGCGAAATCCTTGAGTCGCGTCAGCGGCCGGTCGATTCCCGGCGACGACACTTCCAGTCGATACGCCTCCTTGATCGGATCGACCCCTTGTTCCTCCAGGGCGTCGAACTTATCCGAGATGCGGCGCGACAGATTGGCGCAATCGTCGATCGTCAGCTGGCCCGTGTCGGGGCGCTCGGCCATCACCTGCAAGGTCAAATCGTCCTTGCCGCCCAACATCTTCACGCGCACGAGGTCGAAACCCAGGGCCGTGGCCTCGGGCTCGATCAATTGCGTCAGTCGGGCGATGTCCGCCATGGGGTTTCCGTCAAACAAGCAGGTTCGGCGCCGGGGGGCGGGAGCCCTCCGACCTCTTCACCTGACGATGTAGAGATTGTGGCGATGATATAGGCCGGTCCGCGCGCCGTGGCAAGCGGGCAACCTGATGCTATGCGAAGGCGTTGTGCCCGCGTCCTCGCCCCCTCCCCGGAGATGCCCCGTGATCCGTCATGTGCTATTGTCGACTGCCCTGATCGCCACTGCCTGTTCGGGCCAGGACACGCGCAACGGTGTGCCGCGCAATTCGCCGCTCGAACCCGACATCAAGAACGTGCCTGCGACCACCGGACGCGCCAATCTGCCGATCGCGCCCGCGCCGTTCACCGTGACCGATATCGGCAGGTTCGACGCTCCGTTCGCGATGGCCTTCCTGCCGGGCGACCAGGGTCTGCTCGTCACCGAGAAAGCCGGCGCGCTCAAGCTTCGCCAGCCCGATGGCAAGGTGGTGGAGATCGCCGGCGTGCCAAAGGTGGCGACCGGCGGGCAGGGCGGCCTGCTCGATGTCGC
>DASVNU010000207.1:0-2490 GCA_036383655.1 Sphingomonas sp. | reverse complement strand
CGCGATCCTCTGTGCGCGGGCGGCAGCGTCGATGCGCTTGAGCGCGGTCACCAGTTCCTCCTCGGTCGTATAGCGCCCGAAACCGATCCGGATGCTGTTGCGGGCCTGCGCGTCGCTCAGCCCGATCGCTTCGAGCACGTGGCTCGGCCGCCCCGAACCGCTGGCGCAGGCCGACCCCGCCGACAAGGCGATATCGCGCAGATCGGACATCAGCCGCGCGACGTCCAGCCCGTCGCGCCGAATGTTGAGATTGCCGCGATAGCGATGCTCGACCGATCCATTGGCGATCCAGTCCGTGCCCAAGGCCGAATGCGCGACCGACCATAATTTCTCGACCTGCGACGCATCCTGAGCGCGCCGCGCCGCCATCAGCGCCGCCGCCGCGCCGAATCCCGCGCACAACGCCGGGCTGAGCGTGCCCGAGCGCCCCGCCGCTTCCTGCCCGCCGCCATGGAGCAACGGCTCCAGCGAGATGCCATCGCGAATCCACAATGCGCCGATACCCTTGGGTCCGTGGATCTTGTGCGCCGATAACGCGATCAGGTCGCACCCGTCGGGAATCGCTACGCGGCCATACCCCTGGACCGCATCACACAGGAACAACGCGCCTGCTCGATGCGCCAGATCGGCCAGCTTGGCGATCGGTTGGAGCACCCCGATCTCGTTATTGACCAGCATCGCCGCGACCAGTTCCACGCCCGGCCGGATCGCGGCGCGCGCCACGTCCAGATCGACCAGGCCATCCCGCCCGACCGGCAGCACTCCCACCTCGTCCAGCGCCTCGGCGGTGTCGAGGACCGCGGCATGTTCGGTGGCGATGGTCACGATCGGGCCACCGACGCCCTTGATCGCCCAGTTGAGCGCCTCGGTCGCGCCGCTGGTGAAGCTGACGGTGCCGCCCGCCGGCAACAGCGCCGCAATCTGTCCGCGCGCGACCTCGACCGCTGCTTTCGCCGCTCGACCCGGCCCATGCGCCGAATGCGGATTGGCATGCTGGTCGCGCAGCCAGGGCAGCATCGCGTCGAGCGCCTCGGGCGCGAGTGGCGTGGTCGCCTGATAATCGAGATAGGTCATGCCGCGCGCGCCAGCGACCGGGCGATCTCTCGCCACGCCGTGACGAACGCCTCGAGCTCGGCGCGCGTGGTCGATCGCCCGAAGCTGACCCGCACCACTTCCTGCGACGCCTGGATATCCCAGCCCATCGCCGACAGCACATGGCTCGGCTTCATGCTGCCGCTCGCGCACGCGCTTCCCGCCGATACCGCGATCCCGGCCATGTCGAAGCGAATCAACTGCGTCGTCGCCGCAACGCCGGGCATCCGGTACGAGCCGATCGCAGGATGGCGCAATGCGCCGGCGAGCACCGGTTCGCCGCCCGACGCCTTGACTTCATTGTCCAGCCAGGCGCGCAATTCCCGATAATTGGCGACATCCTCGGGATCGCCCAGCGCCGCCGCATAGCCGAGCACGCCCGGCATGTTCTCGGTGCCCGGCCGGTACCCCCGCTCCTGCCCCCCGGTCGGATCTAACGTCGCGAGGTCGCGCACGAGCAGCGCACCGACACCGATCGGCCCGCCGCGCTTGTGCGCCGACAGCGCGACAAAATCGGCGTGCCGCGCGACCTCGCGATCCATATCCACCGGCATCTGCGCGGCATCGACCAGCAGCAAATTCCCGGCGGCGTGAACCTGCTCGGCCAGATCGGCGATCGGCTGGCGAATTCCGGTCTCGCTATTCGCCCATTGGATCGCGACGACCGCCCGTCCCTCTCCCGCCATCGCGGTATCGAGCGCGGCTCGATCGATCAGCCCCGCCGAATCCACCGGCACCAGCGCGATGTCGTACGCCGCGCGCAGGACCGCGTCATGCTCGACCGCGCTCGCCAGCCGCCGCGTTACTGCCGACCGCGTCAGCGCGATCGCCAGCGCCTCGCTCGATCCGCTGGTGAACAGCACTTCGCCCGACCAGCCATAAGCCGCCGCGACCTGCCCGCGTGCCTGTTCGAGCGCCGCCTTGGCCGCGCGCCCTTCGGCATGCGGCGACGACGGATTGGCCCAGCGCGCGAACCCGTCGGCCATGGCATCGCGCGCCACCGGCAACAGCGGCGTGGTCGCGGCATGATCGAGATAGATACGCGTCGTCACGGTCGGTCCGATTCGTTCCAATTGCGTGTTGGGGCCTGCTGCCTATATAGCGCGCAACCTTTAGCGCCACACCGGCGCCTCTGCGGCTAAAAGAACAGGACACGATGCCCGAAGTCATTTTCCCCGGCCCCGAGGGCCGTCTCGAAGGTCGTTTCGCCCCCGCGCCCAAGCCGCGCGCGCCGGTCGCGATGATCCTGCACCCCCACCCGATGTCGGGCGGCACGATGAACAACCGCATCGTGATCGAGCTCTACAAGACGTTTCAGCGCCGCGGCTTCGCGACCTTGCGCTTCAACTTCCGCGGCGTCGGCAAGAGCCAGGGCGTGTTCGACAACGGTATCGGCGA
>DASVNU010000206.1:0-2458 GCA_036383655.1 Sphingomonas sp. | reverse complement strand
CTCGCGCCCATAACAGGGCATTGGTGATGCCCGTTTCATCCTCCAGCGTGATGAAGATGGCATTGCCGGTACCGGGGCGCTGGCGGACCAACACGACGCCGGCGACGGTGGCGCGCGATCCGTTGCGCGCCCTGCTCACTTCCGCGCAGCTCAGCACGCCTTCGGATCGGAACATCGGCCGCAGGAACTGCATCGGATGGCCTTTGAGCGACAGGCGGGTGAGTTCGTAATCGGCGACGACTTCCTCGCTCAGCGGCATGGCGGGCAGCGCTGCATCCTCTTCATTGCCCAGTTCGCGTGCCTTAGCCGCGGCGAACAGGGGCAGTTCGTCCGACGGGGTGCGGCGCACTTCCCACAAGGCGTCGCGCCGGCCCTGGCCGATCGATCCCCAGGCATCGGCGTCGGCCAATAGCCGCAAGGCGCGCGAGGGGAGGTGCGCGCGACGGGCGAGCTCCTCGATCGACGTGAAAGGCGCCGCGGCGCGCGCCTCGACCAATCGTTCGGCCCAATCCTCACGGAAACCGTCGACCTGGCGGAACCCCAATCGCAGCGCGAGGACCTCACCGTCGTGCTCGAGGCTATTGTCCCAGCTGCTCGCATTGACGTCGATCGGCCGCACCGCGACACCATGCTTTTCCTGAACGTCGCGGACGATCTGCGCCGGCGCGTAGAATCCCATCGGCTGCGAATTGAGCAAGGCGCAGGCGAACACCGCCGGGTGGAAGCATTTGAGCCACGCCGAGACATAGACCAGCCGCGCGAACGCCAGCGCGTGGCTCTCGGGGAAGCCATAGCTGCCGAACCCCTTGATCTGATCGTAGCAGCGCTGCGCGAAGTCGCGTTCGTACCCGCGCTTCACCATGCCCTCGACCATCTTGGCCTCGAAATGGTGGATCGTGCCGACATTGCGGAATGTCGCCATCGCGCGGCGCAGGCGATTGGCGTCCTCGGGCGAAAATTTGGCGGCGACGATCGCCAGCTTCATCGCCTGTTCCTGGAACAAGGGCACGCCCATCGTCTTGCCGAGCACCTCTTTCAACTCATCGGGACGGCCGAAGCGCGCCGCCGGGGCGGGGAAGTCGACCTTCTCCTTGCCCGACCGCCGGCGCAGATAGGGATGCACCATATTGCCCTGGATCGGTCCCGGCCGGACGATGGCGACCTGCACGACCAGATCGTAGAAGATGCGGGGGCGCAGGCGCGGCAACATGCTCATCTGCGCGCGGCTCTCGACCTGGAACAGACCCAGGCTGTTGCCCTCGCACAGCATGTCATAGACCGCCGGTACCTCGCTGGGGATGGTATCGAGCGTATGCCGCTCGCCGCCGGTCGCCTCGATCAGGTCGAACGCCTTCTTGATGCAGGTCAGCATGCCGAGCGCGAGCACGTCGACCTTCATCAATTGCAGCGCGTCGATATCGTCCTTGTCCCACTCGATGAAGGTGCGGTCCTCCATCGCGGCATTGTGGATCGGCACGGTCTCGTCGAGCCGGTCCTGGGTCAGCACGAAGCCGCCGACATGCTGCGACAGATGGCGCGGGAATTCGAGCAACTGATCGACCAGCGACTTCAATCGCGCGATGTCGGGATTGGCCAGGTCGAACCCGGTCTGCGACACCCGCTCTTCCTCGAAATGGCTCGAATAGCTGCCCCACACCGTACTCGCGAGGCGCGACGTCACATCCTCGGTCATGCCCAGTGCCTTGCCGACCTCGCGCACCGTGCTGCGCGATCGGTAATGGATCACCGTCGCGGCGATCGCGGCGCGATGACGGCCATAGCGCTTGTAGACGTATTGCATCACCTCCTCGCGCCGCTCGTGCTCGAAATCGACGTCGATATCGGGGGGCTCGTCGCGCTCGGCGGACACGAAGCGCGAGAACAAAAGATCGTGCTTCATCGGGTCGACCGAGGTCACGCCGAGGATAAAACAGACGACCGAGTTCGCCGCGGACCCGCGCCCCTGACACAGGATCGGCGGGTCGCAGCTTCGCGCGAACCGCACGATGTCATGGACGGTCAGGAAATAGGGCGCATAGCCGCGCTCGCTGATCAGCGCGAACTCCTCGTAAAGCATCGCGTACAGTTTGTCGGGGACGCGATAATCATAGCGCTCGAGCGCGGTCTGCCAGACGAGGTGCTCGAGCCACTTCTGCGCTTCCCAGCCCGCAGGCACGGGTTCGTGCGGATAGTCGTAGCTCAATTGGTCGAGCGTGAAGCCGATGCGCGAGAGCAGGATGCCGGTTTCCGCCACTGCCTCCGGATAGTCGCGGAACAGCCGGGCCATTTCCTCGGGCGGCTTGAGATGGCGTTCGGCATTGGCTTCGAGCAGCTTGCCCGCGGCTTTCACATGCGTGCCCTTGCGGATGCAGGTGACGACATCGTGCAGCGGACGCTGTTCGGACTTCGCGTAGAGCGCGTCGTTGGTCGCGAGCAGCGGGACGCGCGCGGCGCGGGC
>DASVNU010000205.1:0-2354 GCA_036383655.1 Sphingomonas sp. | reverse complement strand
AATAGCCCTCGGCCTCGCCAAAGCGCAGCTCGACCAGGGCATCGACGGCGGTATCGGCGGGCAGGGTTACGCCCGCCTGCTTCGCGACAATGCCCAGCGCGCCTTCGAAGCAGGCCGACCAGCCCGCGGCAAACAGCTGTTCGGGATTGGTGCCCGGGCGGTTGGTGCCGGGCGACGAAAGCTTGATGTCGAGCTGGCCGTCAGAGCTGCGCGCCGCGCCTTCGCGGCCGCCGACGGTATGGACGTGTGCGGTGTAAACGGTCTTGGCGCTCATGGTCGTTTCCTTTCGTTGAAAGCGAGGAAAATCAGGCGGCTTCGCGGTAGCGGGGCGCCGGGGTTGCGGTGGAAAGCTTGCCGATCATCGCCTGTCGGGCCGCTTCGTAGGCATTGTAGAGCTCCCCATCCTGAAGCGAAGGGATCGTCGCGAACTCACCCTGGTCGAGTCCGACGAGCGCGGCATCGACCAGGTCATCGCCGCGCATCACGATCTCGCTCGGCAGCATCTCGACAGGCCGGCCCGCGGTCGACCAGAAGTCGGTTGCCGTGGCGCCCGGCAGGACGACCTGCACGGCCACGCCGGTTCCTGCCAGTTCGTGCTGCAGGCTCTGGCTGAACGCGACCACGAAGGCCTTGGAGCCGCCGTAGACGCCGTTCAGCAATTCGGGATTGATCCCGACGACCGAGGCGATGTTGACGATGCTGCCCGCACCGCGTTCGACCAAGCCCGGCACGACCGCATAGGTCAGGCGGGTGAGCGCCGTGACGTTGAGCGCGATCAGCGAAGTCATCGCGTCGACGTCGGAGTCGAGCAAGCTATCCGTTCCGCCGAGGCCCGCATTGTTGACGAGCATCGTGATCCCGGGCTGGGCTTTCAGAAATGCCTCGACGCTGGCAAGGTCCGCGGCATCGGCGAGGTCCGCCGGAAACACCGTGACCTTGCGGTCGGCCTTGGCGCGGATGCGGCCGGCGACCTGGGCCAGCTTGTCGGCGCTGCGTGCGATCAGGACAAGATCGTATCCGCGTTCGGCCAGGCGATCGGCATAGATCGCGCCGATCCCGCCCGAGGCGCCGGTAATGACTGCTGTTCCCTTGGTATTAGTCATGTCCGTGACTCCTGTTGGCCAGGCGGTCACGCTGTTGCGACTGCTGGCGTCGCCGATACAACTAGGCGGGACCGGCTGGTCGCGGCACCCATGCGAAGTGATAAGGTGCCTCTCGAAAAATGGCCGGGTGGAAGCGCGCCGCGCTTCGGATATCTAGACGCGACGGCACACGCCAAGGGAAGCGGCCATGCAGATTGCGGTTCTGACATTCGAGGGCTTCAACGAACTGGACTCGTTCGTTGCGGCAGCGATCCTCAATCGCATGAAGCATCGCGGCTGGGCCGCGCACATTACGTCGCCGACGCCCGAGGTTACTTCGATGAACGGGGTCACGATCCGGCGGCAACGACCGCTGGATTTCGCCGCGGAAGCCGACGCGGTGATCATCGGCAGCGGGATCAGGACGCGCGAGATCGCGCTTGATGAGACGCTCCTGTCGCAGATCGTTCTCGATCCCGCGCGCCAGCTCATCGGCGCGCAATGTTCGGGCACGTTCCTGCTCGCCAAATTGGGTCTTGTCGGAGATTTGCCTGCCTGCACGGACCTCACGTCCAAGCCGTGGGTCGTGGAAGCGGGGGTGAACGTCGTCGAAGCGCCGTTCATCGCGCATGGCAATGTCGCAACGGCAGGCGGTTGCCTCGCCTCGCAGTATCTCGCCGCCTGGATAATCACGCGCGGCGCCTCCCTCGCCGATGCCAGGGAGGCGCTTCACTATATCGCGCCGGTCGGCGAGAAGGACGCCTACGTCGACCGGGCGCTGTCGGTGGTGATGCCCTTCGTGGCGGGCCAGACCACCCGCCAGCGGGCTTAGCCGAAGAGCTTCGCGGCCGTCCTGGCGACGATCTCGCCCTGATGGCGCGCGCCGTCGAGTTCGATCGACGAAGGCAGCCGCGAACCGTCGCCGCCCGCGATCGTCGTCGCGCCGTAGGGGGCGCCGCCGACGATCTCGTCGAGCGTCATCTGGCCGGCATGGCTGTAGGGTAGGCCGACAACGGTCATGCCGAAATGCAGCAGGTTGGTGATGATCGAGAACAACGTGGTTTCCTGGCCACCATGCTGGGTCGCGGTCGCAGTGAAGGCACCGCCAACCTTGCCATGCAGCGCGCCCTTGGCCCACAAGCCGCCGGCCTGATCGAGGAAGTTCGCCATCTGCGAGGCCATACGACCGAAGCGGGTGCCGGTGCCGACGATGATCGCGTCGTAGTTGGCGAGATCGTCGATGGTCGCGATCGGGGCAGCCTGGTCCATCTT
>DASVNU010000204.1:0-2671 GCA_036383655.1 Sphingomonas sp. | reverse complement strand
CAGGTCACGGTGCAGCAAAACTTCCTCACGATCCCGCTGGCGAGCACGCAGCCGGAATTCTCACCGCTCCATCTCGACCCCCTGTGGGACGGTACGCTCGACCTGGCAATGACGCACGATCATGCCGTCCTCGCCTGGTCGCCGCTGGGGGGAGGGCGGCTGGCGGAAAGCGGGCCGGTCGCGACGCTGCTCACCGACAAGGGCGCGCAATATGGCGTTTCCGCTGCGGCGGCGACCTATGCCTGGCTGATGGCGCACCCGGCGCGAGTCATTCCGATCGTCGGCAGCCAGCGGGTCGAGCGGATTCGCGAGGCGCGCGACGCGTTCAAGGTCGAATGGACGCGTGCCGAATGGTATGCGGTCCTGCAGGCATCGATGGGGGAAAAACTACCCTGACTGCCCGGCCGCAAGGCGCGATCATGGAGGCCCGTGCCGGAATCGAACCGGCGTAAACGGATTTGCAGTCCGGTGCGTAACCACTCCGCCAACGGGCCCCGAAGACGTGGTAAGGCGCGGGGCTTTGCGCATCGGATCGCCTCAAGTCAACAGGGGCTTTATATGACGGATATAATTTAATGCGCTATTGCGGGTTGGCGTGAGACACGCCGCACCATATAGCAGCCGAGCGGCACGAAGTGTGTTGCATACGTAAAACAGTTATGCGATTGGGCGGGCTATGAACAATTTGGCGCCAGAGACGATCGGCCCAGAAGCGATCGACAACACCATCAGCTTCGAAACGATGCGCCATGCCATGGTGCAGAGCCAGTTGCGGACCAACGCGGTCAACGACCCGCGCGTGGTGACCGCGATGGCCAAGGTCGCGCGCGAGGCATTCGT
The DNA here is from genome assembly GCA_036383655.1 of Sphingomonas sp. GTDB lineage: Bacteria > Pseudomonadota > Alphaproteobacteria > Sphingomonadales > Sphingomonadaceae > Sphingomonas. The sequence continues at coordinate 1,831 of DASVNU010000204.1, read as the reverse complement.
GCCCGAAGCGGCGCGGCGGCTGGCCTATCGCGACACCGCGGTGGCAATCGGCAACGGGCGTTATCTCAATGTGCCGATCGCGACCGGCAAGCTGTTGACCGAAGCATATCTGGAGCCGACCGATCGGGTACTGCTGATCGGCGCCGCCGGGGGCTATACCGCCGCGGTCCTTTCCGGCCTGGTGCGGGCGGTCGTCGCGGTCGAAAGCGATACCGACCTTGCCGCGCATGCTCGCGCGGCGCTGGCTGGCTATGGCAATGTCGAGTTGGTGGAAGGGGCGCTCGATCAGGGTCATGCCGCGGACGCGCCATATGACGTGCTGATCGTCGACGGTTGCGTCGAGGCATTGTCCGAATCTTTGGTCGGCCAGGTCGCCGCAGGCGGCCGCGTCGTGACCGGGCTGCTCGAACGTGGCGTGTCGCGTCTCGCGTCGGGGCGCACGATCAAGGGTGGGTTCGGGCTGCGCGCCTTTGCCGATGTGGATTGCGTCGCGCTGCCCGGTTTTTCGGTGCCACGAGGCTTTGCGTTCTAGAAGAAATGGGGATTTGATGCGCGTTTCCGTCCTGCTGGCTGGCGTAGCCATGGTCGCCGTCGCTGCCGTGCCGGCCGGCGCCGACACGCTGCGCGAAGCGCTCGCCAAGGCGTACAGCACCAATCCGGGGCTGGCGGCCGCGCGCGCCAATACCCGCGCTTCCGACGAGAACGTGCCGATCGCCAAGGCGCAGGGCCGCCCGAGCGTCAACGTCACCGGCAATTATACCGAGAACGCGCTGAACAGCAGCCAGAATACCTTGCTGTCGCCCGACCGCCAGCTTCAGGCGAATGCACAGCTCGCGGTTCCGGTGTATGCTGGCGGTCGCGTCCGCAACTCGATCAAGGGCGCCGAAACTCGCGTCGAGGCGAGCCGCATGCAATTGCGCGGCACCGAATCGGACACCTTCGTCGGCGTGGTCGGCGCCTATATGGACGTCATCCGCGACGAAGCGATCGTCGGGCTGAACAAGGAAAACGTGAAGGTCCTCGAGGTCAATTTGCAGGCGGCCAAGGACCGTTTCCAGGTCGGCGACCTGACGCGCACCGACGTCGCACAGTCCGACGCGCGCCTGTCGGTCGCGCGCGGCCAGCTCGAACAGGCCCAGGCGCAGCTCATCTCGAGCAAGGAAGGGTATATCCGCGTGGTCGGCGCCCCCCCGGGCCAGCTCGAAGATCCGCCCGCTTTGCCGAACCTGCCCGTCGCACCCGACGATGCGGTCGATGTCGCGCTCAAGAACAATCCGGTGCTGCTCGCGGCCCAGCGCAACGGTGACGCCACCCGGTTCGACATCGATGCGGCCAAGGGCGCGCGGTTGCCGACGTTGAGCGGCGTCGTCGGCGGCAATTACTTCAATTATCTCGGCTCCTACGGCAACGGCACCAGCCCGAAGCCGGGCCAGACCGGGTCGGCCGGCACGGTCGGGCTGCAATTCTCGGTACCGCTCTATCAGGGCGGCGGGCCGTCGGCGCAGGTCCGTCAGGCGCAGGCGCGCCGCGCCCAGGCGCTCGAACAGGCGACCGACACCGAACGCGGCGTGATCGCGCAGACGCGCTCGGCTTATGCCATCTGGAAATCGTCGCTCGAGGTGATCGCTTCGTCGCAGCGCGCGGTCGAAGCCAACAAGCTGAGCCTCGAAGGCGTTCGCGCCGAGAACAGCGTCGGCAACCGTACGATCCTCGACATCCTCAACGCCGAGCAGGAATTGCTCAACAGCCAGGTGACCTTGGTGACCGCGCAACGTGACGCTTATGTCGCCGGTTTCGCCTTGCTCGCCGCGATGGGGCAGGCCGAAGCGCG
>DASVNU010000203.1:0-6414 GCA_036383655.1 Sphingomonas sp. | reverse complement strand
GCGACCGATCGCCAGTTCGTTGCCCGGTATCTGCTTCGACGAGAAGACGACGGTATCGCCCGCGACGAGCTTGATCGGGTGATTGCCGTCGGCGATCCGCCCGAGCGCCGCGCGCGGTTCGCCTTGCCCACCGGTCGCCACCACCAGGACATCGCGGCCCGGCAGCGCCATCGCCGCTTCGGGCGAGATCGGATCGGGGAAGCTCTTGAGATAGCCGTTGGCCCGCGCCACGGTCAGGATGCGGTCGAGCGAGCGGCCAGTGACGCAGACCTTGCGTTTGGTCGCCTTGGCCACGTCGCCCAGCGTCTGCAGGCGCGCGGCGTTAGACGCGAAGGTGGTGACGACCACCCTGCCCCTCGCCTTCTTGACCGCCTCGATCAGCCCGTCACGCACGCTCGCTTCCGAGCCCGACGCTTCCGGATTGAACACGTTGGTCGAATCGCAGACGAGCGCGAGCACGCCCTCATCGCCGACCGCGGCGAGCTGTTCGGGAGTCGACGGCGCGCCGAGCACCGCGTCGCTGCTATCGAGCTTCCAGTCGCCGGTGTGGAATATCTTGCCGTACGGCGTCTCGATCAGCAGCGCGCTCGCCTCCGGGATCGAATGCGCGAGTGGGACGAAGCGGAACTTGAACGGCCCGAGCTCGATCACCTTGTTGGGCTCGACCACGTTGAGCTCGACGCGGTCCTGGACGCCTTCTTCCTCGAGCTTGCCGCGGATCAGCCCGGCGGTGAACTTGCTGGCGAAGAGCGGCGCGCCGAGATCGTCGGCGAGATACGGCAAGGCGCCGATATGGTCCTCATGCCCGTGCGTCAGCACGACGCCGACCAGGCTGGCGCGCTGTTCCTCGATGAACTGGAGGTCGGGCAGGATGATCTCGACGCCGGGATAAGCGGGGTCGGCGAAGGTCACCCCCATATCGACCATCAGCCATTTGCCCTGACAGCCGTAGAGGTTGACGTTCATGCCGATTTCGCCCGATCCGCCGAGCGCGACGAAGAGTAGTTCCTTGCCTGGTGTCACTTAGTTTCTAAATCCTGTTCTGTCGGAACGCGGTCGTCTGACCTGTGTCCCGTTGAGCTCTAATTCGTCATGCCGGGCTTGTCCCGGCATCCACCGTGGAGCAGGCACGGCTTTAACTCGTTGCGGCGGCCCCCGGCACACGGCCGGGGTAACCTGCTGGGTGAGCGAGGGTCACTAGCACTCATCCCCTCCGCCGGTCACCCGGCTTGCGCCCGTTCCCACATCATCGCCAGCCCCTGGATCGTCAAATCGGGCTCGATCGCGTCGAACACGTCGGTATGCTGCTCGAACAACACCGCGAGACCGCCGGTCGTGATCACCTTGGCCGGGCGGCCGATTTCCGCCTTCATGCGCGCGACCAGCCCTTCGATCATCGCGATATAGCCCCAATAGATGCCGATATTCATCTGGCTGACCGTGTCGCGGCCGATCACGGTCGGATCGGCAGGCGCCTCGATCGCGATCCGCGGCAGCTTGGCGGCCGCGGCAACCAGCGCGTCGAGCGACAGATTGATCCCCGGCGCGATGATCCCGCCCTTATAGGCGCCGCGATAATCGATCCAGTCGATCGTGCTGGCGGTGCCGAAATCGATCACGATCAGATCGCCCTGATGCAGCGCGTGCGCGGCGATCGCATTGACCGCGCGATCGGCGCCCAGGCTCTGCGGCTCCTGGACATCGATCGCCATGCCCCATTCGACCGGCTTCTGCCCCGCGATCAACGCGTCGGTCTTGAAATATTTCTCCGCCAGCCACTGCAGATTGTGCGTCGCGCGTGGCACCACGGTCGAGATGATCACGCCATCGACCTGGCTGCGGTCATAGCCTTCGATGCTCAACAACTGGGTCAGCCACACCGCATATTCGTCGGCGGTCCGGCGCGGATCGGTGGCGATGCGCCAACGACCCTTGACCTCGCGGCCATCGAGCAGGGCGAAGACGACATTGGTGTTGCCGGCGTCGATCGCGAGCAGCATGGATTTGCCTCTCTAGAGCAGGAACACGTCGCCCGCGTGAATGACACGCCGCGTGCCGTCCGCCAAGCGAAGGATGAGGGCGCCTTCGGGATCGAGCCCGTCGAACAACCCGTCGATCGCCGGCCCGTCGGGCAGGCGAACGTTGAGTGGCGTGCCGGTGGGATGCGCATTGGCGACCCAGCGGCGACGGATCGTATCGATCCCCTGCCCGCGCCAGCATTCGACCCAGCGCGCGAACGCCTCGGCCAGCGTCTCGATGAAATCCTCCGGCGCGATCGCGACGTCATACACCGCCAGGCTGGTCGCGCGGCGATCGGTATCGGTCGGGTGGTGCGCCAGATTGACCCCGATCCCGATCACCACGGCGTCGCCCGCGCGTTCGAGCAGCACGCCCGACAGCTTGGCGCCGTCGATCAACACATCGTTGGGCCATTTGAGCAGCGCCATGCCGGGAACATAGGCCGAGACGGTTTCCTCGAGCGCGACCGCCGCGGCCAACGCGAGCGTCGCCGCCGGCGGATCGCTCGGCCGCAGGCGGACGAGCGTGCTCGCGTAGAGATTGCCCGGCGGCGACGCCCAGGGCCGACCCTGACGCCCGCGCCCCAATGTCTGGCGTTCGGCGCGCAGCCACACGCCCTCTTCCAGCCCGGACGCGGCGAGCGCGATCATGTCGGCGTTGGTCGAGCCGGTCTCCGCGACCGTGCGGATGCGGCCGCTGGCGTCGCTGGTCAGAACAGCGCCTTCGCCGCCGTCATCGTCGCGACACCCAATGGCTTGAGCACGAACCAGCCGACCGGCGAGATGAAGATCGCCAGCACCGCCATCACGAAATATTCGACGAAACTGTCCTTGCTGCGCAGGAATGCCGGGGCGGGCGCGTCGAAATACATCACCTTGATCAGCCGCAGATAATAGAAGGCACCGATCACCGATCCGACGAAACCGACCACAGCAAAGGGATACAGCCCCGCGGCGACGGCGGCGTTGAACACCGCCAGCTTGGCGAAGAAGCCGAGCAGCGGCGGAATGCCGGCGAGCGAGAACATGAAGATGATCATCGCCGCGGCGAGGCCCGGTTGGGTCTCCGACAGGCCCGACAGGCTGTCGATCGTCTCGACCGGCTCGCCATTGGCGTCGCGCATCTGCAGCACGACCAGGAACGCGCCCATGGTCATCGCGGTATAGATGACGAGGTACAGCAGCACCGACGCGACGCCGGCCTGCGTTCCCGCCGCCAGCCCGACGAGCAGGAAGCCGACGTTGCTGATCGACGAATAAGCGAGCAGGCGTTTGACGTTGTTCTGGCCGATCGCCGCGACCGAGCCGAAGATGATCGAGGCCAGGCTGGCGAAGATGACGATCTGACGCCATTCGGCGACCGCTGGGCCCATCGCCTCGATCGCGACGCGGGTGGCGAGCGCGACCGCGGCGACCTTGGGCGCCGAGGCGAAGAAAGCCGTCACCGGGGTCGGCGCGCCTTCATAGACGTCGGGCGTCCACATGTGGAACGGCACTGCCGACATCTTGAACGCGAGACCGGCGAACACGAACACCAACCCGAAGGTCAGCCCGAGCGACTTGCCCGCGCCATAGGCGGTGGCGATATCGGTGAACAGCGTGGTGCCCGAGAAGCCATAGACCAGGCTGATCCCGTACAGCAGGATGCCCGAGGCGAGCGCACCGAGCACGAAATATTTCAGGCCGGCCTCGGCCGAGCGCTGGTCGCGGCGCATGAAGCTCGCCAGCACATAGGCCGCCAGGCTCTGCAGTTCGAGCCCGACATAGAGCGTCAGCAGATCGCCCGCCGACACCATCATGCCCATGCCCGCCGCCGACAACAGGATCAGCACCGGATATTCGGGATGCAGGCTGTCGCCGTCACCGCGCGCGAAGAAGCGCGGCGCGATCACGATCGAAATCGCCGCGGCGACATAGATCAGCGCCTTGGCGAACGCCGCGAAAGCATCCGCGCGATACAGGCCGTCGAACACCACGCCGGCATAGGAAGCCGGGCCGGCGAGTGCGATGCCCGCGCCGAGCAACACCGCCACCGCGGTCCAGCTGACCGCGCGGGTCGAGCCCTGCCCGCCCCAGGCAGCTACCAGCATCAAGGCCAGCGCACCGACCGACAGGACCAGCTCGGGGAGCGTCGCCTGAAGGGCTACGATCGATACCATTACGCGTGGCCCTCCCCGGCCTTGACCTGAGGAACCTTGCCCGGCGTCGGCCGGGCATCGCCCGCCGGCTTGGCGCGATCGATCCGCTGCAGCAGGATCTTCACGTCGCCGCGCATCGGTGCGAGGAAGCTTTCGGGATAGACGCCCATCCACAGCACCGCCGCCGCGATCGGCACCAACAGCGCCAGTTCGCGCGGCGACAGATCGGTCATCGCCCGGACGTCATCGAACTTGATCTCACCGAACACGACGCGGCGATAGAGGTACAGCATATAGGCCGCGCCCAGGATGATGCCCGTCGTGCACAGCAAGGTGATCGTGGTCGACACCTTGTAGGTGCCGGCCAGGCTGAGGAATTCGCCGACGAAGTTGCTCGTGCCCGGCAAGCCGACCGAGGCCATGGTGAACAGCATGAACAGGATCGCATAGCGCGGCATGTTGTTGGCGAGGCCGCCATAGCGCGCGATCTCACGGGTATGCAGCCGGTCATAGATCACGCCGACGCACAGGAACAACGCGCCCGACACCAGGCCATGGCCCAGCATCACCATCATCCCGCCCTCGATACCCTGCTGGTTGAAGGCGAACAGACCGATCGTCACGATCGCCATGTGCGCGACCGACGAATAGGCGATCAGCTTCTTCATGTCGGATTGCACCAACGCGACCAGCGAGGTGTAGATCACCGCCACCGCCGACAGGCCGAAGATCAACCAGGTCAGCGACGCAGACGCTTCCGGGAACATCGGCACCGAGAAGCGCAGGAAGCCATAACCGCCGAGCTTCAGCAGCACGCCGGCCAGGATCACCGACCCAGCGGTCGGCGCCTGGACGTGCGCGTCGGGAAGCCAGGTGTGGACCGGCCACATCGGCATCTTGACCGCGAACGACGCGAAGAACGCCAGCCACAGCCAGGTTTGCGCATGGACCGGGAAATCGTGGTTGAGCAGCAGCGGAATGCTGGTCGTATGCGCTTCGTTGACCATCCACAGCATCGCCACCAGCATTAGCAGCGAGCCGAGCAAGGTGTAGAGGAAGAATTTGTACGCCGCGTAGATGCGGTTGGCGCCGCCCCAGATACCGATGATCAGGAACATCGGGATCAGGCCACCTTCGAAGAAGATGTAGAACAGGAACAGATCCTGCGCCGCGAAGGTGCCGATCATCAGCACTTCGGTCAGCAGCATCGCCGCCATATATTCGGGCACGCGCTTCTGGATCGCTTCCCAGCTGGCGCCGATGCAGATCGGCATCAGGAATACCGACAGCTCGATCAGCAGCAAGGCGAAGCCGTCGATGCCGAGCGACCAATTGAAGCTGCCGAACAGCGGCACGTTCTCGACGAATTGCCATTGCGGTCCGCCGATCTGGAACTGGCTCCACAGCAAAGCGCCGAGCGCGAGATCGATCAACGTCGCGATCAGCGCCAGCCAGCGCGCTCCGTTCGCGCTCAGGAACAGGCACGCCACCGCCGCCACGGCGGGGATGGCGAGCATCAGGGACAGGATGCCGCTCATTGCGCGATCGCCCAGGTAACGGCGGCGGTCAGGCCGATCAGCATGACGAAGGCATAAGTGTAGACATATCCGGTTTGCAGGCGGCCGGCGACGCGGCTGCCCAAGGCGACCACCCAGGCCGAGCCATTGGGCCCGAAGCGGTCGATCAGGCCCTCGTCACCAGCCTTCCAGAACAGGCGGCCGAACGCGAAGGCGGGACGGACGAACAGCAGGTCGTAGAGCTCGTCGAAATACCATTTGTTGTAGACGAAGTCGTACAGCAGCCGGAACGTGCCGGTGAACCGCGCCGGGATATCGGTGCGCCAGATATAGGCCATCCAGGCGCCAAGCAGGCCGAGGAGCATCACGATCGTCGCCGACAGCTTCACCCAGACGGGCACTTCATGCGCGGCGTGATAGAGGTGCTCATTGAACGCGATGGCGCCTCGCCAGAAACGCTCGCCGGCGTCCGCGCCGACGAACCAGGGCTGGAAGAAATAGCCGGCCAGGGCCGCGCCGGTCGCCAGCAGCACCAGCGGCACCAGCATCGACAACGGGCTTTCGTGCGGGTGATAACCGCCCGTGCCCTCGCCATGCGCGTGGTCGTGATGATCATGCGCGTGATCGTCATGCGCATGGTCGCCATGGCCGTGCGCGTCGTGGATCGCGTGCTGGATATGCTCCGACTGCTCCCAGCGCGGCTTGCCCCAGAAAGTCAGGAACATCACCCGCCACGAATAG
>DASVNU010000202.1:0-11252 GCA_036383655.1 Sphingomonas sp. | reverse complement strand
CGGAAACCTATCGTTTCGATCATCAGGGTTGAAGCGGAACGCCCGAACGCCGATTTCGCACCCGCAACCAAGGGACAAGAGCCATGAAGGCCATTCTCACTTCTTCGTTTTTCTGGCGGTTCGCCGGCGGCTTCGCTTTGGGCGGTATCGGCGTGATGACGCTGCATCCGGCGGGCGCGCATACCGCGCCCCAGGCGCCGGTAGCGATGATTCACGCGGCGGATTGAAACCATGACCCGGCGTGCTCCGTACCTGGACAGGAATGATGGAGCCGCCCGCATGACCAGATATATTCTTCCGCTTGCCGCCGCCTTTGCTCTCGCCGCGGCGCTACTGACCAGTTCCTTCGCGCATGCCGAACGCGCGGTGCCGATCCCGGCGCCGGCGCGCGATGTGCTTCCCGCCGCGAAGCCCAATGTCGCCGTCCTCGCCGGGGGCTGCTTCTGGGGCATGGAAGCGGTGTTCGAGCGCGTGAAGGGCGTCACCGACGTCACCGCGGGCTATGCCGGCGGCACCGCCGCGACCGCGACCTACGATCAGGTGTCGAGCGAAGGCACCGGCCATGCCGAGGCGATCCGCGTCAGCTATGATCCGCGCGTGGTGAGCTACGGCACGTTGCTGCGCATCTATTTCTCGGTCGCGCACGACCCGACCACGCTCGATCGCCAGGGGCCGGATCGCGGCACCAGCTATCGCTCGGCGATCTTCCCGCAGAATGCGGCGCAGCGCGCGGTCGCGACGGCGTATATCGCGCAGCTGAGCCAGGCGAAGGCCTATCCGCGACCGATCGTGACGAGGATCGAGACCGGCGGCTTCTATCCGGCCGAAGCCTATCACCAGCATTTCTTCGACAAGAATCCCAACCATCCGTACATAGTGGCGTGGGACAAGCCCAAGGTCGCGGCGTTCAAGGCGGCGTTTCCGGCGCTGGCGAAGTAACGCCGTTCCCCTCTCCCGCGCGCGGGAGAGGGAGGGGCCCGCCGCCGAGGGCGGTGGGAGGGTGAGGGTCTTCTTTCTTCTTTTTGGTTTCAGAGTCGCCCGGAAGAAGAAAGAAGACCCTCACCCAACCCTCTCCCGCAAGCGGGAGAGGGCTAGGATTTTATGCCGCCAACGGAAATCTGAGTAGCCGATCCGCGAGCGGCACCAGTGCCTCGCCGCGGCGGCCGACCGCGCGGACTATCTCCGGATGGTGGACATCAAGCCCGCCGGTCAGCGATCCGAAGGCCGGCAGCACCAATTTGGTCCCGGTCGCGACGAAGCAGCGCCGCGACACCAGCCGGCCGCGCACGCGGACCCGCAGCTTCGGGTGGAAATGCCCCGACAGTTCGGGCCGCCCATCGTGCGGATCGGCCTCATGCCGCAGCACCAACCCGTCGATCTCGGCTTCATCGACGATCTCGCCGCCGCACGGATCGGTCATGGCATGATCGTGGTTGCCGATCACCCAAACGAAGCGGTGCGCCGCGGTCAGCGCGCGCAGCCGGTCCTGTTCGACCGCGGGCAGGCGCTCGCAGCCGCGCGAATCGTGGAAGCTGTCGCCCAGGCACCAGATCTCGGCCGGATCGGTCGCCGCCACCGCTGCTGCCAGCGCCGCGAGCGTCGCCGCGCTGTCGTAAGGCGGCAGCATCTGGCCAAAACTCGCGAACCAGCTCGCCTTTTCGAAATGCAGATCGGCGACGATCAGCGCGCGCCGCGCGGGCCAGAACAGCGCGCCGTCGGGCAGCGCGGCAAACTGACGGCCGGCGAACGAAAAGGGAACCATTTCCCATCCATGCCGTAATAAAAGGGCGTGATCAATGGCTTGCGGCGGTGCAACGAAAGCGCTTGATCGCCGCGCCAACAGGCGTAAAGCGCGCCGTCCTTCCCGGCAGGCCCATCCGACTCCATGTCAGCAGCCATTTCACCCCAAAAAACGATGTCGAAAAAGGCGCTTGCCGCGCTGACCGTCGGCGCGATCGGCGTGGTGTTCGGCGATATCGGCACCAGCCCGCTTTACGCGTTTCGCGAGGCGCTGGCCCAGGCGGCATCTGACGGGCTGACCGCCGACGAGATTCTCGGCGTGCTCAGCCTGGCTTTATGGTCGCTGATCCTGGTCGTCTCGATCAAATATGTCACCTTCCTGATGCGCGCCGACAATCAGGGCGAGGGCGGCGTGCTCGCGCTGGCGGCGCTGGCGCGGCGCGCGCTGGGCTGGCGCTCGCGGATCGCTTTGGTGCTCGGCGCGGCGGGCGCGGCGCTGTTCTATGGCGATGCGATCATCACGCCGTCGCTGTCGGTGCTGTCGGCGGTCGAGGGCCTGCGCACGATTCCCGGCGGCGCCGATGCGATCGGCGATCACACCATCATGGCGGTCACCATCGTCATCCTGATCGGGCTGTTCCTGATCCAGTCGCGCGGCACCGCGCGCGTGTCGGGGCTGTTCGGCCCGGTCTGCGTATTGTGGTTCGTGGTGATCGGCGCGCTCGGCCTCTATCATATCAGCGACGAGCCAGGCATCCTGTGGGCGTTCAATCCGTACCATGCAGCCCAGTTTCTCGCGACGCACGGCGTGCTCGGGCTGTTCGTGCTGGGCGCGGTGTTCCTGACGGTGACCGGCGCCGAGGCGTTGACCGCCGACATGGGGCATTTCGGAGCGAAGCCGATCCGGATCGGCTGGTTCTTCCTCGCCTTTCCCGCCTTGTGCCTCAATTATCTCGGGCAGGGCGCGTACACGCTCAACAAGCTCGAGGCGGTGCAGGCGGCGGGCGGCAAGTTCGAGAATGCCGACTGGTTCTTCCTGATGGCGCCCGAACCGGTGCGCCCGGTGCTCGTCATCCTGGCGACGCTGGCGACGATCATCGCCAGCCAGGCAGTGATCACCGGCGCCTATTCGCTGACGCAGCAGGCGGTCCAGCTCGGCTTCCTGCCGCGCCTCCGCGTGCGCAACACCTCGGCCGATTATGCCGGGCAGATCTATCTGCCGTCGATCAACTGGCTGTTGCTGGCCGGCGTGCTGGTGCTGGTGATCCAGTTCCGCACCTCGTCGGCGATGGCGGCGGCCTATGGCATCGCGGTAACGGGCACGATGGTGATCACCACCCTGCTCGCTTATGTGGTGGTGCGGCACAGCTGGCATTGGCCGCGCCATTGGGCGCTGGCGCTGATCCTGCCGTTCCTGACGCTCGACCTGATCTTCTTCGGCGCCAACATTCTGCGCGTGATCGAAGGCGGCTGGGTGCCGCTGGTGATCGCCGCGTTGATCGGGCTGGTGATCTTCACCTGGGTACGCGGCAAGGCGATCGTCAAGACGTTCGAGCAGCGCCAGAGCGTGCCGCTCGCCGATCTTGCCGCCGCACTGGCGCGGCGCGCGCCCGAGCGCGTCGAGGGCACCGCGATCTTCCTGACCGGCAATCCCGACAGCGCGCCGGGTGCGTTGCTCCACAACCTCAAGCACAACAAGGTGCTGCACGAGGTCAATCTGGTCGCCTCCGTCCGTACCGCCGACCGGCCGCAAGTGTCCCCCGAGGAGCGTTGCGAGGTCAAACGGATCGACGACAATTTCAGCGTCGTCATCCTGCGCTATGGCTTCATGGAAACGCCCGACGTGCCGCGCGCGCTGGCGGATGCCGCCAAGGCCGGACTGATCGCGCTCGACCCGATGAAGGCGAGCTATTTCATCGGCCGCAACACGCTCAAGCCCGACGCCGAGGTCGGCATGCCGCTATGGCAGGACCGAATCTTCATGTTCCTGCAGCGCAATGCCAGCGACCCGACCGACTTCCTGCATATCCCGCCGGGGAAAGTGCTCGAATTGGGGGAACAGGTGACGGTGTAGGGAAAGCTCCCTCTCCCCTTGTGGGAGAGGGAAGGGGCCCGCGAGCGTCAGCGAGTGGGAAGGGTGAGGGGGACTCACAAGCGGTATCTCTCGTGACTCCCCCTCATCCTTCCGGCGCTGCGCGCCTCCCTCCCGCATCAGGTAAACAGCGCCCCGCGCTGTTTAGGTCATGCCGGGGGCATGACCGACCTGATGTGCCCACAAGGGGAGAAGGAATTAGGCTTACCCCGCATACGCCTTGACCAGATCGTACAGATAATCCCGCCCGACATAGAGCGACTCCACCCGGATGCGTTCGTTCAACCCGTGAATCCCGCTGAAATCGGATTCGATGAACACCCCCGGCGCGCCATAGGTCGGAATGCCGATCGCTTCGAGGAAGATGCCGTCGGTGGCGCCGGTCGACATGCTCGGCAGCATCGGCACGCCTGGGAAATATTTGTCGGCGAGCGTCTTCATCGGCCCGATGATCTTGGGATCGAGCGTCGGCGGAATACCGATCGGGCGGACCGGCTGGTTGGCGGTCACGGTCACCTTGGGCCCGGCCAGTTCCTTCAATTTGGCGAGCGTGCCGTCGACGCTTTCGCCGGGGAAGATGCGGCAATTGACGTTGGCGGTCGCCTTTTGCGGCAGCGCATTCTCGGCATGGCCGGCATTGAGCAGCGTCGCGACGCAGGTCGTGCGCAAGGTCGAGTGCATCGCCTTGTCGAGCGAGACGATCTTGTCCGCCTGGCTATCCTTCGGGTCGGCGAGCAGCCGCTTGATCGCGGCGGCCATCGGCGCCGGGGTCTGCGGGGCGCCCGCCACCGCGGTGAAGAAGGCGCGCGTCGTGTCGGTGAACTTGACCGGGAATTCATAGGCGCGGACCGCCTGGAGCGCGTCGGCCAGCTCGTAGATCGCATTGTCGGGCACCGGCTGCGAGCTATGCCCGCCGGGATTGGTGGTGGTGAAGGTGAAGTTCTGCGCCGCCTTCTCGCCGACCTGGATCGCCAGCATCTCGCGCTCGCCCTTGGCGTTGTAGCGCCCGCCACCGCCTTCGTTGAGCGCGAACTCCGCGGCGATCAGATCGGGCTTGTTCCTGGCCAGCCATTGCGCGCCGTTGAACGCGTACGTGGTTTCCTCGCCGCAGGTCAGCGCCAGCTTGATCGTGCGCTTCGGCTTGTAACCGCTTTGCTTGAAGCGGATCATCGAATCGGCCCAGATCGCCGCCATCGCCTTGTCGTCAACGGTGCCGCGGCCGTAATAAAAGCCGTTCTCCTCGATCAGCTTGAACGGATCGCGTACCCAATCCTCGCGCTTGGCGGCGACCACGTCGATATGCGCGAGCAATAGCATCGGCTTGGCCCTGGGATCGCTGCCCTTGAGGATCGCGACGAGGCCGCCATCCTTGGGATGATCGGGAGTGGCGAACGGGATCAGCTCGCTGTCGCCATAGCCCGCCGCCTTCATCCGCGTGGCGATCTGCGCCACCGCCTGGGTGCAGCTGCCGATATCGACCACCGTGTTGGTCTCGACCAGTTGCTTGTAGAGGCCGAAGAACGCTTGCTGGTCCGGACGAAGGTCGGCCGCCGGCGCGGCTACCGCCGAGACCATTGGTTGCGCGACGAGACCCGCCGCGATGATCCACCCCAAAGCGCGCATGCCGACCCCCGATTGTTGCAATGACCGAGGAGACTAGAGCGCGAAACCGCGCGGCACGCAACCGCGCTGGCGGGTCGGGGTCTATGCTAGGATTGAAAACGTACCGGCGTCGCGGTGGCCGATCGCGGCAAGGTCAGGCGGATTTCGCGATTGGCGAAGTCGATCTGGACGCGGCGGAACAGCCGCAATGTATCCATGCCGAGCATCAGCGCCGGCGTATCGCTGAGGCCGAACCGCTCGAACGGCACCGCATCGGCGAAAGCGATCGGTAATTTGTGGAAGCCGACCCCGGCGATATCGAGCGAATCGATGATGCGATAATCGGCACTGAGATATTGGCCGGTCACCGCCTGCAGCGAGACCGTGCCGAGGGATTTTTCGGTCTTCACGCGCTTCAGCAACGCCATGTTGCCGACGGTGACGGGCGACCCGGTGTCGATCACCACCGAGATGCGCTTGCCGTGATAGCGTGCATCGGTGACGATCAGCTGGCCGTAGAGATTCTTGGCCTTGATGACGATGTCGTCGGGGCTGCCGACAAAGCCGCGCTTCTTGGAAGCGCGGACCTCCATCACATTCTTGTCGAAGTCGATCGATACCGAATGACCCTTGAGCGCGTCGATCCCCAGCATGCCCGGCGCGCCGAGACTGCTGGCATCGACCGCCGGCGCCTCCAGCGCATCGGGCGAGATTTTGCTGACGCGGATGTCGGACAGTTTGTAGGTGCCGAGCTCGCTCTGTCCGGCCATCGTCGTGACGCGGACGCGCCGCCCGCTGGCCAGCTTGAGCACGCCGGCGAGTTCGCGCGAAACGACCGTCCGTTCCGACCCGGTGTCGATGATGAATGGATAGGGCCCGCTGGGGCCGATCGATACCGGCACCGTCATCCGGTTTTCGGTAGTGCCGAAGGTGAGCAGGTCGATCGGGGTCGGCGTTGGCGGGGTGGTGGGGCTGGTCGGAACCACCGGCGGATCCTGCGGAGCCTGCGGCATACCGACATAGGCCGGCAGCGGGACACCCGTCGCGCCAATCGTAAAAGCCAGCAAGGGGATAAACCCGCGCATGACGGATATGCTACGCTTGTTCCGGTCTTGTACCAAGCGAAATCGTGGACGTCAGCGCGGCGCCGAATCCCCCTCCGGCACGGGTTCGAGCGCACGCGCGACCGGCCGCGCGATCGCCAGCACCAGCAGCCCGCCGACCATGCCGATCGCGCCGTCGAGCGCCCAAAAAGCGGCGGGGCTCATCATGTCGTAGAAGCTGCCGACCCAGCCCATGATCACGCTGCCGAGGAAGAACGACAGGAACACCCCGCCCATCAACCTGCCCGTCACTTGCCTGGGCGCCGCCTGGCTGATCAGCGCGAGCAGCACCGGCCAGTAATAGAGGAAGGCGATGCCCATGCCGAAGAAGCCGGCGAGCGCCCACCACACGGCGGTCTTGCCGTCGGCGCCGGGCAGCAGCGCGCCGGCGACGAGGATGAAGGCGGAGAGGCCGGTCAGCAGCGCGCCGATCCCGATCTTGGCGACGTCCGACGGCTCGCGCCCGCGCTTCGCCTGCCACGCCCAGAACGCGACCAACGGCGGCACCGCGACGACCGAGGCGAACGGATCGATCGAGTTGAACCACGACGGCGGGACACCGCCCCATGGCGTCCACAGGCTGACATGCTGGTCGACCCACAATATGCCGATGCTCCAGATCATCGGATAAGCGACATTGGGGAACAAGGTCATCGCGGCGACCAGGATCAGCAGCCACATCCGCTTGCGCTCGGCCGACGTCATCGGCGGCAGCTCGACGCGATCGGCGCGCGGGCTGCGCCCGGCCAGATGGCGCTGCCCGGCGAGGTAGATGACCAGCGCGAGCAGCATCAGCACCGCCGCCGCACCGAACCCGACATGCCAGCCATAGCCCGCGGCGAGCGCGCCGCAGGCCAGCGGCCCGAGGATGGCGCCGAGATTGATGCCCGCCGAAAAGATCGTGTACCCTTGCGTCCGCCGCGATTCCGCCTCGGCCGGATAGAGCTCGCCGACCTGCGCCGAGATATTCCCTTTGAGGCATCCCGAGCCGAGGATCAGCAGCAGCAACGCGATCAGGAACGACACGTCGAACGCCATCGCCAGATGCCCCGCGCACATCAGCAGCGCGCCGATCACCACCGTGGCTTTCGTCCCCAGCCAGCGATCGGCGATCCAGCCGCCGAGGATCGGGGTGAAATAGACCAGGCCACCATACCAGCCATAGATCAGCGACGCGAAAGCGACGTCGCTGAGCGCGCCATGCCAGCCGAACACCTGCCGCAGCGCGGCCAGCCCCAACACGTGCTCGGCATGCCCCGGCAGGAACAATTGCTGCATCATGTAGAGCGTGAGCAGCGAGGTCATGCCGTAATAGCTGAACCGCTCCCAGCATTCGGTGAAGGCAAGATAGGCAACCCCGCGCGGATGGCCGAAAAAACTGGTGTCGGACGAAGCGGTCAATCACCGATCCTTTTGAGCAGGATATGTAGCGAAAATGCTGGGTTGGTCGCGACATATGCCCGCAACGCCCGCTCAAGCGAAGTCCGGTCGGCGAATTCGCAGCTTTGGTTGGTTGGCTTGCTCGCCGGAGACGACCAGGGCTCCGATGCCGTCATCGTCGGCGCGATCTCGTCGGCATCGACGACGTTACTCACCACCTCCTCGCTCCCGCCCGACACCGTGCCTCCTGCGGCGCGCACGATGTCGACCGTCGTGTCGCAATCGATCGCGGGCATCACCCACAAACCATCGGCGCGCATCTCCATCAGGCTGTAGAGCCTGGTATCCTTGCCTTTGCCCAAACGGTTCTGGACGATCCAGAGATCGCGCCCTGGGAAGGCGAAGCGGGCCGCGACGAAATTCGTCCCATCCTTCGCTCGCGGGCCGACCGGAGTCCAACGCACCGATCCGTCACGACGCCAGGCGACACGCAAGATAAAGCTCTCCGTCGTGCTTTGCCCACCCGGTTGATCGGGCGCCTCGATCGTTTCCACCTTGTACAGCCCCGGCTTCGCCGGTCCGGCATCGGCGGGATCGCCCGTGTACAGCGGTGGCCCGACCCACCAGCAACTCGACAGCAATGTCGCCGCGATCATCGCGAGCGCAAGGCGCAGTACCGGTCGCGTCATCCGTCCACCTCCCACCGGATCAGCCGGTGAACGATACGATGGAAAACCATAGCGCGACAGTCGGGATGACGATCGAAACCGGCTGCTTGGCCGTGGCGTTGATTTTTCACGCGGAGGCGCGGAGGCGCGGAGAAGGTTCGCGGAGAGGCGCAGAGGTCGCAGAGGTGTTTCTCCTCTGAGCGGCGGTGGGACCAAATACGATCAACCGATCAAGAGCCTCGCATTGCGAGGCTCATCTTTCTCTCTGCGTTCTCTGCGCCTCTGCGAAAAAAATACCGCTTTGCGCCTTTGCGCCTTCGCGTGAACCATATCAGACCGCCGCAACAATGACCCCCGACCCTCCCCATTGCTCCGATCCCGCCGTCGCCCTAGCCTCGTCCTTTCGAGTGGGAGCGGGTGCGTGACGATCGAAGAACCGGATGCCGGGGCACGGCCAGTCGATGTGCCGCATCGTCGCGAGTTCCTGGGTCATCCGGTCGGCCTGCCGGTCATCGCCTTCACCGAAGCGTTCGAGCGCTTTTCCTATTACGGCATGCAGACCTTGCTGGTGCTGTACATGGTCAAGGCGCTGCTGCTGGCGCCGCATGTCGAGCATATCGTCGGGTTCGGCTGGTTCAGCAACGTGCTGGCGGAGATCTATGGCGCGCCGCCCAATAATCAGGCGCTCGCCTCACACATTTTCGGCACCTATACGATGCTGGTCTATGTCACGCCGATCCTGGGCGGGCTGCTGGCCGATCGCTGGCTGGGCAAGACGGTGACGGTGACGATCGGCGCGCTGCTGATGGCGGCGGGCCATTTCCTGATGGCGTTCGACGTGTCGTTCCTGCTCGCCTTGCTGTTGCTGGTCATCGGCGTCGGCTGCCTTAAGGGCAATCTGGCGAGCCAGGTCGGGGCGCTCTACGCACCTGGCGACGGCCGCGCGACCGATGCGTTCCAGATCTATTATATCGGCATCAGCGTCGGGGCGTTCTTCGCGCCGTTGGTCTGCGGCGCGCTGGGCGAGGAAGTCGGCTGGCATTGGGGATTCGGCGCGGCGGGCGTCGGCATGGTGATCGGGCTGGTCATCTATCTGGCGGGACGCCGCCATTTGCCGCCGGATCCGTTGACCGAGCGGCGGGCAGCGAGCGTGCCCCGCCCGGCGATGACGCGGCGCGACGCGGTCGTACTGGTCCTGCTGCTGTTCATGGTGCCGGTGCTGGCGGTGAGCGCGATCGGCAACCAGCAGATGTTCAACGCCTATCTGGTCTGGGCCGACCGCAGTTACGAATTCATGCTGTTCGGGCACCGCATGCCGACCTCGTTCCTCGTCTCGTTCGACGCCTTTACCGGGTTCGTGACCTTGGCCGGGGCAGTGGCGTTCTGGCGCTGGTATGCGCGGCACTGGCGCGAACCCGACGAGATCACCAAGCTGATCATCGGCTGCCTCATCTCCTCGTCCGCGTTCCTCCTGGTGATGATCGTCGCGAGCCGTCACGAAGCGACCGGGATCAAGCCGGCTTTATGGGTCGCGCTCGCGGTCAACACGCTCAACAATCTCGGCTTCGCCAACGTCTTTCCGGTCAGCCTCGCGCTTTATTCGCGCGCCGCGCCACGGGCGATCTCGGGCACGGTGGTCGGTATCTATTATCTGTTCCTGGCGTTGGCCAATTATCTGGTCGGCGTGGTTGGCGGCTGGCTGGAGATCATGCCGGCTGGGCGCTTCTGGGGAATCCACGCCGCCGCGATCCTGGGCGCGGCGGCGGTGTTCGTGGTGATCAAGCTGGTGTTCGGGAAGTTGTTATTGCCGGAGGTGGCGGCGGACTAGCCGCTTCTTAGCCCCTCCCCTTCAGGGGAGGGGCTTTGGAAATCACTCGGCCGCCAGCAAACTCTCCGCCCCACCCAGATCGACCGACACCAACCGACTGACCCCGCGTTCGACCATCGTCACGCCGAACAGGCGGTGCATCCGGCTCATCGTCACCGCATTGTGCGTGACGATCAGATAGCGAGTCGCGGTTTCCTGCGTCATGCGGTCGAGCAGATCGCAGAAGCGTTCGATATTGGCGTCGTCGAGCGGCGCGTCGACCTCGTCGAGCACGCAGATCGGCGCGGGATTGGTCAGGAACAGGCCGAAGATCAGCGCGACCGCGGTCAGCGCCTGTTCGCCGCCCGACAGCAGGGTAAGCGATTGCAGTTTCTTGCCCGGCGGCTGCGCCATGATCTCCAGCCCGGCCTCAAGCGGATCGTCAGAATCGACCAGTTCGAGCCGCGCCGCGCCGCCATTGAACAGGGTCGTGAACAACCGCTGGAAATGGCCGTTGACCGCCTCGAACGCGGCGAGCAGGCGCTGCCGCCCCTCACGAGTGAGCGTGCCGATCGAGCCGCGCAATTGCGCCACCGCCTGGCCGAGTTCGTCGCGCTCGACGGCAGCGTCGGTGCGCTGCGAATCGAGTTCGGCGAGTTCGGTCTCTGCGACCAGGTTGACCGGCCCGAGCCGCTCCCGATCGATCAGCAATTTGTCGTGCTGGACCGATTCGTCCTGGGGATCGCCGACCTGATCGAGATCGAAACCGACGCGCTCGCCGAGCAAGGGCGGCGGGCAGGCGAAACGCTCGCCCGACAGGCGCGCCATCTCGACGCGGCGCAGATCCTGATTCTCCGCCC
>DASVNU010000201.1:0-6463 GCA_036383655.1 Sphingomonas sp. | reverse complement strand
TGGCGGGCTGTGCAATGGACGCAATGGTGGCGTCGGTAACCGTCAGATCAGTCATGTCAGTCTCTCCTCGCAGAGAGCGCGCGCGGCGTTGGGACCGCGTGGCCCGTCGGCCGCCCTAAAGATATTGTGCGCTGCGTCAAGCGGCATGCGGTGGACGCCTAAGCGAACATGCGGCAGGTTGCGCCGGGGCAAGGGGGGGAGCAGGCGAATGTATGAATTTCGCGATCCGAACGGGCGAGGGCGCGCCGCGATCGTCGCGGTTCTGATTTGGCTGGCGGCGGATTTTGCCTTTACCATCAGTAGCGGCCTGACGATTGCAGCGCTGAACTCACTAGGGTCGGGAACGGGGCCCGCACCCGAAACTGCCGATACCGTCGCGGGTATCACCAGCGTCGTCATGTTGGTGGCGATGCTGATCTCGATCGTCTTCGTTTCCCGCTGGATCATGCGCGTCAATGCGAATGCGCATTCGCTGTCCGAGTCGATGACCATAACGCCCGGATGGAATGTCGGCTGGTTCTTCGTTCCGGTGGCGACCCTGTGGAAGCCGTTCCAGGGGTTGCGCGAAACGTGGCAAGCGAGCGTCAGTCCTCACGACCCCGGGTCGGTCCCTGTGCCGGCGTTGATGCGCTGGTGGTGGGGACTGTGGCTGGCGACCAGCATCATCGGCAATATTTCCTTCCGGCTCTCGCTCAATGCCAATGACGTCGGGACGCTGATTGCGGCGAGTTGGTTGGACGTGGCATCGTTCTTCGTCGACGTACCGCTGGCCGTCGCATTGATCATGATGATCCGCCGCTTCAACGAGCTTCAGAAGCACGGGCCGGGATATGCCGAAACCTTCGCCTGACCGGCGGCACGGCGCGTCGCAACATTAGCGATTCGTTAACCATGTTCGCGCACATCAAGGCGCGTGAAGCGTCTCGTCCCCTTGCTCGGCTTTGTGCTGTCGGGTTGCCTGTTCGGCGGAGGGGGCAATGACCGTTTGCCGCCGCCGCGCCGCCCGGCCGGCGCGCCGCCGGTCACGCTCAACCTGCCGACCAGCCGCGAGACGCAGCAATGCTATGCCGATCTGTCGCGTGAGGAGGTGCGCTATTCGCCGCTGCCCGACCGCGACTATGGCAGCGGGTGCACTGTCATCGGCGCGGTGCAGCTGATCGACATCGGCGTTCCCGTCACCGGCCTGAAAGCGATGCGCTGCGGGCTGGCGGAAGAGTTCATCGGCTGGACGCGCAACGCGGTCGCGCCCGCCGCCTTTCAGATTCTCGGCAGCCGGCTGGTCAAGGTCGAGACCTTCGGCACCTATGCCTGCCGCAACACGATCGGCACCGCGACCGAGCGACTGTCAGGCCATGCGCTGGCCAATGCGGTCGACGTATCGGCGTTCGTGCTGGAGGATGGACGCCGTATCTCGATCGAGAGTGACTGGCGATCGGACAATGACGACGTGCGGCGCTTTCTCGAACTGATCCATACCTCCGCGTGCAGGCGTTTCGGCACCGTGCTCAGCCCGGACTATAATGCCGCGCACCACAATCATCTCCACCTGGAAGACGACCACAAGAACTTCTGCCGGTGAGCCTTCAGCCCTCTCCCGCTTGCGGGTGCACCGGGTCGGTCATGCCCCCGGCATGACCTGAACAGCGCGGGGCGCTGTTCACCCGGTGCAGGTTGGGTGAGGGTCTTCTTTCTTCTTTCAAGCGGGTGCCTACAACAGAAGAAGAAAGAAGACCCTCACCTTCCCGCTTCGCGGGCCCCTCCCTCTCCCGCAAGCGGGAGAGGGCTTTAAGAACCCTTCAATCCGTCACAACTTTGCTCTAACGCGCTGGGATGACTGATACCCGAGTACCGTCGCGCGTCTTTCCGCGCGCCAAGCAGGAAGCCGACCGCGCCAAGGGCGGCCTTTCCACCCCGCAAACCCAGGATCCCGCCTACCGCCTGGCCTTCCAGGACATGGACTTCCTGTTGCGCGAGGATCTGCGTCCGGTCCGCTTCCAGCTCGAGCTGTTGAAGCCCGAACTGGTGATCGACGAAGCGGGGATCGCGTCCACCTTCGTGATGTACGGATCGGCGCGCATTCCCGCGCCCGACAAGGCGCAGGCGGTGCTCGACGCCGCGACCGACGAGGCGTCGCGCAAGATCGCCGAGCGGCTGGTCGCCAAGTCGAAATATTATGAGGTCGCCCGCGAACTCGGCCGGCTGGCATCGAGCTTCCCGGTCGACACCGACGGACATCGTCACTTCGTCGTCTGTTCGGGCGGCGGGCCGTCGATCATGGAAGCCGCCAATCGCGGCGCGTGCGATGTCGGTGCCGAATCGATCGGGCTCAATATCGTCCTGCCGCACGAACAGGCGCCCAATCCCTATGTCACGCCGCGGCTGAGCCTGCAGTTCCACTATTTCGCGCTCAGGAAGATGCACTTCCTGCTCCACGCGCGCGCGCTGGCGGCGTTTCCGGGCGGCTACGGCACGTTCGACGAATTGTTCGAGCTGCTGACGCTGATCCAGACGGGCAAGATCCAGCCGATCCCGGTGCTGCTCTATGGCAAGGAATTCTGGCAGCGCGTGGTCAATTTCGAAGCGCTGGTCGAGGAAGGCGTGGTCAGCGCCAAGGATCTCGACATCTTCACCTATTGCGAGACCGCCGAGGAAGGCTGGGAATGCGTCCAGCGTTTCTATCAGGATCGGTCGCTCGACATCGGGTTTGCCGAAGCCGAGGAGCATGCCGCCGACGAGATCGCCGCGCAGGCCGACACGTCGCGCTGATACTCAAATCCTCCCCATGCGAGCATGGGGAGGATTTAAATCGGCTTTACTTCTTCGCAGCAGGCGCGGCAGGCGCCGCGGTATTGCCGGTCGCCGGCGCGGCACTGTTGCCGTCGGCCGCCTTGGCGTCCTTGCCCGCGGGCGCTGCGGCCGGCGCCGCCGGCAGCGGCAGGTTCGAACCCTGCTGGTTGAGGTACAGGATGACGTCGGCGCGATCCTTGGGGTTCGAGAGACCGGCGAAGGTCATCTTGGTGCCCGGAGCATATTTACGAGGGGACGTCAGCCAGGCGTTGAGCGAATCGAAATCCCACTTGCCGCCTTTGGTCTTGAGCGCGTCGGAGAAAGCGAATCCGCCCTTGCCCTCGGCCACCGCCTCGCCGACCGTCGCATAGAGGTTCGGGCCGATGCCGTTGGCGCCGCCCTGGTTGACCGTGTGGCACGCCGCGCACTTCTTGAAGACCTCGGCGCCCTTGGCGGCGTCGGCGGTCGGGAGGAGAGTCGCGATCGGCACTTCGGCCGCGGCGCCGCTGTCGCCGCCCTCATCGACCGCCTCGACCGGATAGCCTTCCTTCTTGGGCTCGCCGCTGTGAAACATCATGCCGCCAACGATCGTGGCACCCAGCGCGACGAAGCACCCGGCGAGGGTCCAGCCAGCGATCGTATTGGTCTTGTCGGACATGATTTTTCGCGTACGCCCCTGAAATGAGTAGCAGCCCTTTAGTAAGCGTATTCGCGGGGGGCAAGGCGGTGTGTTTGTTTGGCGACCTGACGGTCGCAGCGGCATCGGTCCGCTTCCCCACCCGATCGCCCATAACATATCCTGATTGGGCGGTCGGGTGGGGGAGCAGGCCGGTGCCGGCTACGCGCGCGAGCGCGTCAAACAAGCACGTCAAACAAAGGGCACCGGGTTGCTACGGATGAAGCCCGCCTCTAATCGCCGCCGCCATGGAGAACTTCGCCGCCCCCGCCCGGCCCATCGTTGCCGAGATGACCGAAGCAGCCGCTCGCGAGCCCGGGCGCGCTGTCGCATTTCAGGGCGCGCCGGGCGCCAACAGCCATGTCGCGGTTGAGGAAACCTTCCCCGATGGACTGCCGCTGCCGTGCTTCAGCTTCGATGATGCGATCGATGCGGTGAAGGAAGGACGCGCGGATTGCGCGGTCATCCCGATCGAGAATTCGCTCCATGGGCGCGTCGCGGACATCCATTTCCTGCTGCCCGAATCGGGGCTGGTCATCACCGGCGAGCATTTCCTGCCGATCCGCTACGCGTTGATGGGCGTCGGCCCGCTCGATGGCGTCAAGGAAGCGATGAGCCATCCTCAGGCATTGGGTCAGTGCCGCCAGTGGCTGAAGGCGCACGGCATCACCCCGATCGCTTATCCCGATACGGCGGGTGCCGCGGCACTGATCGCCGAGATGAATAATCCCAAGGTCGCGGCGCTTGCCCCACCGCCGGCCGCGAAAATCTATGGGCTTCAGACGCTGGCGAGCGACATCGCCGACGCCGAGCACAACACGACGCGATTCGTCACCCTGGCGCGTGGCGGCCGCCCGCTGACGGGTGAGGGGCCGTTCATGACGACGATCATCTTCGAGGTGAAGAACGTCCCCGCCGCGCTGTACAAGGCGATGGGCGGGTTCGCGACCAACGGCGTCAACATGACCAAGCTCGAAAGCTATCAGCGCGGCGGCAGCTTCGCGGCGACCGATTTCTACGCCGATGTCGACGGGCGGCCGGGCGACGACAATCTCGACCGCGCGCTCGAGGAGCTCGGCTTCCACTCGAAATGGATGCGGGTGCTGGGTAGCTATCCGCAGGCACGGAAGCGGGGATGACGCCGCGCGTCCTGATCATCGCCGGGTCCGATTCGGGCGGCGGCGCGGGGATACAGGCCGATATCAAGACGGTGACGATGCTCGGCGGCCACGCAATGACCGCGATCACCGCGATCACCGCGCAGAACACGTTGGGCGTGGAAGCGATCCTGGCGCTCCCTGCCAAATTGGTTGTCCAACAGGCCGCGGCTGTAGTCGAAGACATCGGCGTGGACGCAATCAAGATCGGCATGATCGGCAACGCTGACATCGCCGCCGCGTTGGTCCGCGAATTACGCAGCGGTTTGTATCCGCCATCGATCGTGCTCGACCCCGTCATGGTGGCTACCAGCGGCGCGCGCCTCGCCGACGAGCGAACGATCGCATCGCTTCACGACCTCGCTCGAATGAGTGCGATCGTCACACCCAATTTGCCCGAACTCGCCGTTCTGTGCGGGCGCGATGCCATCGAACTGGCCGATATCGAGAGTGAGGCTGCCGACTATGCCGCGAGGATTGGTGCGGCCGTGCTGGTGAAGGGCGGACATGGCGAGGGAGATCTGATCGTCGATCGCCTGGTTTCGCCGAATGGCGAAGTCCGCCGATGGACGCATGCCCGCATCGCTACGACCAGCACCCACGGAACCGGCTGCACGCTCGCCAGTGGGATTGCCGCCGGCTTGGGGCACGGCCGTTCGCTTGAAGATGCGATCGACCGCGCCATCGCGTTCGTCCGCGCCGCGCTCGCCAACGCACCTGGTTTCGGGAGTGGGTATGGACCGATGGGACATGCTCTTGGCGTGATCCCGTTCGACGAGATAAAGGGCTAGAATGCCCGGCCTCAAGCACGAAAAGCTCTGCCTGGGGCCCGTTGCCGGGGTCGACGAGGCCGGGCGCGGGCCGCTCGCCGGCCCGGTGGTGGCCGCCGCGGTGATCCTGCCGGCCAAGGGTATTCCGCGCGGGCTCGATGATTCGAAGAAGCTGTCCGCCATCGAGCGCGCGCGGCTGCACGCTCGGCTGATGGACTGCGCGACCGTCGGCATCGGCATCTGCGAGGCGGAAGAGATCGACAGTCTCAACATCTTCTGGGCGACGATGAAAGCGATGACGTTGGCGGTGGAAGCACTGGGCTGTCCGCCCGGCCATGTGCTGGTCGACGGCAACCGCCTGCCGCGCTGGAGCTACCAGGCGACCGCGATCGTCGGCGGCGACGGGATCAGCATGTCGATCGCCGCCGCGTCGATCGTCGCCAAGCACACGCGCGACACGATCATGATCACTCATGCCGAAGCCTATCCGCAGTACGGCTGGCACTCGAACAAGGGTTATGGCGCGCCCGATCATCTGCGGGCGTTACGCGAACATGGGCCCTCTCCGCTGCATCGCCGGAGCTTCGCGCCGGTCGCCCAAGCGGTTCTGCCGTTTTAAGAGTCTTTTTTGCCACACCCCATGGCTTGGGGTTGTGGATAACTCCGGACTCAACATCTTGGCGCGCTCGCAAAATGTTCCGCCGTGTTAACCATTTGCTAACCCGACTCGTTAACTAAACTCCGCTTGACCGGAGTCCGCGCGCCCGGTTTTCGTGCGCGTGTCATTGCGGGGAGTGGTTGCCGATGGGGGTCATCGAGAAGGTCAGTGCGCGCGCCGTTGCTCTTGGGCAACCGTCGGTATTGGTGCCGGGCGAGCTGCCGCTCGATCGCATCGTCATGGGCGATTGCATCGAGACGATGCGCGCGCTGCCGGCCAAATCGGTCGACCTGATCTTCGCCGATCCGCCCTACAATCTTCAGCTCGGCGGCGATTTGTCGCGCCCCGACGGCAGCCATGTCGATGCGGTGACCGACGATTGGGACAAGTTCGACAGCCTGGCGATCTACGACCG
>DASVNU010000200.1:0-4341 GCA_036383655.1 Sphingomonas sp. | reverse complement strand
GAGCAGCGGCACCGGCACCGCCTGCCTCGATCGTCGCGAGCAAGGCGCCGACCGCGACATTGTCGCCGACCGCGACCGCATGCTGACCCATCACCCCGGCGACGGGCGACGGCACTTCGATCGCGACCTTGTCGGTTTCCAGGCTGACGATGGGCTCGTCGGCCTTCACCGGATCACCCGGCTGCTTCAGCCATTCGCCGACGGTTGCCTCGACGATCGATTCACCCAGCGTGGGGACATTGACTTCGGTTGCCATCTTCACCTCGTCATCCCAGCGGAAGCTGGGATCTCATGATTTCGTTCCTGCCGCTCGAGACCCCAGCTTTCGCTGGGGTGACGGGCGGGTTCAGCTCTTCCGCGTGCGGCGGATTTCTTCGCGTACATTATGGCCCAGCGCGTCGGCGACGAGCGCGGCCTGTTCGGTCTGGTGGCGCTTGGCGAGGCCCGTCGCGGGCGATGCCGATGCGGCGCGGCCGGCATAGCGCGCACGCTTCACCTTGCACTTGGCGGCGGCTAGCGCTTCCTCGATCAGCGGCTCGACGAAGAACCAGTAACCGTTGTTGCGCGGCTCTTCCTGCGCCCAGACGATCTCTTCGAGATTGGGCATGCGGCGGACGCGCTCGGCGAGCGGATCACCCGGGAACGGATAGAGCTGCTCGACGCGGACGATCTGAGTGTTCTTGTCGCCTGCCGCATCGCGCGCCTCGAACAGGTCATAGGCGACCTTGCCCGAGCACAGCACCAGCCGCTTGGTCTCGGTATCCGCCGGCGCGTCCGGATCCGACAGGATGCGGCGGAAGTGGCTGTCGCCCAGGAAATCATCGGCCTTGGACACCGCGCGCTTGTGGCGCAGCAGCGACTTGGGCGTGAAGATCACCAGCGGCTTGCGGAACGCCCGGTGCATCTGGCGGCGCAACAGGTGGAAGATGTTGGCCGGCGTGGTGCAATTGGCGACCTGCATATTGTCGCCGGCGCACAGCTGGAGGAAACGCTCGGGGCGCGCCGAGCTGTGCTCGGGCCCCTGGCCCTCATATCCATGCGGCAGCATCAGCACCAGGCCGTTGGCGCGCAGCCATTTGGCCTCGCCCGAGGCGATGAACTGGTCGATCATGATCTGCGCGCCATTGGCGAAATCGCCGAACTGCGCTTCCCAGATCACCAGGGTCTTGGGATCGGCGAGCGCATAGCCATATTCGAACCCGAGTACGCCATATTCGCTGAGCGGCGAATCGAGCACTTCGAAATTGCCGTGCTCGACATTCCACAGCGGCACATATTTGTGCTCGTCATTCTGGTCGACCCACACCGCGTGGCGCTGCGAGAAGGTGCCGCGGCCCGAATCCTGACCCGACAGGCGGACGCCATAGCCTTCCGACAACAGCGAACCGAAGGCGAGCGCCTCGCCGGTCGCCCAGTCGAAATTCTCGCCCGTCTTGAACATCTCGCGCTTGGCGTCGATCACGCGGTTGAGCGCCTTGTGGACGGTGAGGTCCTCGGGGATGGTGGTCAGCGTGCGGCCCAGGCTGTCGAACAATTTGCGCTCGATGCCGGTCTCGACGTTGCGCCGCGCGGTCTCGGCATCGGCCGGGGCGTGCAGCCCCGACCAGCGGCCGGCGAACCAGTCCGCCTTGTTCGCCTTGTACGACGCGCCCGCCTCGAACTCGCCTTCGAGCAGCGTGTCGAACTGGTGCGTGATCGTGTCGATCCACGCCTGGTCGACCACACCCTCGGCGATCAGGCGCTTGCCATAGACTTCGCTGACCGACGGATGCTGGCGGATCGCCTTGTACATCAGCGGCTGGGTGAAGCTCGGCTCGTCGCCTTCATTATGACCGAAGCGGCGATAGCACCACATGTCGATCACGATGTCGCGGTGGAACGTCTGGCGGAACTCGATCGCCATCTTGCAGGCGAAGGTCACCGCTTCGGGATCGTCGCCATTGACGTGGAAGATCGGTGCCTGGACGCCTTTCGCCACATCCGAGCAATAAGGCGACGAGCGTGCGAATTGCGGGCTGGTGGTGAAGCCGATCTGGTTGTTGATGACGAAGTGGATGCAGCCGCCGGTATTGTAACCGCGGATGCCCGAGAAGCCGAGGCATTCCCACACGATGCCCTGGCCCGCCATCGCCGCGTCGCCATGGATCAGCACGGGGAGCGAATGGCTGTGCTCCTCGAGGTCGCCGGCCAATGTCTGGATCGCGCGGGTCTTGCCCAGCACGACCGGGTCCGCCGCCTCGAGGTGCGAGGGGTTGGCGACCAGCGACATATGGACCTTGATCCCGTCGAACTCGCGGTCGGTCGAGGTGCCGAGGTGATATTTGACGTCACCCGATCCGCCGACATCCTCGGGATTGGCCGAACCGCCGCCGAATTCGTGGAAGATGACGCGCAACGGCTTGGCCATGACATTGGCCAGCACATTGAGCCGGCCGCGATGCGCCATGCCATAGACGATCTCGTTGACGCCCATCGCGCCGCCATATTTGATCACGCTTTCCAGCGCGGGGATCATCGCCTCGCCGCCGTCGAGCCCGAAGCGCTTGGTGCCGACATATTTCTTGCCGAGAAAGCGCTCCCATTGCTCGGCTTCGATCACCTTGTTGAGGATCGCCTTCTTGCCGTCGACGGTGAACTGGATGGCCTTGTCCTTGCCCTCCATCCGGTCCTGGAGGAAACGGCGCTCCTCGACATCGGCGATGTGCATATATTCGAGGCCGACATTGCCGCAGTAATTGGCGCGCAGGATGTCGACCAGCTCGCGGATCGTCGCCCATTGCAGCCCCATCGTCCCGCCCAGGTAGACCGGGCGGTCGATGTCGCTTTCGGAAAAGCCGTAATATTCGGTCTTGAGGTCGTCGGGCAGGTCCTGCCGGATCAGGCCGAGCGGATCGAGCGTCGCCGCGAGGTGACCGCGCACGCGATAGGTCCGGATCAGCAGCATCGCGCGGATCGAGTCGCTCGCCGCCTTGACGATATCGTCCTGGCTTGCCGGCTTGGCCGCCGGAACCGGGGCGGGAGCACCGCCGCGCGCGGGCTTGGGCGCGGGTTCCATCTGGGTCGGGTCGAGCGCCGCGGTCAGATCGTCGGTCGACGCCAGCGGCCAGGCGGGATTCGCCCAGCTCGCGGTCGATGGGCCGTTCTCCAGCCCCTCGAACCAGCCGCGCCACGATGGCTCGACCGACTCGGGCGATTCCTTGAACTTCCTGTACAGCGTCTCGACGAACGCCGGCGACACACCCGCCGCGATCTCGCTGAAATCCAGACCTTCGTAGCCCATCTTGCTTCTCCTTTCCCTCTCCCCTTGTGGGAGAGGGAGGGGCCCGCTCGGCGGAGCCGAGTGGGAGGGTGAGGGGAGCGAGCCGAAGGCTCGCGCGGCGCGTGAGCGCCGCTCCCCTCATCCAAGCTGCGCTAGGCAGCAAGCTGCCAAGCTTCGCTATCCTTCTCCCACAAGGGGAGAAGGAGGTATTCATTCACCTCTTCAACACCTCGAGCAGCGTCTCGCCGAGCAGGCTCGGGCTGGCCGAGACCTTGATGCCCGCCGATTCCATCGCCGCGATCTTGTCCTCGGCGCCGCCCTGGCCGCCCGAGACGATCGCCCCGGCATGGCCCATGCGGCGGCCCGGAGGCGCGGTGCGGCCGGCGATGAAGCCCGCCATCTGCTTCTTGCGGCCGCGTTTGGCTTCGTCCTTCAGGAACTGCGCGGCTTCTTCTTCGGCCGATCCGCCGATCTCGCCGATCATGATGATCGACTTGGTCTCGTCATCGGCCAGGAACAGCTCGAGCACGTCGATGAAGTTGGTGCCGTTGACCGGATCGCCGCCGATGCCGACCGCGGTGGTCTGGCCCAAGCCGGCGTTCGAGGTCTGGAACACGGCTTCATAAGTAAGCGTGCCCGAGCGGCTTACAACGCCGACCGATCCCTTCTTGAAGATCGACCCCGGCATGATGCCGATCTTGCACTCGCCCGGGGTCAGCACGCCGGGGCAGTTCGGGCCGATCAGCCGCGACTTCGAGCCCGAGAGCGCACGCTTGACCTTGACCATGTCGAGCACTGGAATGCCCTCGGTGATCGTGACGATCAGCGGGACTTCGGCGTCGATCGCCTCGAGGATCGAGTCGGCCGCGAAGGGCGGCGGCACGTAGATCACGCTAGCCTCGGCGCCGGTCTTGGCGACCGCGTCGTGCACAGTGTCGAAATTGGGCAGGCCCAGGTGCGTCGAGCCGCCCTTTCCCGGCGAGGTCCCGCCGACCATCTTGGTCCCGTAGGCGATCGCCTGTTCCGAGTGGAAGGTGCCCTGCGAGCCGGTGAAGCCCTGGCAGATGACGCGGGTGTCTTTA
>DASVNU010000199.1:0-9291 GCA_036383655.1 Sphingomonas sp. | reverse complement strand
GGATGTTTGATCCCGCCCTTCGACACGCCCTCCCCCAGCCCCTCCCGCGAGCGGGAGGGGAGTTGTGACCCTCTGGGACTCGGCCGACATCGCAACGGCCACCAGCGGCGCCGCTTCGGCGGCGTTCGACGTTTCTGGCGTTACCTTCGACTCGCGCGAAGTCGGGCAGGGCGACCTGTTCGTCGCGCTGACCGGTGAGACCACCGACGGCCACAAATTCCTCGACCAGGCGTTCGGTCGCGGCGCATCGGGTGCGATCGTCAGCCAGGACACGCCGCACCCCAATGTGCGGGTCCCGGACACGTTCGCGGCGCTGGAAGCGCTGGCCAAGGCGTCGCGCGCCAGGACGTCCGCGCGGATCGTCGGGGTCACCGGATCGGCGGGCAAGACCGGCACCAAGGAAGCGCTGTTCGCCGCGCTCGACCGATCGCCGGCCAAATCGGCGCATCGCTCGGTCAAGAGCTACAATAATCATACCGGCGTGCCGCTCAGCCTAGCGCGGATGCCGGCCGACAGCGATTACGGCGTGTTCGAGATGGGGATGAACCATCCCGGCGAACTCGCGCATCTGACGACCCTGGTGCGCCCGCACGTCGCGATCGTCACCGCGATCGCGCCGGCGCATGCGGCGTTTTTCCCCGACGAGAGCGCGATCGCCGACGCCAAGGGTGAGATCTTCCGGGGCCTGGAGCCGGGCGGCGTGGCGATCATTCCCCATGACAGCCCGCATCGCGAGCGCCTGGCCGCGGCCGCGGCGCCGCACGCCGCGCGTACGGTGACGTTCGGGATCGACGAAGATGCGGACGTTCGCGCGATCGAAGCAGTCAAGGCGGCCAATGGCGGCACGTTCGTCACCGCGCGGGTCGGCGAGCGCGAACTCAGTTACACGATCTCGCAACCGGGGCATCACTGGGTGTCCAATTCGCTGGCCGTACTCGCGGCGGTCGACGCGGTCGGCGGCGACCTCGCGCTCGCCGGGCTGGCGCTCGCCGATCTTGGCGGCCTTGCCGGGCGCGGCGCCCGCTTCTGGGTCGAGGTGGATGCCAAAGGAAGTAAGGGCCGGGCGCTGGTGATCGATGAGGCGTACAACGCCAACCCGGCATCGATGCGCGTGACGCTCGCGGTGCTGGGCGAAGAAGCGGCGACGCGGCGGATCGCAATGCTCGGCGAAATGCGAGAGCTCGGCGACAAATCGGATGAGTATCACGCCGCATTGGCCGGGCCGGTTCGTGACGCTGGCGTCCAACTGGTCATTCTGGTCGGCGAGGCGATGAAACCGCTCGCCGAAGCGCTTGAGGGTCAGGTCGAAATCGTCCATGTGCCCGACGCCGCTGCCGCGCGCGACCGCCTGACGGCGGTACTCGAAGCGGGCGACGCGGTTCTCATCAAGGGTTCGAACGGGGTCGGCTTGTCTGCGGTGGTCGCAGCGCTCGCCAGCGGGAAACTATAATGCTTTATTGGATCGCGCAGGCGCTGGGCTTCCCCCACATTCTCAACCTGGTCCGCTACCAGACCTTCCGCTCGGGCGCGGCGGTGGCGACCGCGCTGCTGATCGGGCTGATCATCGGGCCGCGTTTCATCGGCTGGCTGCGCGTCCGCCAGGGCAAGGGGCAACCGATCCGCGCCGACGGCCCGCAATCGCACCTCGCCAAGCGCGGCACGCCGACGATGGGCGGGCTGATGATCCTGACCAGCATGACGATCTCGATCCTGATCTGGATGGACCTGACCAACCCGTACGTCTGGGCGTGTCTGTTCGTGACCCTGGGGTTCGGCACGATCGGGTTCCTCGACGATTACGACAAGGTCAGGAAGGCGAGCACCGCTGGCGTCTCGGGCAGGGTGCGCCTGCTCGGCGAATTCGCCGTCGCCGGGATCGCCAGCGCGATCATCATCCACACCAACACCGCCAACGGCACACATCTTTATTTGCCGTTCTTCAACTCGGTGGTGATCGATCTCGGCTGGTTCTACGTCGTGTTCGCCGCCTTCACGATCGTCGCGTTCGGTAATGCGGTGAACCTGACCGACGGGCTCGACGGGCTCGCGACGATGCCGGTGATCATCGCCAGCGTCGCGTTCATGCTGATCGTCTACCTCGCGGGTAACGCGAAGTTCGCCGACTATCTCGGCATCCCGCACATCCCGCGTGTCGGCGATCTCGCGATCTTCTGCGGCGCGATGATCGGGGCGGGGCTTGCCTTCCTGTGGTTCAACGCGCCGCCGGCGGCAGTATTCATGGGCGATACCGGCAGCCTGGCCCTGGGCGGCGCGCTCGGCGCGATCGCGGTCACCGTGCATCACGAGATCGTGCTCGGCATCATCGGCGGGCTGTTCGTGGTCGAGGCGATGAGCGTGATCATCCAGGTGTTCGTCTACAAGCGCACCGGCAAGCGCGTGTTCCGCATGGCGCCGATCCACCACCATTTCGAACAGCTCGGCTGGCCTGAATCGACCGTCGTAATCCGTTTCTGGATCGTGGCGCTGGTGCTGGCGCTGGCCGGTCTGGCGACGCTGAAACTGCGGTGATCACCAGTCCGTCCTGGCGCGGCGAACGCTATGCGGTGCTCGGGCTGGCGCGTTCGGGTGCCGCGACGGTGCGCGCGTTGCTGGCGAGCGGGGCAGAAGTCGTCGCTTGGGACAGCGATGCAACCAAGCGCGATCCTCGCGAGAGTTGGCAGCCCGGCTTTGAAAATGCGCCAATCCGGCTTGCCGATCCGGTCGAGATCGACCTGACGGGGTTCGCCGGTGTCGTCGTGTCGCCGGGTGTCCCGCTCAATCGTCACCCGATCGCCGCAAAGGCGCGCGACGCCGGCGTGCCGGTCATCGGCGACATCGAATTGTTCGCCCAGGCGCGCGATTATCTGCCGTCGCACCGTGTTGTCGGCATCACCGGTACCAACGGCAAGTCGACCACCACCGCGCTCATCCACCACATTCTCGAGACTGCCGGCATTCCTGCCCGCCTCGGCGGCAATATCGGCCTGCCGATCCTCGGCGAGGAGCCGTTGCCGGTGGGCGGCGTCTATGTGCTCGAATTGTCGAGCTATCAGATCGACCTCACTTTCACGCTCGATTGCGATGTCGCGGTGTTGCTCAACATCACGCCCGACCATCTCGACCGTTATGACGGCTTCGACGCTTATGCCGCGTCCAAGGCGCGGCTGTTCGTGATGCAGTCGAAGGATCACGACGCGGTGATCGGGATCGGCGACGACGCATCGGCGAAGATCGCCCGATCGTTGTCGGCGCGCGGCGAGCATCTCACCAAGATCGCGCCGGGCGTGTGCATGGACCAGTCGCGCTGGCCGTCGTTGCAGGGGCCGCACAACGCGCAGAACGCGCTCGCCGCGATCGCCGCGTGCCAGGCGCTCGGTGTCGCGGAAGCGGCGATCGATGCCGGGCTCGAAAGCTTCAAGGGCCTGCCGCACCGGATGGAGCGTGTCGGCACCGTTGCCGGCGTCGCCTATGTCAACGACAGCAAGGCGACCAATCCGGACTCGACCGCTCCGGCGCTCGCGGCGTTCGACGGCATCCACTGGATCCTGGGCGGCCAGGCCAAGACCAAGGACCTCGACGCGTGCCGCCCGTCGTTCGGCCATGTCCGCGCGGCCTATACGATCGGCGAAGCCGGCCCGATGTTCCTCGACCTGCTCGAGAATGAAATCCCGACCGTCTATGCCGAGACGCTCGCGCACGCGGTCGACTTGTGCCGCGCCGCCGCCAAGCCTGGTGAGACCGTGTTGCTGTCGCCG
The DNA here is from genome assembly GCA_036383655.1 of Sphingomonas sp. Taxonomy (GTDB): domain Bacteria; phylum Pseudomonadota; class Alphaproteobacteria; order Sphingomonadales; family Sphingomonadaceae; genus Sphingomonas. Next base: position 5,536 of record DASVNU010000199.1, on the reverse strand, counting down.
GCCTGCGCGTCGTTCGATCAGTTTCGCGACTACGAAGACCGCGGCGACACCTTTCGCGGGTTAGTCGAGACCCTGACATGAGTGCGCGGTCGACCAAGGAAGGATTCCTGACCCGGGTCGCACGGCGCGGTGGGCGGTCGGATCGCTCGCCGCTCGGCGCGTGGTTCTGGGACATCGACTGGGTGCTGCTGATCCTGACCCTGTTCCTGATGGCGATCGGGCTGGTCGCGGTCGCCGCCGCGTCCCCCGCCTCGGCACAGCGTTATTCGGATGCGACGCATCATATGCCGGCGCTCTATTATTTCTGGCGCCAGGTGATGTGGGTCGCGGTGTCGCTGCCGGTGTTGTTCATCGTCTCGATGCTGCCGACCGAAAGCGCGCGGCGCATGGCGCTGATCGGCTGTGCGGGCTTCCTCGTCATGCTGATGCTGATCCCGCTGATCGGCGTCCAGGTGAACGGCGCGCGGCGCTGGCTGGGGGTCGGCGCCGCGCAATTCCAGCCGTCCGAATTCCTCAAGCCCTGCTTCATCGTCGCGGTCGCATGGCTGTTGTCGCTCAAGAACAAGGAACAGGGATTGTCGGGCGGCGTGCTGGCCGCGCTGACCGGCGGGTTGACCGCGCTGATTGCCGTGCTGCTGATGCTGCAGCCCGATTTCGGCCAGACAGTGGTGTTCTGCTCGGTATGGCTTGCCTTGCTGCTGATCTCGGGAATTTCGGCGCGGACGATCGGTACATTGTTCGGCGCGGCGGTGGTCGGGCTGATTTCGGCCTATCTGTTCTATTCGACCGCGCGCACGCGGATCGACGCCTTCCTGTTCCCGGACTCGACCGACGCCGCCGACCATTTCCAGGTCAACGCCGCGCGCGCGACACTGACCGCGGGCGGCTGGTTCGGTACCGGTCCCGGCGGGGGACAGATGAAGTTCCGCCTGCCCGAAGCGCATACCGATTATGTCTTCTCGGTGATCGGTGAGGAATTCGGGCTGATCTCCTGTGCGATCGTCGCGGTGATATTCCTTGCGATCGTCGTGCGCGTGTTCGTCAAACTGCTGGATGAGCAGGAGGAATTCCGCGTTCTCGCCTCGGCGGGCCTTGCCATCCAGTTCGGATTGCAGGCGCTGATCTCGATGGCGGTCAATACTGGCCTCGCGCCCTCCAAGGGCATGACGATGCCGTTCATCAGCTATGGCGGATCGTCGATGATCGCGCTGTCGATCGGCATGGGGTTGCTGCTTGCGTTTACGCGCCGGAACCCGTTTGTGAGCCGCTCACCCTATGTCGTGAAATGGAGCGGCGAATGACGAGAGTGCGGCAATTCGTTCTGGCCGCAGGCGGGACCGGGGGGCACATGGTGCCCGCCGCGGCGCTCGCCGCCGAACTGAAGAAGCGCGGGCACAAGGTCGATCTGATCAGCGATGAGCGGGGCGTGCGCTTCCCCGGGCTGTTCGACGGGATCGAGACACACGTGCTTCCGGCCGGTCGCATGCAGGGCGGGCCGATCGGCTGGTATCGCGCCGGCCGCGCGATGCTCGCGGGCCGCAAGCTCGCGATTGAGCTGTTCGAGAAGATCAAGCCCGCCGCGGTGATCGGCTTCGGCGGCTATCCCGCGCTGCCGGCATTGCTCGCTGGGTTCAACCAGAAAGTTCCGACCGCGGTGCACGAGCAGAATGCGGTGCTCGGCCGCGTCAACCGGCTGGTGGCGGGGCGGGTCGACGCGATCGCGACGTCCTATGCCAAGGTCGACCGGCTCGCCGACAAATATCGTGACAAGGCGCATCTGACCGGCAACCCGGTGCGCGAGGACGTGCTGGCGTTGCGCGACAAACCCTATCCGTTGCTCGAAGAAGACAGCATCTTCCGCATCCTGGTCACCGGCGGCAGCCAGGGCGCGAGCATCCTGAGCAGTGTGGTCCCCGAGGGATTGTCGATGCTCCCGGTCAGTTTCCGCCGTCGCTTGCAGGTCACGCATCAGGCGCGGGTCGAGGATATCGACAAGGCGCGGGCCAAATATGCCGAATTGTCGATCGCGGCCGACCTTGCCACGTATCTGCCCGATCTGCCCGAACATCTCGCCTGGGCGCATCTGGTGATCGCGCGCGCCGGCGCGTCGACCATCGCCGAGCTGACCGCGGCGGGGCGTCCGGCGATCCTGGTGCCGCTGCCCAGCGCGACCGACGATCACCAGACCGAGAATGCGCGCGAGATTTCGGAAGCCGGCGGCGCGCGGACGATCGCGCAAAGCCAGTTCACCCCCGTCGAACTCGCCAAGCAGATGCAGAAGCTCGGGCTCGACCCCGCCGCGTTGCAGAATGCCGCGGCGCGCGCGAAATCGTGCGGCCATCCCGATGCGGCGCGCGACCTCGCCGATCTGGTCGAAAGCCTCGATCATCCTCCCGCCGATATTCCCGTCGGCAAAGTTCAGACCGCCACACCGGGCGGAGAGACAGCAGCATTCGCATGACCGGGTTGAAGACCGATATCGGCGCCATCCATTTCGTCGGCATTGGCGGGATTGGCATGTCCGGCATCGCCGAAGTGATGCACAATCTGGGCTATAAGGTGCAGGGCTCGGACGTCGCCGAGGGCTATGTCGTGCAAGGGCTGCGCGACATGGGCATCGACGTGAAGATCGGCCACGCCGCCGATAATCTCGGCGACGCCGCGGTGGTCGTCGTCTCGACCGCGATCAAGCGCGCCAATCCCGAGATCGAGGCAGCGCTCGAACGCCGCATTCCGGTGGTGCGCCGCGCCGAAATGCTCGCCGAACTGATGCGGCTCAAATCGACCGTCGCGGTCGCCGGCACGCACGGCAAGACCACCACGACGTCGATGGTCGCGGCGTTGCTCGATGCCGGCGGGATCGACCCGACGGTAATCAACGGCGGCATCATCAACAGCTATGGCTCGAACGCGCGCCTGGGCGACAGCGAGTGGATGGTGGTCGAGGCCGATGAGAGCGACGGCAGCTTCCTGCGGCTCGACGGCACGCTCGCGGTGGTGACCAATATCGATCCCGAACATCTCGACCATTATGGCAGCTTCGACGCGATCAAGGACGCGTTTGTCCAGTTCATCGAGAATGTGCCTTTCTACGGCGCCGCGTTCCTCTGCCTCGACCACCCCGAAGTGCAGGCGGTGCTGCCGCGCGTGCGCGATCGCCGCATCGTCACCTACGGCTTCTCGACCCAGGCCGATATTCGCGGCGTCAACGTGACGCCGATCCCCGGCGGCAACCGCTTCGAGGCGATCATCCGCAGCCGCGACGGCACGATCCGTTCGATCGAGCATATCGAGCTGCCGATGCCGGGTCGCCACAATGTCCAGAACGCGCTGTCGGCGATCGGTGTCGCGCTCGAGCTCGGCGTTCCGGACGCGACGATCCAACAGGGCTTCGCCAAGTTCGGCGGGGTCAAGCGCCGCTTCACCAAGGTCGGTGAGGTCAATGGCGCGGTGGTGATCGACGATTACGGTCACCATCCGGTCGAGATCCGCGCGGTGCTGTCGGCGGCGCGTGAGGGCGTGGCGAACCGCGTCATCGCCGTGGTCCAGCCGCATCGCTACACACGCCTCGGCAATCTGATGGAGGACTTCCAGCAGGCGTTCAACGACGCCGACATGGTCTATGTCACGCCGGTCTATGCCGCGGGCGAACAGCCGATCGAGGGCGTCGATGCGGAGGCGCTGGTCGACGGGCTCAAGCGTCGCGGCCACCGTTCGGCATCGACCGTCGGATCGCCCGAGGAACTGGCGCGCGAATTGGCGCCGATCGTCCAGTCGGGCGACATGATCGTCTGCCTGGGCGCGGGCGACATCGCCAAATGGGCGGCGGGCCTGGCCGAGGGAATCGAGGCGGTGCGGTGACGGTCTGTTACGCCATGCCTCCGGTTCGCGGGAGACTGACGCACGGCGCGCCGCTCGCGCCACTGGTGTGGTTCAAGAGCGGCGGCGCGGCCGAATATCTGTTCGAACCGGCCGATATCGAAGACCTCGCGACCTTCCTCTACGCGCTCGACCCGTCGGTGCCGGTGATGGGGCTCGGTCTGGGGTCGAACCTGATCGTGCGCGACGGCGGTGTGCCCGGTGTCGTCGTGCGGCTGGGCAAGCCGTTCGCCAAAGTCGAGCGGCTCGACGAAACCACGCTCCGCTGCGGCGGCGGCGCGAGCGGCATCCTCGTCTCGTCGAGCGCGCGCGATGCCGGGATCGCCGGGCTTGAATTCATGCGCTCGATCCCCGGAACGGTCGGCGGGTTCGTCCGGATGAACGGTGGCGCTTATGGCCGCGAGGTCAAGGATGTGCTGACCGAAGCAGAGGTGGTGCTGCGCTCGGGAGAGCGGCAGACATTGGCGCTCGGCGACCTCGGTTACTCCTATCGTCATAGCGAGTTGCCGGCCGGCGCGATCGTGGTCGGCGCAACCTTCCGCGGCCATCCCGGCGAGCCCGCAACGATCCAGGCCGAGATGGACCGCATCGCCGCCGCGCGCGAGGAATCGCAGCCGCTGCGCAGCCGCACCGGCGGATCGACCTTCAAGAACCCGGAAGGGCATAAGGCCTGGCAATTGGTCGATCAGGCGGGGTGTCGGGGCTTGCGCAAGGGCGACGCGCAAGTATCGGAGAAGCATTGTAATTTTCTGCTCAACCTGGGTGACGCGACGAGCGCGGACATCGAAGGGCTGGGCGAAGAGGTACGCGAGAAGGTGAAGGCGAAGTCCGGCGTGATGTTGGAATGGGAAATCCAGCGCGTGGGGGTGGCGAAGTGAGCGCGCCTCTCCACGTCGCGGTGCTGATGGGCGGCTGGTCGGCCGAGCGCGAAGTCTCGCTGATGTCGGGCAAGGGCATCGCAGAGGCGCTGGAATCGCTCGGCCATCGCGTGACCCGGATCGACATGGACCGCGACGTCGCGGCGAAACTGGCCGAGACCAAACCCGATATCGTGTTCAACGCGCTCCACGGCACGCCCGGCGAGGACGGCTCGGTGCAGGGCATGCTCGACCTGATGGGCCTCAAATACACCCATTCGGGCATGGTCACCTCGGTCATCGCGATCGACAAGGTACTGACCAAGCAGGCGCTGGTCCCGCATGGCATTCCGATGCCGGGCGGGCGGATCGTTAAGTCGGCGGACGTGTTCGAGGGCGATCCGCTCAAGCGGCCGTACGTGCTCAAGCCGGTCAACGAAGGCTCGTCGGTCGGGGTCGCGATTGTCACCGACGACGGCAATTACGGCAATCCGATTGGCCGCGACGTCGCGGGGCCGTGGCAGGAATTCGAGGAATTGCTCGCCGAGCCTTATGTCCGTGGGCGTGAGCTGACCACGGCGATCCTGGGTGGTCGCGCGCTGGGCGTCACCGAGCTCAAGCCCAAGTCGGGCTGGTACGATTACGACGCCAAATATACAGACGGCATGACCGAACACGTCTTCCCGGCGCAGATCCCCGATGCGATCGCCGCGGCGTGCAAGCGGCTCGCGCTCGAGGCGCATAAGCTGCTCGGCTGCAAGGGCGCGTCGCGTTCGGACTTCCGCTGGGACGACGAGCGC
>DASVNU010000198.1:0-1815 GCA_036383655.1 Sphingomonas sp. | reverse complement strand
CGGTCGGGCTCGATGCGACGAGCATCACGATGCAGCAGTACCCGACGGTGCGGAACGCATTCGGGGTGCTCGGTGAAGCATCACAGCGGCCAGGCTCCTGTTCGTGCTGGGACCTCGGGCGACCGAGGAAGCGGAAGCTGCGTAGATAGTGGTAGGCGACGACAGCGGGGCCGGCAGCAATGCCGGCCCCATCCTGTTTGGGGGGCGTTGCCTGAGGACGACCAACCTCGCCCCAGTTCGTCACCCGAGACTTGATCCGGAGTCCCGCTCGTTACGTCCCAACGCGAGGTCGAAAGGCAGCGGGATCCTGGATCAGGTCCGGGATGGCGATGTCAGAGCCCCGTCTGCCGGAACTCTCCGGACGGGCAGCGCCCCGCCCCTACTTCTTCACCAACTGCCCGCGGATCGCGCCGCCGGGGAATTCGGCGTTGTGGATGTTGACGTAGTAGTTCTCGGGATTGGCGACGATCGGCTTGAGCACGTCGGGCTCGACCGCCATGCATTCGTCGTTGCCCTTGGGGTCGATCGTCACGACCGGCGGGCCGTTGACGCCCACCGCGCCGCTGTGGACGTGGGCCATGGTCGGCGCGCCGATCTTGGCCGAGGTGATCGTGTAGCAGAAGTCGCCGGCATCGGGATCGATCTCGACGACGAAAGTCCCCGTGCCGTCGGCATCGCCGCCCGCAGGCTCGTTCGGCCCGGTCATGGTCGCGCCGAGCTTTACGGTTGCGGCCTGGGCGGCGCCGAGCGGCAAAGCCGCGGCCAGCATCGCAATCGTGAGAACCTTGTACTTCATGGCCTTACCCTCCTGTATTGTCGCCTTCGCCTGCCTCACCCCGCGGGCGGCGAATTCGCGACCGTGTCGAAATAGTCGCGCCAGGCGGTGATCCGCCCGCCTTCCACTTCGAAGATTCCCATCACCGGCACGGTCATCACCGTCTCGCCCCCGGCGCCGAGAATGTAGTCCACCCGCTCGGTCAGCACCTTGGCGCCCGTCTCCGCGATCGCAGTCACGTCGATCCGCATCCCCTTCATGCCGGTGGCCGCGCCGAACTGGTCGTAGAAGCCGATCGCCTCCTCGGGCCCGCGCGTGGTGATAAGGCCGTGGTTCTCCCAGACCGTGTCGGGGGTGAAATAGGTGTCGACCGCCTGCGGAAAGCCGTCGGGCTCCTCCCAGAGCGCGATGAAGTCGGAGACGATCTGAGAAGGCGTCTGCATCAGCCCTTCCCCTGCATCAGCGCGGCGGCGCCGGCGCTGTCGAAATAGTCGCGCCAGGCGGCGATCTTGCCGGCGCCTTGCTCGAATGTGATCTCGAAGATGCCCATGACCGGCGCCGAGTAGGTGGTCTCGCCCGCGGCATTGACCATGTGGTCGATCCGCTCGGTCAGCACCTTGTTGCCGGTCACCGCGACCGCGAGGTTGTCGACGCGAATCGTCGCCATGCCGACCGCGGCGCAGAGCTGCGCATTGAGCGCGATCGCCTCGTCCTGCCCGGTGGTGGTGGCGAGGCCGACGTTCTCCCAGACCGTCGTCGGCAGGAAATAGTCGCGCACCGACTGGTCGAGCCCGCCGGGGTTCTCCCACAGGGCGAGGAAAGTCGTCACGACTTCGGCCGGATCACTCATGGCACGCTCTCCCCTCGTGCGGACGGCGGCAGAATGCGGCGGGGCGGCGGGCTTGTAAAGCGTGCGATTGGTCCGGCCGAAGGTCACCAAGTTCATGCATGTCGCGCATGGAAAATCTTTCGGTGAGTCGCCGGCTTCGGCCCGATAAATCGCGCGAATTTAGCATGTTACTGGCAGATCGCGGCATCTA
>DASVNU010000197.1:0-16265 GCA_036383655.1 Sphingomonas sp. | reverse complement strand
CCGATCCTGTGCCTGGTCGGCCCTCCCGGCGTCGGCAAGACCAGCCTGGGCAAGTCGATCGCCAAGGCGACCGGGCGCGAGTTCATCCGCCAGTCGCTGGGTGGCGTGCGCGACGAGGCCGAGATTCGCGGCCACCGGCGTACCTATATTGGCTCGCTACCGGGCAAGATCGTGTCGAACCTGAAAAAGGCCGGCGCGTCGAACCCGCTGTTCCTGCTCGATGAGATCGACAAGCTCGGTCAGGATTTCCGCGGCGACCCCGCCTCGGCGCTGCTCGAGGTGCTCGACCCCGAACAGAACAGCAAGTTCAACGATCATTATCTCGAGATCGACATCGACCTGTCTGACGTCATGTTCGTGACCACCGCGAACACCTTGAACCTGCCGCAGCCGTTGCTCGACCGCATGGAGATCATCCGGCTCGAAGGCTATACCGAGGACGAGAAGGTCGAGATCGCCGAGCGTCACCTGATCGCCAAGCAGGTAGAGGCGCATGGGCTGAAGGAAGGCGAGTTCACGCTGACCCATGAGGGCCTGCGCGCGCTGATCCAGCGCTACACGCGCGAGGCCGGTGTCCGCACGCTCGAGCGCGAGATCGCCAAGCTGGCGCGGAAGGCATTGCGCCAGATCCTCGAAGGCAAGGTCGAGAGCGTGACGATCACGCCCGACAACCTCCACGAGTTCGCCGGCGTGCTGAAGTATCGCCACGGCCTATCGGAGACCGAGAACCAGATCGGCGCGGTCACCGGGCTCGCCTGGACCGAGGTCGGCGGCGAGTTGCTGACGATCGAGAGCGTCACGGTGACCGGCAAGGGGCTGGTCAAGACGACCGGCACATTGGGCGACGTGATGAAGGAAAGCGTCCAGGCGGCGATGAGCTTCGTCCAGGCGCGCGCGCCGTCCTATGGCATCAAGCCGAGCCTGTTCGGGCGCAAGGACATCCACGTCCACTTGCCCGAAGGCGCGGTGCCCAAGGACGGCCCGTCGGCGGGTATCGGCCTGGTCACCTCGATCGTCTCGACGATGACCGGCGTGCCGGTGCGGCGAGAGATCGCGATGACCGGCGAGGTGACGCTGCGCGGTCGTGTGCTGCCGATCGGCGGCTTGAAGGAAAAGCTGCTTGCGGCGCTTCGCGGTGGCATCACCACGGTGTTGATCCCCAAGGATAACGAGAAGGATCTCGCCGAGATTCCGGCGAATATCCGCGAGGGGCTGAAGATCATCCCGGTCGAGCATGTCGACGAAGTGCTGCGACTGGCGCTGACCCAGCCGCTCGAGGCGATCGACTGGACCGAGGCCGACGAACTGGCGGCACAACCGCCGGCGAGCATCGCGCAAGCGGGCGAACTGCCGCATTAGTCGTTTGCAGCTTCGCTGGGCTGGCACCACAACAAATCTAACCGCATCGCTGATCCCGCGGATGCGTGCTGAAACGGGACGCGACGAAACGATCCGCCGCAAATTCGATCGTCACGGTCGGGTTTGCGGCGGATTTGCTTTGACTCGTTCACCCGGAGCAGCGTTACTGCGCCCCCGGCCACCGGCCGCGAGTCTTTTTCCAGTAGCAAACGTGTAACGCACTCTAAACGGGGGTTTCGAGGACGATGAACAAGCAGGAGCTGATCAGCGCCGTCGCGGACACGGCAGGCCTCAGCAAGGGCGACGCCAGCAAGGCCGTGGAGGCCGTGTTCGACGTGATCGGCGGCGCGCTCAAAAAGGGCGACGAGGTTCGCCTGGTCGGTTTCGGCACCTTCTCGGTTTCGAAGCGCAAGGCGTCGACCGGCCGCAACCCGCGCACCGGCGAACCGATGACGATCAAGGCATCGACCCAGCCCAAGTTCAAGGCGGGCAAGGGCCTGAAGGATTCGGTCAACTGATCAGCGGTGGCTCCCCTTGGGGGGCTGGACAAGATCGAACGGATCGTCTTAAGGCGATGACAACGGGGCGGCGCTAAACGTCGCCCCCTTCCTTTTGCGGTCTCGTGATCGCGATCGGGCGCGTAGCTCAGCGGTAGAGCACACCCTTCACACGGGTGGGGTCACAGGTTCAATCCCTGTCGCGCCCACCATCGTCCAGCGGGCGATCGGCAGGAAAAGAGGCGGTTCGCGCGGGCCGCCTTTTTTTGTTTCTAGCGGGCTGTGTCGCCAGCTTTCCGTCGTCATGCCGGGCTTGTCCCGGCATCCACCGCGCAGGTCAGCGAGAAGCGGGAGCCTCTCGTGCCGGGTGGGCTGCGCGGTGGCCCCCGGCACAAGGCCGAGGTGACGCTCGAAGAGGGCACCGACGCCTTGCTCCCTCTCCAGCGCTGTGCAATAGGCGCCGCCCCCGCACGGGGTCCCCGAACCGATACAGGAGCACGTCATGGACAGCGACTCGCCAGCGAGTGCGCTCGGTCTCGATTTCGGCACCACCAACACCGTCGTGGCGCTGGCCGACGGCGGCGGTGAATCGCGCCTGGTGGAGTTTGCGGGGGAGGGGGCAGCGGGCGCGGTATTTCGCTCGGCTTTGTGTTTCTGGGAGGACGAGCGCGGGCTGAACGGGATCGCGCATGACGCGGGGCCGTGGGCGATCACCGAATATCTCCAGTCGCCGCTCGACAGCCGATTCATCCAGTCGTTCAAGAGCGTCGCGGCGAGCCCGCTGTTCGAACGCGCGCTGATCTTCAACAAGCCGTTCCGCTTCGAGGATCTGGGCCGGCTGTTCCTGCGGCGGCTCGTCGCGCACGCCGGCGGTGCGCTCGATGCGCGGCCGCGCCGCGTGATCGTCGGGCGTCCGGTCGAATATGCCGGCGCGCGGGCCGATCCGACCCTGGCCCGGCAGCGCTACGACATGATGCTCGAAGGCTTCGGCATTGAGCTGCATTACGTCCATGAGCCGCTTGGTGCGGCGCATAGCTATGCCTCGCGCCTGACCGAACCGGCGACGATCCTGGTCGCCGATTTCGGTGGCGGCACCACCGACTTCTCGATCGTCCGGGTGGCCGAGCCCGGGGCGCCACGCCGCTGCATACCGCTCGCCTCGTCGGGCATCGGCATTGCCGGGGACCGGTTCGATTATCGCATCGTCGATCGGCTGGTGCTGCCGCTGCTCGGCAAGGGCGGCAGCTATCGCTCGTTCGACAAGGTGCTGGAGATCCCCCGCGGTTATTTCTCCGACTTCGCCGACTGGTCGCGGCTCGCGCTGATGCGCAACCGCCGCACGCTCGACGAGTTGCGGCGGCTGGAGCGCGCCGCGCTCGATCCCGCGCCGATCGGGCGGATGATCGCGTTGATCGAGGACGAGCAGGGCTTCCCGCTCTACGACGCGGTCGGACGGCTCAAGCGCGCGCTGTCGAGCCAGGACCGTGCCGAATTCCGTTTCGCGGCGGGCGAGGTCGAGATCGGCGCCGAGGTGCATCGCGCCGATTTCGAACAATGGATCGCCGACGATTTGCGCCGGATCGAATCGGCGATGGACACGGCGCTGGCGCGGGCAGGCGTCGAGGCGCCTGCGATCGATCGCGTGTTTCTGACCGGCGGTTCCTCGCTCATCCCGGCGATCCGCGCGCTGTTCGACCGCCGGTTCGGCGCGGAGCGGATCGCGACTGGCGGCGAACTGACCTCGATCGCACATGGTCTCGCCCTGATCGGCGAGGAGTCCAATCCCGCCGAATGGGCGGCCTGACAAAAAAAGGCGGCCTCCTTTCGGAAGCCGCCTTTCCCCTTTTATCCTGATCCGGGGATCAGAACTTCGCGCTGACCTCGAAACCCCAGGTCCGCGGCGCGTTGAAATTGCCGTAATCGCCGAGGATACCACCATAGCTGGTCGAAACCGGCGTGGTCCCGTTGTAATTATAGACCGGCGTCGAGTTCGCGGCCGAACGACGATAAACATAAGAGTGATTGAGCAGGTTGCGCGACCATACGGACAGCGTGACTTTATTGTTCGGGCTCACCGCGATGTCGGCCAGCGCGAGGCGGCCGTTGACGACGAAGCTCGGATCGGTCTTCGTCGGCTCCAGCTGGAAGCTGTACTGGCTGCTCGCGTAATTGGCGTCGAGATGGATGCGGACCGCCGTATCGCCATTACCGACCGGAACCGAATAGTCGATCGAGCCCGACGCGGCGTTGCGCGGCGTGTACACGATGTAGAGCTGCTGCGGCAGGCCACCGGTGATCGAGTTCACCGCCGACGGGGCCTTCCAATAGGTATAGGCATAGGACGCCGCGAGCGTCAGCCCGGCGACCGGCCGCACCGTCAGATCGGCTTCGATGCCGCGGATCTTGCTGGTGCCGGCATTCTGGGTCTGCTCGATATGCGAGCCGTTGGTCGGGCTGCTGCCGTTGGTATCGAACAGATCGAAGTCGAACTGCGTATCCTTGCGGTCCATGATGTACCCGGCCAGGTTCAAGCGAACGCGGTGGTCGAGGAATTCCATCTTCGCGCCGATTTCATACGACTTGACCGATTCCGGGCCGAAGGCGTTGAAGCTCTGCGACCGATCGTTGGCGCCGCCGGCACGGAAGCCGGTCGAGTATTTGGCGTAGAAATGGACATCCCTGGTCGCGTCGAAGGCGATGTTGAACATCGGATCGAACCGGCTGATGCTGTTGGAGAAAGTGAACGGCGAGGCGACCGTCGTAACGCTCGGGTTCGCCAGGTTGGACTTGTTGTTGACGACATAGAGCTGCCCATGCCGCTTGTCCTTGGTCCAGCGGCCGCCAGCGGTGAAGTGCAGGAAGTTCGCGCCTTCCGGCGTGTAGGTCAAATTACCGAACACCGAGTAATTGTGGTCGTACGCCTCGCTGGCGCGGGTAATGAACTGGCAGCTGTTGGCGAATTGCGGCACCGTCGCCGCCAGCGTGTTGATGCACGACGAGTCATAAGGCTGATAGCCCGAATTCGCCGACGTGATGGTCCCGGGGGTGATCGGGCTGCGGATCGTGTAGGCCGTACCGTCGGCGTTCCACTGATTGCTCAGCGGGGTCGCCGCATATTCGGTCGCATGCTCGGTGTAATAATAGGCGCCGACGACATAGTCGAAACCGTTGGAGCTACCGACCGCCTGGAATTCCTGGCTGAACTGATGCTGGCGGAAGAACGACAGGCTGTAGCGGCTGAACGTCCCGGTCGTGTTGAGCGCGGTGGGATTGGCCGTGTTCAAGACGAACGGCGAAAACGAGCTGCGCTCCGGGCCGCCCGAATTATCCCACTGGTCGGTCTCGACGCCGCGCCAGGCGGTGATCGAGCGCAGTTCGAGCCACGGCGCAACGTGGTACTTCAGGTTCGCCGACACCCCGTGGGTGATATCGACGCTGGGCTGCTGCGGCACGCCGACATCGGCGACGGTCTGACGCCCCGGATGCACGCCGACGAGCGGCGCCTTGGGTGCGATGCAGAGGGGCTTCGGCGGTACCGCCGTCGCCTGAGCCGCGGTGATGGTGCCGCCGCAAGGGATCGGCGTGGCCGCGCCCGTGCCCGGAATGAAAAGCGACGTCCCGAGCACACCGGTCTGCGGGTTGGTATAGGTGCCGACGGTGTAGTTGTTCGGGTTGTAGTTCAGCAACTGGCTGTAATTCGGCGTGTTGTCGTCTTTGGCGTAGTCATAGGCGATATCGGCGGTGAAACCCTCGAACGGCGTCCAGCGCGCCGCAGCGCGACCGCCCTTGCGATCGTAATAATTCCAGCCGGTCGAGCCGGCGAGCGGATCCTTCACGGTCGGATCCTGATGCTGGTAGACGCCATCGAGCTTGATCGCGATGTTGTAGAACGCCGGCAAATCGAGGTGGATTTCGCCGTTGCGGCTGCCGTAATTGCCCACGCCGCCTTCGACGCGGCCGCCAAACTCACCGGTCGGCGCCTTGCTCACCAGTGACAGCGCGCCGCCTTCGGTGTTGCGACCGAACAGCGTGCCCTGCGGACCTTTGAGCACCTCGATCCGCTCGATGTCGAACAAAGCGGCGTTCAGGCCCTGCGTCTTACCGAGCGCGACACCGTCGATATAGACGCCGACGCCGCCGTCACGCGCGGTCTGGTTCTGGTCGTAGGGGACGATGCCGCGGATGCCGATCGTCAGCGCCGACTGGCGCGCCTCGAACGTCGCGACGCGCAGCGACGGCACCGAACCGTCGGCGAGGTTGAACAGGCTGAGGACATGGCGGTCCTCCAGCGCCTTGGCGTCGACCACGCTGATCGAAATCGGGGTCTTCTGCAGGTTGGTCGACACCTTGGTCGCCGTAACGATGATGTCACCCAGGCCGCTCGAATTGGTGGCCTGATCGGGCGACGCGGCGGCGTCCTGCGGCGCCGGAGTCGCGGCGGGCGTCTTCGGGTCTTCGGCGGCGAAAGCCGGCGTGGCGGTAACCGCGATCAGCGCGCTGGCCAGCAGCGTGCTCCGCAAGGTCGAGATCCCCATTTAAATAGCTCCACTGGGTAAGGCGACGGCTGTCTGCCGTCCGTCCGTTCAAGACGATCGTTCAGCGAGTCGGTGATTCCCGCCCGCCACATCGTCGCGTTGGCCCCTATGGGTGGATTGCGTCGGCGCCGTTGCACTTGCGTGACTCGGCGATGGCGATTTGATGAAAGTCTTGTGACGGTCCTAAAATATCACGCGGCCCAGCCCCAGGGGCGTTCACGGAACCATTTGGTAATCACGTACTTCGTGCCGGCGCGTACTTTCATGCCCTGATGGATGGTACTCGGGTTGGGGCTGCCGTCGGGGCGCAGGTTGTTCCAGCACAGCAATTTTCCGGTTTCCGGCTGGACAATCTTGTCGATCGTCCTGAACCGGGTCGCACCGCCGGCGTCGGGTTCGTTCAGATAGATCATCGCGGTCCAGGTGCGGTTGCCGGCGACCGACGTGTATTTGTGGAAGTCGATCCCGTCGGGCTCGAAATAATCGGTATGACCCTTGAATTCCTGGCCCACCGCATAGCGTTGCCCCTGGATCGGCTCGCCATGCGCCGGATCGAGGCCGATGAAGGCCATGATGCGACGCTCCAGGTCGGCGATGAGCGGAATCGCCGCGTCGAGGTCGCAGGTCTCGCTCGTGCGGAACGCGTCGTCGCCATTATAGTCGGACACGGTGGAGGGGCGGCGCTGCGAATCGATCAGCGCGACGAGGTCGCGGCACATGCCGGCATCGATGAAGCCGCGCTTCTGAAAGAGCGTCAGCTTGGGGCTCGGCGTGCGCTGGACCCCCGGCTGCGTCATGATATGGGCGACGACCGGTTCGGAAGGATGACCCGAACCGAGATTGACCGGAAAGCGTGCGTCGGCGGACATGGCGCCAAGCCTAACCAAATCGTCCTGCGTCGTCAGCCTTGACCTGAACCGCTTGGTGCCGCTAGGGGCGCGCGTTCTACGGCGATCGTAGTTCAATTGGTTAGAGCGTCGGCTTGTGATGCCGGATGTTGCGGGTTCAAGTCCCGTCGGTCGCCCCATTTATTCCAGCCATTTTCGCGCTCGCGGCGCATTCGGGCTGGCCATCGCCGCTCTAGAACAATATTACGCGGCATCGTAATTTTCTTTGCCACGCCGGAGCGACCATGACTTCCGTTTGGGACCTGCCCGATTTCGACGACCATGAAGGCGTCCACCTGTTCCGCGACCCCGAAGCAGGCCTGACCGCGATCATCGCGGTGCATTCGACCAACCTCGGTCCGGCGGCGGGTGGTGTGCGGTTCTGGCATTATGCCGATTCCAATCGCGCGATCACCGACGCGCTCCGACTGTCGCGCGGGATGAGCTACAAGAACGCCATGGCTGGCCTCCCGCTGGGCGGTGGCAAGGGCGTCGTGCTGGCATCTACGCCGGGCGAGGCGATCAGCAATGCGCAGCTCGAGGCATTCGGCGCCTCGGTCGAGTCGCTCGGCGGCCGCTACGTGACCGCCGAGGATGTCGGCATGTCCGAAGCGAGCATGAAGGTCATCGCGACGCGCACCAAGCACGTGTCGGGCCTGCCGGTGGCGGCGGGCGGCGCAGGTGGCGATCCGGGCCCGTTCACCGCGAGCGGCGTCTATCAGGGTGTTCGGGCAGCGGCGAAGCGCGGGCTGGGCGTCGACTCGATGGCCGGCGTGCATGTCGCGGTCCAGGGCGTCGGCAGCGTCGGCGGCGGGCTGGCGCGATTGCTGGCCGCGGACGGCGCGAAGCTGACGCTGGCGGACGTCAATGGCGACAAGGCGAAGGCGCTGGCCGCCGAGCTTGGCGCCGCGACGGTGCCGACCGAGGAGATCCTGGCGCTGGAGGCGGACGTCGTCAGCCCCAACGCGCTCGGCGCGATCCTGACCGCCGAGACGATCGCCGCGCTCAACACCAAGGTGATCGCGGGCGGCGCCAACAACCAGCTCGCGACGCGCGAGGACGGCACGCGGCTGCATGCGCGCGGCGTGCTCTACGCGCCCGACTACGTGATCAATGCGGGCGGCATCATCAATGTCGGCCTCGAATATCTCGGCCAGGGCGACCGTGCCGAGGTCGAGGCGCGCATCGCCCGCATCCCCGAGCGCCTGATCGAGGTGTGGGACGAAAGCGACCGCACCGGCCAGCCCGCCGCGGACGTGGCCGACGCGATCGCGCGACGGCTGATCCGCCGGAGCTAAGGCCGTATCGGGCCTGCGCCGAACGGCGTTGCGCCCGGCGGCATCGCCGCTAATCATGGTATCCGGATAGGTCCGGAGGCTTCATGCTCGGCATTACCTCATCAAGGATCGAGGCGTCCGGGCGCCGGTTCGGCGGGTCGCCGCGATAATGGGCAAGCGGATCGATCGCCGAGGTGTCCTGCTGGCCGGCGGGGGCGGGGCGTTCGGGCTGTTTTCCTGGGCGGCGGGCGCGGCGCCGCAGGCGGGCACCCAGCGCGAGCTGCTCAAGCGCATTCCGGGCGCCAGGCCGCGCAACATCCTGTTCGTGCTGACCGACGACCACCGTTACGACGCGATGAGCTTCCTCAAGCCGCAAAGCTTTGGCGACACCCCGACGCTCGACCGGCTGGCGCGCGAAGGCGTGCACTTCAGGAACGCCTTCGTCACCACCGCGCTCTGCTCGCCGTCGCGCGCGTCGATCCTGACCGGGCTCTATGCGCATCAGCATCGCGTGGTCGACAACGAGCACCCGATCCCGCCCGGCCTGACCTTCTATCCGCAATATCTCCAGCGCGAAGGCTATGAGACCGCGTTCATCGGCAAATGGCATATGGGCCGCGAGAGCGACGCGCCGCAGCCCGGGTTCGACCATTGGGTCAGCTTCAAGGGGCAGGGGAGCTATTGGCCCGAAGCGAACGGCCTCAACGTCAACGGCCGCCATGTGCCGCAAAAGGGCTATATCACCGACGAGCTGACCGACTATGCGCTCGACTGGCTGGCGAAGCGTGACAAGCAGCGGCCGTGGATGATGCATTTGGCGCACAAGGCGGTGCACGCCGATTTCATCCCGGCGCCGCGCCACGCCGGGCGCTATGCCAAGGCAGATTTCACGTATCCCAAGACGATGAAGGCCGGCGTCGATGGCCGGCCGATCTGGGTCGAGAACCAGCGCAACAGCTGGCACGGGGTCGATTTCGCCTATCACGGCGGCCTCGACATCGCCGATTATTACAAACGCTACATGGAAACGCTGCTCGCGGTCGACGAAGGGCTGGCGAAGATCATGGCGCTGCTCGACCAGCGCGGCGAGCTCGACGACACGCTGATCGTCTATATGGGCGACAACGGCTTCATGTTCGGCGAGCATGGCCTGATCGACAAGCGCGCGGCCTATGAGGAATCGATGCGCGTGCCGATGCTCGCGCGCTGTCCGGCGCTGTTCGGGCCGCGCGCGGTCGACCAGGTCGTCGCCAATATCGATATCGCGCCGACCATGCTGGCGGCGGCTGGGCTCGAGGCGCCGGCGACGATGGCGGGCGCCAACATGCTGCCGCTGGCGCGCGGCGAGGCCGTGCAATGGCGCAGCGACCTGGTCTATGAATATTATTGGGAGCGCAATTTTCCGCAGACGCCGACCGTCCACGCCCTGCGAGAAGATCGCTACAAATACATGCATTTCCACGGGATATGGGATCTGGACGAACTCTATGATCTCTCCGCCGATCCGCACGAGAGCGACAATCTGCTGGCGCGGCCGGGGCATGAGGCGATGGCCGAGCGGATGAGCGCCAAGCTGTTCGCGATGCTCGAACAGAGCGGCGGGATGACGATTCCGCTCAGCGCCGATTCGGGGCTGCGGCGCGATCTGCGCGATCCCAAGGGGGCCAAGGCAGCAGCGTTTCCGCCCGAATTCCTGCGATCGCCCAAGGGCAAGTCGCGCGATTAGCGCGGGGCGCGGCATCGCTCGGCGCCGGGGGCGACGGTCTGTCCGACCTCGTCCCAACTGACAGGTGACGCCGCGCGAATCTTGTCCTATTCGCCTCGTCCATCGTGGCCAGCCTTCATGCCCTTGCGAACCCTGCGCGTTTCCTGCGCCTGGCGCGTCCGTTGACGCCCGCCTTGCTGCTGGCGGGCGCGGTGCTGACCCTGTTCGGCTGCTGGGCGGGACTGACCCAGACGCCGCCCGATTATCTGCAGGGCGACAGCGTGCGGATCCTCTACATCCATGTGCCGACCGCCTGGCTCGGCATGGGCGGGTGGAGCGGGATCGCGGTCGCCAGCCTGTCCTACCTGGTGTGGCGGCATCCGCTGGCGCGTATCGCCGCTCGCGCGATCGCGCTGCCGGGCGCGGTGTTCGCCTTTCTGTGCCTCGCCACCGGATCGATCTGGGGACGGCCGACCTGGGGCACCTGGTGGGAATGGGACGGGCGGCTGACCAGCATGCTGCTGCTGTTCTTCGTCTATCTCGCCTACATGGCGCTGGCGCGGGCCGACGCCGACCGTGGCGGTGACGGGCGCCTCCCGGCAATCTACGGAATCGCCGGGACGGCGTTGCTGCCGATCATCCGCTATTCGGTGGTGTGGTGGAACACGCTCCACCAGGGTGAGAGCATCGGGCTGACCAGCTCGACGATCGATCCTTCGATGCTGTGGCCGCTCTGGTTCACCTTGTCGGGTTTCACCTTTCTGTTCGCGGGCATCGTGCTGATGCGGATGCGTGCGATGCTGGCGCGCGAGCGGCGCGAGGCGCGGATGCGGAGGATGGCGGCATGAACCAGTGGCTGTTCGTCGCGGCCGCCTACGGCGTCACCTTGGGCGCGACGGTCGCGCTGATCGGGTGGAGCTATGTCGCGATGCGTGCGGCGGAGCGCGATCGCCAGTGAAGCCCAAACATCAACGGATGTGGCTCGCCGGGCTTGCGGTGCTCGCGATCGCGGGCGCGAGCGGGCTCGCTTTGTCGGGCCTCAAGGACCAGGCCGCGTTCTTTTACGCGCCGTCCGACGTCAAGAAACAGGGCTTGCCGCTGGGCAAGGCGGTCCGGTTGGGCGGTCTGGTCGAGGCCGGGTCGATCAAGCGCGCGTCTGACGGTGTGACGCTTGACTTCGTGGTGACCGACGGCACGGCCAGCACGCCGGTAAGCTTCAAGGGCATCGCGCCCGATTTGTTCCGCGAGAAGTCCGGGGTGGTGGCCGAAGGGCAGTTCCTACCTGACGGCAGCTTCGTCGCGACCAATTTGCTCGCCAAGCATGACGAGAAATACCAGCCGCCCGAGCTTGCGGGCAAGCTGCACGAGACGAAGTCGCTGAAGCAATGATCGCCGAGGGGGGACTGGCCGCGCTCTGGCTGGCCGCCGTCATGGCGGTGCTGCAATTGGTGCTCGCGTCGAGCGCGGTGATCGGTGGGCGCGCGGAAATGGCGCGCGCGGTGCGTCCGGTGGCGATCGCGCAAGGCTTGCTGACCGGGCTGGCGATGCTGTGTCTGATCCTGGTGTTCGTCCAGTCCGACATGTCGGTGCTGCTGGTCGCGGAGAACAGCCATTCGCTCAAGCCGATGATCTACAAGATCGCCGGCGCCTGGGGAAATCACGAAGGATCGATGCTGCTCTGGGTGACGATCCTGGGGCTGGCGGGCGGCGCAGTGGCGATCTTCGAGCGGCGGCTCGATCAACGCACGCTCAACGCCACGATCGGCGCGCAGGCGTTGATCGCGATGGGATTCTACGCCTTCCTGTTGTTCGCCTCGAACCCGTTCGCGCGGCTGTTTCCGTCGCCGCCCGACGGCAATGGGCTCAACCCGCTGCTCCAGGACCCGGGTTTGGCGTTCCATCCGCCGACGCTCTACGTCGGTTATGTCGGCATCTCGGTCGCCTTTTCGTTCGCGGTCGGTGCGCTGGTCACGCGGGAGGTCGGCCCGGCCTTTGCCCGCGCGATGCGGCCCTGGGTGCTCGGTGCGTGGATATTCCTGACGATCGGCATCACCGCGGGCAGCTATTGGGCCTATTACGAGCTCGGCTGGGGTGGCTGGTGGTTCTGGGATCCAGTCGAGAACGCCAGCTTGATGCCGTGGCTGGCGGCGACCGCCTTGCTCCATTCGGTGTCGGTGCTGGCGACGCGAGACGGCTTGCGCGCGTGGACAATCATGCTGGCGGTGGTCGCTTTCTCGATGAGCATGATCGGGACCTTCCTGGTGCGATCGGGCATCCTGACCAGCGTCCATGCCTTCGCCGTCGACCCCAAGCGTGGCGCGTTCCTGCTGGCATTGCTGGCGATCTATATCGGCGGCGCGCTAATGCTGTTCGCGGCGCGGATCGGGACCGTGCGGCAAGGCAATACCTTTGCTTTGGTCAGCCGCGAGGGCGCGCTGGTGGTCAACAATCTGCTGCTGTCGGTGATCCTGGGGATCGTGCTGATCGGGACGCTCTATCCGCTCGCCGCGGCGGGCTGGGGAGTCCAGCTCTCGGTCGGCAAGCCATTCTTCGACAAGACCGCGGGGCCGATCGCGCTGCTGCTGGTCGTGTTCATGGCGATGGGGCCGCTGTTGCGCTGGCGGCGTGACGAGACGCAGGCGCTGCTCAAGCGCATGACCTGGCCGGTTGCGGTGGCCGGCGTCGCGCTGATCCTACTCGTCTCGTTCGCCGCCGACGCGGGGTTGATGCCGCTATTGGCGCTGGTTGTTGCTGCCGGGCTCGCGGTGGCGAGCGTCGCGCCTTTATGGGGGCGCAACCTGCGCCGCACGCCGCTCTTCACCTGGGGCATGGTGGTCGCGCATCTGGGGGTAGCAGTGAGCCTGGCCGGGATGGCGAGCGACAGCGCCTTCACCAAAGAGACACTGGCGGTATTGCGCCAGGGTGAGACGCGCGCGGTCGGGCCGTATCTGGTGACGATGACCGGCATTCGTCCGGTGATCGGCCCCAATTGGTCGGCGATCGCCGCCGATCTCAGCGTGCGTCGGGGCGAAGGCGGAGCGCCCTTCCTCCTGTCGCCGGAGTCGCGCTTCTTCGCCAGCCCGCCAACGACGACCAGCGAAAGCGCGATCGCGACGCGGATCGACGGCCAGCTCTACACCGTGCTCGGCCAACCCGATGGCAAGGGCGGATGGCAGGTCCGCTTGTGGTGGAAGCCATTCGTGACGTTGATCTGGCTGGGTGGGGCGCTGATCGGGCTGGGCGGCGCCTTGTCGTTCCTTGGCCGGATTCGCCGCCGCAAGCGCGCGGTGTACGATCACGATGAGGAGTGGGCGGCATGAGGCGTGTGCTGCTCTGGTTGCCGCTGGTACTGTTCGCGGCATTGTTCGGGCTGGTCGCGCTCGGGTTGTTCAAGCCCGCCGATCGCACCGTGCGCTCGGCGATGGTCGACAAGCCGCTGCCCGATTTCGCCTTGCCGGCGATGTTGCCAAGTAAGCCGGGCGTCACGCGCGCCAGCTTCGGCGAGGGCAAGCCGCGCCTCATCAACGTCTTCGCCAGCTGGTGCGTGCCGTGCATCGCCGAGGCGCCCGAACTGGTGAAACTGAAAGCGGCCGGCGTGCCGATCGACGGCGTGGCGATCAACGACACACCCGAGGCGGTGCAGGCCTTTCTCGATCGCAACGGCGATCCCTTTCAGCGGATCGGCAACGACAAGACCAGCCAGGTGCAGATCGCCTTGGGGTCGTCGGGCGTGCCCGAGACGTTCCTGATCGACGGGCGCGGCCGGATCGTGCGGCAATATGTCAGCAATTTGCAGCCGGATCAGGTCGACGACATCCTCAAGACCTGGCGGGGGATGCAGTGAGTCGGCTCCCCCTTTCGTCCTGGCCTTTCGCCCTCTTCCGTCATCCCGGGCTTGTCCCGGGATCCGCCGGGCGGCAGGCCTCGTGCGTTGAGCCGGTAGGGCGTGACTCGCGGCGCGGCAGGCCCCGGCACAAGGCCGGGGTGACGGTTGTGGTTTTGGCGCTGTTGGCGGCTATCTCTACACCGGTCCTGGCCCAGGACGCGCCGCTCGCCGACGTCCAGCTCAGCGATCCGGCCAAGGAAGCCCAGGCCAAGGCGCTGATGGAGACGATCCGCTGCGTCGAATGCCAGGGGCAGGCGATCGCCGACAGTAATGCCGATATCGCCGGCAATATGCGCTCGCTGATCCGTCAGAAGATCAAGGCGGGCGAGAGCCCGGCGCAAGTGCGCGCGTGGTTGATCCAGCGTTATGGCGATTATATCAGCTACGACCCGCCGCTGGGTGGTGCGACCTGGCCGCTCTGGGCAGCGCCGATCGTGCTGCTCGTGATCGGCATCGCCATCGCGCGGTCGAGCTTCAGGAGGAAGCGCTGATGGGCTGGATCATGCTCGGACTGATCGCGTTGACCACCGCGGCGTTGCTCGCTGTTCTCGGCTTGCCGCGGCTGCTCTGGCCGCTCGCCGGCGCCGCCTTGATGCTGGGTGCGGCCGGCTATGCCTGGCAGGGGCAGCCCGACCTCACGGCGCAGCCGGTGGCGGCCGATGCGGTCAAGCTGCCGCCGAGCGAATCGTACAAGAAATTGCGCGATACGTTCTTTGGCCGGTTCGGCGGCGAGTCGATGTATTTCGGGATTTCGGACGTCGCGCTGGCCAATGGCGACCCGGACTTCGCGGCACGCGCGCTGACCGGCGGCGTCGATTACGCCCCGCAGAACGCGGCGATGTGGAACGAGCTCGGCAACGTCATCGCGCTGCATGATCGCGGCGTGGTGTCGCCCGCGGCGCTGGTCGCCTATCGCCGCGCGATGATGCTGGCCCCGCAGAATCCCGGGCCGCCCTTGTTCCTAGGTCTCGCTTATGTCCGCGCGGGCGAATACGCCAAGGCGCGCCCGCTATGGCAGCACGCGCTGGCGCTGACCCCAAAGGATGCGAGTTATCGTGATGAGATCACGCGACGGCTGGCCCTGCTCGACCTGCTGCTCGCCGAACTCGCCCGCGAACAATCCGCCCGGCCCTGAACGGGCCTGACGGATCGTCAGCAGCGAGGCCGGGCTTGATCAGCCGTGCCAGGCCTGGAACGGCAGGTCGAGCGCTTCGGCCACCGCCTCGTGCGTGATCTTGCCCTTGTAGACGTTGAGCCCGTTGGCGAGGTGCGGGTCGGCCTTCATCGCCGCTTCCGCACCCAGGTTCGCGAGCTTGAGCGCGAAGGGGAGCGTGGCGTTGTTGAGCGCGAACGCGCTGGTCCGCGCGACCGCGCCGGGCATGTTGGCGACGCAATAATGGATCACGCCGTCGACCTCGAACACCGGGTCCTCGTGTGTGGTCGCGTGGCTGGTCTCGAAACAGCCGCCCTGGTCGATCGCGATGTCGACCAGCACCGAGCCGCGCTTCATCGTTTTGACCATCTCGCGGGTGACGAGCTTGGGCGCCGCCGCGCCGGGGACGAGCACCGCGCCGATCACGAGATGTGCGTTGCGGACGGCCTGCGCGATCGCCTGCTTGGAGGCATATTGCGTCTTGATCTGGCTCGAGAAGAACATGTCGAGTTCGGCCAGGCGATCGTTGTTGATGTCGTAGATGGTGACGTCGGCGCGCATGCCGACCGCCATCTGCGCCGCGTTGACGCCGGCGACGCCGCCGCCGAGGATCGCGACCCGCGCTGGCGCCACGCCGGGCACCCCGCCCAGCAAAACGCCGCGGCCGCCCTGTTCCTTCTCCAGATAATGCGCGCCGACCTGCACCGACATGCGGCCCGCCACTTCCGACATCGGCTTGAGCAGTGGCAGCGCGCCCGAGCGCGAGGTGACCGTCTCATAGGCGATGCAGGTGGCGCCCGACGCCATCAGCCCCAGCGCCTGCGGCTTGTCGGCGGCGAGGTGGAGATAGGTGAACAGCGTGTGGCGCGGCTCGAGCAGGGCGATTTCGGAGGGCTGCGGCTCCTTGACCTTCACGATCATGTCCGCGCCGGCGAAGACGTCAGGGGCGCTGGCAACGATCGCCGC
>DASVNU010000196.1:0-4401 GCA_036383655.1 Sphingomonas sp. | reverse complement strand
AGAAATTCTATCCCGAATATATCCGCAAAGATCTCGGTGTCGATTGGACGGATCCATATTTGCCCATGGCTCCATTTCAGAGCGGGGACGACTGGGGTTGGGGCTTTGGGACCAGCCCGTTCGGCGATTGGCCCTATCATCAGGGAATATCCAAGATGATGGCGCTCAACCCGCGATTCAGGTTGGTGGTCGCGAACGGCATCTACGATACGCAGACAACGATGGGCGCGGCCGAGCTCCTCGCCACGCAGTCCGGCTGGGACAAGTCGCGGGTGCTGCTGCGCTACTATGACGGTGGGCACATGGGCTATTCGGTCGCAGCGACCGCCAGGGCGATCGGCGAAGATATTCGCGCGTTGGTCCGCTGACGATGGGCGTGCCGTTCTACGATGCTGAAACAATAGCGGCGCTGCTCGACTATCCCGGATGCATCGCTGCAATGCGGAGCGCGATGGTGGCGCTATCGAACAGCGATTGCGACCAGCCGCTGCGCCAGATTGTGTCGCTGCGCAAGGGCGCAGTGTTCGGCGTTATGCCTGGTGACCTATCAGCCTCGGGCTGTTTCGGCGCGAAACTCATCAGTGTCTTCCACGATCCCGAAAATCCCAGCCGGTCTCGGCATCGCGGCGTCGTCGCGGCGTTCGATGCGGCGACGGGCGAACTCAAGTGCCTCGCCGATGCCGAGCCGGTGACCACGATTCGTACAGCCTGCGCGACGGCAGCGGCAACGGATGCACTGGCGCGGGCTGATGCGCAGGTGCTGGCGGTGTTCGGCACAGGCACGCAGGCGGATACGCATTTGCGCGCGGTCCGGCTGGTCCGTCCCTTTGCCGAGCTGATCGTTTGGGGCCGTTCTCCGGAGGCATTCGCAGCTAGGATGAGCGCGGAACTGGGCGTCCCTGTAACGCCGGTTGCCGACGCGAGGGAGGCGGCCGAGCGCGCCGACGTGATCTGCACCGTCAGCGGGGCGCAAATGCCCATCTTGCGCGGAGAATGGGTGCAACCGGGCACCCACGTCAATCTGGTCGGATCGAGCGCGTTGGGACCGGTCGAGATCGATACCGCGTTGGTCGCCATGGCGCGCTACATTGCCGACTATCGCTCCGGCGTGCTGGCCCAAGGCTCGGAACTCGCCGTCGCGCGCTCCGCGGGCGCGGTGACCGACGATCATGTGGTCGGCGAGATCGGCGAGGTCTTCGCGGGGCGGCTCGCGGGACGCCAGAACGCCGGCCAGGTCACTCTCTACAAGTCGCTCGGCCATATCGTGCAGGATTTGGCGGCCGCCGCCTATATCCATGCGCGCGCTATCAATGGGACACCAACTCAATGATCCTGCGTATGCTCGCTCTACTGCTTGCTGGAAGCAGCACTGCCGCACTTGCCGCCGAGACCGAGCGGCTATCGATCGTCTCGAACGGCGAGACCGTCGGATCGGTCGTTGCGATGACCGATGGCAAGCATACGACCATCGACTACCGCGTCGATAACAACGGTCGCGGGCCGAAGCACCATGAGGAGATCGTCGCCGGGCCGGGCGGTGTGCCGGTGTCATGGACGATCAGGGGCTCGTCGCTGATGGGCGGGGCGGTGGACGAGAGCTACCGTTGGGCGGAAGGCCGCGCCGAATGGACGAGCCAGGCCGATAAGGGCGATGCCCAAGCGGCGACGCCGCCGCTCTACATCGTCAATGACGACAGCCCTTGGGCGGCGGGCATCTACGCGCGCGCCGCGCTGGCGCGGCCCGGAGGGCGGATCGACGTGTTGCCCGGAGGCGCTTTGACGGTTGCCAGGGTGCGTGACGTAACGATCGGCGAAGGCAAGAATGCGGCCAACGTGACCGTCTTTCGCCTCACGGGCGTCCAGCTCAATGCCGGCTATGTCATGCTCGATCGTAAGCGGCGGCTGTTCGCCACCTTCGGCAGTGACGAGGGCGGAGTAGTGATCCGCGAGGGGTATGAATCGGCGGTGCCGGCTATCGGCAAGCTCGGCACCGAGATCGAGGCCGATCGCGCTCGCGAGCTTCAGCAGACGCTGGCGCACCGCTTCGACGTGCCGGTACGCATCCGCAACGTGCGGATCTTCGATCCGGCAAGCGGGAAGCTCTCGCCGCTGTCGACGGTGGTCGTGATGCGCGACACGATCACCCAGGTTGTCGCTGACGACCCGAAGCCGCCCGAGGACGAGGTTGTGATCGATGGCGATGGCGGTACGCTCTATCCCGGCCTGCACGACATGCATTCGCACGCAACGCTGATGTCCGGGCTGATGTACCTCGCGGCAGGTGTCACGGCTACTCGCGACATGGGTAATGACAACCGCTTCATGCTCGACCTGCTGCCGCGGATCGAGTCGGGCGAGGTGGCCTGGCCGCGTATCGTTCCGGCAGGTTTTCTGGAGGGGCGCAGTCCCTATTCCGCACGTTTCGGTTTCATTCCCGCGACACTGGACGAAGCGCTGAGCGACGTGCGCTGGTATGCTGACCGGGGCTATCAGGAAATCAAGATATACAATTCGATGAACCCGGACTGGGTCGCGCCGATTGCCGCGGAATCGCATCGGCTGGGTCTGAAAGTCACAGGGCATGTGCCGGCGTTTAGCAGCCCCGACCGGGTAATCGCGGACGGCTACAACGCGATCGCACACATAAACCAGCTGATGCTCGGCTGGATCCTCGATCCCGGCGAGGATACGCGCACGCCGCTCAGGCTCACTGCGATGGCCCGCGGCGGGGCGCTCGACTTGGAGTCGGACAGGGTGCAGCGGACAGTGAGTGCCATGAAGCAACGCGGCGTTGCGCTCGACACCACCGCTGTCATCCTCGAGCAGCTGATGTTGAGCCGGGCAGGGCAGGTGCCGCCGGGGCAGGAAGACTTCCTCTCCCACATGCCGATCGGTTTCCAGCGCTATCGCAAGCGATCCTTCGTCACTTTGAAGGATGCGGCGGAGGACCAAGCCTACCGGGCCGGTTTCGCCAAAGTGCTCGAAGTCATCGGAATGCTCCACAAGCAGGGCATCACGCTGCTGCCTGGCACAGACGACACGACGGGATTTTCTGTGCAGCGCGAGCTGGAACTCTACGTCAGGTCAGGGCTGACGCCAGCGGAGGCACTTCGCACCGCGACACTGGGCGCCGAAGAATATTTTGGGCGCACGGATCGACTGGGAACGATCGCACGCGGCAAGATAGCGGACCTGGTGCTGGTCGCCGGCGATCCTACCCAGGATATCGCGGCCATCAAGCGACCGCGTATGGTGATGAAGGGAGGCACGATTTATTTTCCTTCCGAAATTTACAGGGCGCTCGGTATCGCGCCTTTTGCCCAACCGCCAGCAGTGAGGCCGGTGCGGGCTACCGCACCGGCAACGTCTGTGGGTGCCGCTGTGGGTTTCGGTTATGAGGGCGCTGATCATGATGATTGATCGTTTCGCGCAATCTGGTGACCGTTGATGGCAGTGTCTGGTCTCCGCAAAGACGTCGGTCTGTTGGGAGTTGTCACGTTCGGCGCGGGCACCGCGATCGGCGTCTCCATATTCTCGGTGTTGCAACCGGCTGCGCAGGTTGCGGGCTCCGGGCTGCTCGTCGCGATCGGCATCGCGATGCTGCCAATGGTGCTATTCGCGATCGCCTATGCTTATCTCGGGTCCGCGCTGCCGGTTTCGGGCGCGTCGTATGAATGGCCGAGCCGATTTCTCCATCCTTCGATCGGCTTCCTTATCGCCTGGCTGCGCATCATTTCAAACGTCGGGGCGCTCACGATCCTCTCGCAAGTGCTCGTCAGCTACCTCGGCATGGTGTTCCC
Organism: Sphingomonas sp.; assembly: GCA_036383655.1. GTDB lineage: Bacteria > Pseudomonadota > Alphaproteobacteria > Sphingomonadales > Sphingomonadaceae > Sphingomonas. The sequence continues at coordinate 601 of DASVNU010000196.1, read as the reverse complement.
GCTTCCACTCAAACCGAGCATGGCCGTATTGCTGACGATGGTTTTTGCCCTCAACTATTTCGGGGTGTCGATCGCAGCACGCGTCCAGACGCTGCTGATGGGCGGACTGCTCGTGGTGCTTGCGGTCTTCGTCGCGGCCGGGCTGCCGATGGCGGACCTGCAGACGATCGGAGATCCCCTTGGCTACGCACCGCTGACCATATTGGCAGTCGTACCGTTGCTGATCAGCCTTTTCCTCGGCATCGAGTCCGCCGTCGAGATCGGCGAGGAGGTGCGTGATCCTGGTAGGAACATTCCGCTAGGTATTGTGCTCGCCATCCTGTTGACCGCGCTTGTCTACGGGCTCGTCGCGGTGACGGCGCTCGGTCTCGTCGGCCCGGACCGGCTCGCGGCCAGCAATGCGCCGCTACTGGACGCCGCGAAAGTACCGTTAGGTGCACTGGCGACACCGCTGGTAGTAGGGGCGGCGTGCCTGTCGATTTTCAAGTCGATGAATGCCGCGGCGCTGGTGTTTTCGCGTAGCCTGTTCGCCATGGGGCGCAACCACGCATTACCCTCCTCGCTTGGCGCGATACACCCGCGCTTCGGCACGCCGCATCGC
>DASVNU010000195.1:0-5216 GCA_036383655.1 Sphingomonas sp. | reverse complement strand
CAGGCCCCTGGTCGCGCCCGTCACGGTATCAGCGACGGTTACGGTCACCGCGCCGTTGCCGATCGCCTTGATGCCCTCGGCCGCCGTGCCGGTCACCGTGCCGTTGGTGGTGATGCTAACCGTGCCGGTGCCGAAATTGTGTGCGTCGATGCCCGTCGTGCCCGAGACATTGCCCGCGGTCACATCGACATTGCCCGCGCCGGCAACCTTGGTCTGCTGCGCGATGATCGCGGTGTTGCCGGTCGAGGTGACATCGCCCGCGGTCACCGTGACGTTGCCGCCGGTCGACAGCGCGAAGATGCCGTTGCCGGTGGTCACATTGACCGGGCCGACCGTGGTTACGCTGGTCGTGCCCGAGCCGAAATTCTCCGCATCCACGCCGAACCGTGCGGTCATCGCACCGTTCGCGGTCACATCGATATTGCCGGTCGCCCCAGCATTGAGAAGCGCCGCCACCATACCGGCATTGCCCGCCTGGATGTTGCCGTTCGCCACCTCGGCGATGTTGCCGGTCAACGACTGGCTCTGCGCGTCGATGCCATCCTTGCCCGCGGTCAGCGCAGTGACGGTGCCGTTGGTCGTGACGCTGATGCCGGTGCTGGTCGCCACATCGCGGACGGTGATGCCTTCGCCCGCAGCGGCGAAGATGTTGCCCGCGGTGATGCTGACCGAGCCGACGCCGCCATTCTGCACGGCGTCGAACGCGTTGCCGTTGCCGTTATTGACGATGTCGCCACCGGTATAGACGATCGGCCCGCCGAGCGCGGTGAGCGTCAGGGCGGCGGTGCCGCCAGCGATCGGCGTATTGCCGGCATCGACGACGATCGTACCGTTGTTGGTGGCCGTGATGCCGCCCGCCCCGGAGTTGGTCACCGACAGGCCGTTCCCGCTGACCGTCGCGCCGCTATTCACGGTGAGGATGATGGGGGTCGGGAGGACTCCCTGATAATGGCGGTCGACCGGCGGGTTGGCCGGGAATGTCGTATCGGTCGTGGATGTATCCGCGCAGGTTACCGTAACGGCGCCGACGGCGCATTGCGCCCAGGCCTGGGTCGGCGCGAACACGCCAAGGCCCACAAAGGCCGCCGCGGCGACGGTCGACCGCAACGTCAGCCGGCTCGCCTGCGAACGCAAATTGCGGCGGCGATCGGCTATCGAGGATGACACCCGGGAGTCAAAAGGAAGACGACCCGAAGAATACGTCGTGCGTGTCATGTTATTCCCCTCTGTTACGCGGACTTAGCGCGCACAGCTTCGGAGCCGCGCGATTTAGTTAAATCGTCCGTCAATGTTGGGCTGATACTTCAAGATTGAGTACAGCTATTGGCTAAATGCGACGTCCATCGCACTTATCTCGCACAGAGACTCTCCGGTCATTATGACCGTTATTGTGGCGTAAGATATTGTTTTTCGCGCAAAACACGCGCGATTTCCCACCAAAATGGGCGCAATCCGTTCCAACGGATCGAACGATGGCGAATACGACACTGCCCGCGGCCGCAAAAAACCCGGGGCCGGCAATCGAGCAGGCCGATCGCGGCCGGCATCAGACGCGGCGGTCAGCCAGGTTCGCGTCGCTTTTCCGGGCGATGAATCTGTCCGATATCGCCAGATCGACCGTACAGCCGAATTACGACTTCAGGGTCAATTGCTGGCGCTCGCCGCGCCTGACGATCTCGAGGTCGATCGACGCCGCATCCGGATCGAGCGCGCGGCCGAGTTCGGACGCGCCCGAGATCGGCGACTGGCCCGCGGTAAGCACGACGTCGCCAGCTTTCAGGCCGGCGGTATCGGCGGGCGATCCCGGCTTGACCATCACGACGACCGCGCCGCGCTGGCGATCGACACCGAGCCGCTTGGCCAGCACGGGGCCCAAATCCTCGGTCACGATCCCGAACGGTGCCGCCGGCGGCGCTCCGCTGCGCAGCATCTCGCTGACGATCCGCGCGGCGACGTCGCCGGGCACCAGCACGCCGGGGTCGCCGGCGCTGTCATCGTCGGGAAAGGCGGACAGGCCCAGCACGCGGCCATTGCTACCGATGAACGGTGCGCCTTCGACATTGCCGGTGAGCGCCGGACCGATCGAGACCGACGATCGCAGCGCCTCCCCACCCGCCGCGAAATCCTGCGCGATCAACCCGGTCTGCACCGCGCAACCGCTGCCCGCGGGCGACATCAGGCTAAATCCCCAATCGCCCGTCCGCGGCAGATCGTCGGCGGCGAATTGCAGCGTGGCGAAATTCCGCCCCTCGACCTTGACCAGGGCAAGCCCCGACAGCGGATCGATCGCCACGACCTTGGCGTCCAGTTCGCGCCCGTCGTTGAACTGGACCGGCAAGGTGTCGCGACCGCCGAGCATCCGCCCGCTGGTGACGATATAACCGTCGGACGACACGACGATGCCAGCAAGCTGGCGCGACGCCAGCAGGCCCGGCTTGGCGGCCGAGGCGGGCGGCACGCCCAGCCCGATCCTGACCAGCGCGGGGCAGGCAGCGTCGACCAGATCGGGGAGCATTTCAGACGGCGACGCGCGATTGGTCACGCGCTGGATCGGCGCGACCACATGGCGCTCCACCGTCACGACACGGCGCCAGAACTGGCCGCCGATCGCCACGCCAAGAACGATCAGCACCGCGACGACGGCGGCCGTGATCGCCAGTTTCCTGAACGACATGGCGGGCGACGCGACGCTCATTCGCCGAACAACTCGCGCTGCGCCTTTTCGATCTCGTCGGTGTAGCGCCGACGCACGTAACGCTCGCTGACCACGCCCAGCACGGTGCCGTCGGTATCGGTGACGACGAATTCGTTGGCCTCGCGCTCTTCGAACGCACGCATGATCGCAGCGGCGTCCTGATCGGGCGACAGGGTGAAGTCGGTCAGGATCGCCGCGGCGGTCGCCGGCGCATCCTCGGCCAGCCCGGGCGCGTGCGCGGCGATGGTCGGGATCAGCCCCGCATAGGCGCCGGTCGGGCCGAGCGCGATGACCTGGGTGATCGAGCCCAGCGGGAAACGACGGCGGAATTCGCCGATCGACATGCTGCCCTCTATCTCGGGAATGCCGCGCCGCATCATCCGCCCGGCGGTCAGCGTCTTGATCCAGCCGACGTCGCGCGCGCTGCGGATCGTCTCGCCGCGCGTGTGCAGGCGCCAGGTCGAGAAGGAGAAGCCGAACGTCTCGCGCACCAGCGTGCTGGCACACAAGGAGGCGGTGATCGCGACCGCGGTGAGCGCGAAATCGTGGGTCGATTCGAGCACCAGCAACGACATCGTCATCGGTCCGCCGACCACCGCGACCGCCATCGCCGCCATGCCGACCAAGGCCGCGTCGTTGGCGCTGACAGGCGCCGCGCCGGGGATCAGGTTGACCAGCCCGGCGAACAGCTGCCCGACCAGCGAGCCGAGGAACAGCGACGCGAAGAACAGCCCGCCGCGAAACCCGAAGCCGAGCGAGATCGCCGAGGCCGCCACCTTGAGCACGAAGATCGTCGCGAGGAAGGCGAGCCCCACCTTCATCGTCAGATCGAGGTGCAAGGCGCCATGCCCGGCCGACAGCGCCTGCGGCGACAGCGCGGCGATCGGGATCAGCAGCAGCCCGCCGATCACCGGACGATAGAGATCGGGGATCGGCAGGCGCCGCGTCCCGATCTCGACCAGCGTGACCGCGCGCATCAGCACGATCCCGACGATCGCGCAGACCAGACCCAGTGAGGCGAACAGGAAATAGTCCCAGGTGGTGATTGCCTCCGCGGCCGGCAGGACGATCAGATAGGCCGGCGCGCCCGACACGCGCATCGTCACCACCGCCGCCAGCGCCGCCACCGCGACCGGTGCGATCGCCGCCGGGGTATAGGCGCCGAGCACGATCTCGAAGGCATAGAAAGCGCCGGTCAGCGGTGCGCCGAACGCCGCGCCGACCGCCGCGCCTGCCCCTGCCCCGACCAATACGCGAAGATCCGCGCGCCGCAGCCTGAGCCATTGCCCGATCACCGAGGCGACCCCGCCGCCCATCTGGGCATAGGCCGCCTCGAGCCCGACCGAGGCGCCCATGCCGTTCGACAGCAAGGTTTGCGCCGCGACCGTCAAACTGTCGCGCATGGGGATCACGCCGCCGTGGAGCGCATTGGCCTCGACCACGTCGACCGGCGCGCGGCCCTGGCGCAGCAAGCGGCCGAGCCCCGCCAGCAACAGCCCGCCCAACGGCAGCGCCAGCAAGCGGAGGGGTTCGATGCTGGTTTGCGCGCTCAGCCGCTCGTCGCCCGACACACCGTAAAACAGCGTCTGCATGAAATGCGCGATGCCGCTCTGGACCAGGGTCAGCAGCCCCGCCGTAAGGCCGATACCGAGCGCGAGCACGATCAGCGCCGCTTCGCTGGTACGAAAGCGCCGCCGCAATCCGACAAGCAGACCCGCGGGTCGAAAGGCGGGGAGAGACGCCATGGCGATCCGCCTAATCGCCTAGCGCGGCGATGTCACTCGCCACGCCGACAGGAAAGTCAGTCCGGCCGCCCCTCGCCGAGACGTGGCGCCGGACGGCCGAGTGCGAGCTCGGCGTCGGAGAAGCGGATCGGCGTCCTGAGGCCGTCGAGTCGCTCGCCCGCCACCACCATCCCGCGTGCCTGGACCTGGGGATCGTTCAAGGCCTGTTCGACCGTGTTGATCGGCCCGACCGGGACGCCGACCGCTTCGAGCTTGGCCAGCAGATCGTCGCGCTCGAACCGCTTGGTCGCTGCTTCGATCGCTTCGAACAACGGTGCGCGGTGCTCGATTCGTCCGGCATTGGTCGCCCAGCGTTCCTCGGGCTCGATCCCGACCACGCCGCAGAAGCGCTGGAACTGGCCGTCATTGCCGACCGCCAGGATGAACCAGCCGTCGCTGGTCGGGAAGACCGCGTAAGGCGAGACGTTGAGATGCGCGTTGCCGACGCGCGGCGGCGTTACCCCGCTGGCGAAATAATTGGCCGCCTGATTGGCGAGGACGCCGGTCATCGTGTCGAGCAGGGCCATGTCTATATGCTGGCCGCGCCCGGTTTTCTCGCGCTGGATCAGCGCCGCCTGGATGCCGATCACCGAATAGAGGCCGGTGGCGATATCGGCCATCGCCACGCCGATCTTCTGCGGCGCGCCGTCGGGATCGCCGGTCAGGTCCATCATCCCGCTCATCCCCTGGATGATGAAATCATAGCCCGGACGCGGCGCATAGGGTCCGTCCTGGCC
>DASVNU010000194.1:0-1777 GCA_036383655.1 Sphingomonas sp. | reverse complement strand
GCATCGCGAACTGGAGCAGCCCGGCTTTCTCGAGCTGGAAGATATATTGATTGGCGGCGCCGCACGCGCTTGGTTGCGCCTTCTGGACCGCGACCTTGGGCGCGCAGCCCCGGGGGTTGGGGCCGGGCGGGCTCTTGCGGTTGACGACGAAGACGCGCGCGCCGTCGGCGCTGGTCGCGACTGCGCTGGGATACCAGCCGGTCGGCACCACGCCGATTACCTCGGCGGTCGCCGTGCCCGGCGCGACCATCGCCACCGCGTTGATCCCGCCATAGGTGACTAGTAGGGTACCGGAGGGCGTCAGCGCGAGGCCGTTGGGATTGATCCCCTTGCCGAGCGGCCCCGCCGACAGACTGTCGGGCAGGCCGAGCCTGGGCTCGCCGGCGAGCGTGTCGGTCGCCAGATCGACCATCGCCAGACGATCGGCATTGTCCTCGGTCGCGTAGAGGCGGTGCGTGCGGGGCGCGATCAGCATCGCGGTCGGCTCGCCGGTGGTGGTGATGCGTTTGGCGACGCGGATTGCGCGACCGGCTATGTCGAGCGCGAGGATCTGGCGGTCGCGCGGCGCCGAGACATAAGCCCGACCATTGTCGCGCCACACGATCGCGAACGGGAATTCGCCGCCGGGCTGGCCGGAAGCGGCGGGATCGATCTTGCCCGGACGCAGATCCTGTTCGGCGATGATCGCGCGGGTGGCGAGGTCGATCAGCGTGACCGAATCGTTGTAATAATTGGCGACGAGCAGGCGCTTGCCGTCGGGGCTGACCGCGACGCCCGCCGCCTGCGGCGCGACGTCGATGCCGTTGCCGGCCTTGTGGCCGAGCTTGATCGGGCCGCCGGCGGGCGCGAACCCGGTCTTGCCGCGGCGGAACAGATGGACGACGTCATCGACGCCGCCGCCGACCGCAAAGCCGCGCCCATCGGGCGTCCAGGCCACGCCCGAATAAGCATTGGGCACGACCAACGTCTGTTCGAGGCGCGCGCCGGCACGATCGATGCGATAGGCGAAGACGTACTGGCCCGATTGCGCGGGGACGATCTTGCCGGCGGGGTCGTTGAAGCGGTTGAACCCGCTGGTCAGGACCAGCATCTCGCGGCGATCGGGGCTGACCGCGATCGCGGCGGCGCCGTCGGCGACATAATCGGGATACGGGCCGACCCGCGACACCAGCGGCCGGAACACCGCGCCGGGCGCGGCAAGCGGGGTGAGCGCCTGACCGGTCGGCAATTGCTGGGCGGAGGCAGCGGCGCCAAGCCCGGCGAGAAGACCAATTACCGCGCGCAACCTCATCATCGTCTCCCCTTCATCCGGGGCGGATAGAACGCGGTTGCTACGCTTCGATGACGAGGGCCTTATTCGGCCTCGTCCGCCCCCTCGTCCGATTCCGCGCCGGTATGGAAATAGGCCTCGACCGGGCCCGACAGCTTGATCGTCAGCGGGTTGCCGTGGCGATCGACCTTCTTGCCCAAGGCGACGCGCACCCAGCCTTCAGAGATCGAATATTCCTCGACATCGGTGCGCTCGATGCCCTTGAAACGGATGCCGACGCCGCGCTGCAGCGCGTCCTGGTCGAAGAACGGGCTGCGCGGATTGCTCGACAAATGATCGGGAGGCGTATCGGTCATGGCGCGGGCTATTGCCGCGCCCCGTCCCAAAAAGCAAACGGCGCGGAAAGCCGAAGCTTCCCGCGCCGTTGCTCTTCGGTTTCAGCGAAGCTGAAACGGTTGCGGTGCCGGCCCGCTCCCCCACCCGGCCACCCAACAGGGTATTCTATGG
>DASVNU010000193.1:0-1735 GCA_036383655.1 Sphingomonas sp. | reverse complement strand
CGAACACGATCATATCGTCCCCACCGCCGCGTCGGCGCCGCTGATCGGGCTGGTCGGATCGAAGGACAAGAACGAGATCGTGTTGAAGGGCGGGCACGTCAGCCTGGTCGCCGGCGGCAATGCGATCAAGCGGCTATGGCCTAATCTGGTGGAGTGGCTGGGATTGCGATCGACATGAGCCACGCCATCCGCCGTTTCCGTCCTGACGATGCCGAGGCGATGATCGGCTTCGCCCGCGCGCTGCCCGAACACGATTTGCTGTTCCTCAGCCGCGACGTGCGCGAACCGCGCGTGGTCGCGGCCTGGCTCAAGGCGATCGAGGAAGGCGAGATCGACAGCCTGATCGCCGAGGATGGCGGGCAGATCGTCGCCACCGCCGCGCTGGTCCGCGATCCGCTCAGCTGGAGCGCGCATGTCGGCGAAGTGCGGCTGCTGGTCGCGCCCGGACGGCGCGGCGCGGGGCTGGGCAGCGACCTGCTCCAGGGTATCTTCATGATCGCCAAGGATCGTGGGCTGACCAAATTGATCGCGCGGATGACGATCGATCAGACCGGGTCGATCGCCTTGTTCGAAGGCGTCGGATTTCGCGCCGAAGCGATGCTCAAGGATCAGGTGCGCGGCGCGGACGGCCGCAGCCACGACGTCGCGATCCTGAGCTACGACGCGGCAAGGGTAGCGGCGCTCCATGCCGCGACGGGGATCGAATGAGGGGGCGGCGCGTAGGTGCCGTATGAGAAACGATATGCCGAACACCGATATCCAGACCAAGGCGCCCTCGGCGCTGCTGGCACTGACCGAATTACCCCGCGCGCTGGTCGAACTCGGCGCGCTGCCCTGGGCCGTCCCGCTGCTGGCGACCGCACCACGTGGCGACGGGCATCCGGTGCTCGTACTGCCGGGGTTCGTCACCAGCGATCGGTCGACCACCATCCTCCGCCGGTTCCTCGATGGGCAGGGCTATGACGCGCATGCCTGGGAGCTCGGGCGCAACCTCGGCCCGAAGGCGATCGGGCATCAGGGCGAGAAACTGATCGCACGCATCCTCGAAGTGCACGAAGCCACCGGCAAAAAGGTCAGCCTGGTCGGCTGGAGCCTGGGCGGGGTGATGGCTCGGCTGGTGGCCAAGCGCATTCCGCATGCGATACGTCAGGTCATCACGCTCGGTTCGCCCTTTTCGGGCAGCCCCAAGGCGTCGAACGTCTGGCGCGCGTACGAAATGCTGACCGGGCAGAAGGTCGACGACGATCATACCCAGTCGCAGCTGAGCGAAGTCTCCGCGCCGCCGCCGGTCCCGTCGACCGCGATCTATTCACGCGCCGACGGCGTGGTCGCCTGGCAGAATTGCTGCGAGGAAGTGGGCCCGACCAGCGACAATATCGAGGTCTATGGCAGCCATTGCGGTCTCGGGATCAACGCCAGCGTACTCTACGCGGTGGCCGATCGCCTGGCGCAGGCCGAGGACGACTGGCATCCGTTCGAACGCACGGGGTTACGGGCATTGGTGTATCCGTCGGCCGGGCACGCCTGAACAACTACAGTCGTCACCCCGGCCTTGTGTCGGGGTCTGCGTTTCCACAACGGAAGCCAGCAGTTGTTGCACAGCGGATGCCGGGACAAGCCCGGCATGACGATTGGTTTTGCGATAGAGCGGTCGCGTGGGGCTCGCTGATCCCGACGACTATTTCTTCCCTTCCCCCACGGCATCCCTTCCGAACCGCAGGATCAGTTCTCCAAT
>DASVNU010000192.1:0-7966 GCA_036383655.1 Sphingomonas sp. | reverse complement strand
CACGCTGCAGGTCGCCGACAATATCGGTCTGTCCAACGCCGCCGCGCGCCGCGCGGCCGAAACGCGGATGGCCGAGGTCGCCAAGCGCATCAAGCATGTCGTCTTCATCGTGAAGGAAAACCGCACCTATGATCAGGTGCTCGGCGACCTCGAGGTGGGCAACGGCGACCCCAGCCTGGCAATCCTGGGCGAGGCGCTGAGTCCCAACCATCACAGCATGGCGCGCGATTTCGTCACGCTCGACAATTTCTACGATTCGGGTGAGCAATCGAGCACCGGCTGGACCTAGACCACCGCCGGGCGCGTCCCCGATCTGCTCGAAAAGACCGCGCCGGTGAACTATGCGGCACGCGGCCTGGCCTATGAATCGGAGGAAGCCGACCGCAACGTCGCGACCAGCCTCAGCCTCGCCGAGCGCCGCAAGGTCGATCCGCGCCATCCCGACGATCCCGATTTGATGCCCGGCCCCGCCCTGCTCAACGCGCCCGACGCCGATGACGACAAGCTGCCGGGGCAAGGCTATTTGTGGAACGCCGCGATCCGCGCCGGGCTGACCGTGCGCAATTACGGCTTCGCCGACGCCTCGGTGTACGACAGCGCGTCGCCCGGGTTCGTCCCGCTGCTGCGCGAGCCGTTCAAGGACAAGCACACGATCTGGGCCCCGGCCGATCGCGATCTCGCCAGCCGCAGCGATCCCTATTTCCGCGGCTTCGACCAGAAATTGCCCGATTATTGGCGCGTGCTCGAATGGCAGCGCGAATTCGACCAGCAGGACAAAGCCGGGACGATGCCCGCACTCACCCTGCTGCGCCTCAGCCACGACCATTTCGGCGACTTCAAGGAAGCGGTCGACGGGGTGAATAGTGTCGAGGCGGAAATGGCCGACAATGATTATTCGGTCGGCATGGTGCTCGAACGCATCGCCAACAGTTCCTTCAAGGACTCGACCCTGGTGTTCGTGATCGAGGACGATGCCCAGAATGGCGGCGACCATGTCGACGCGCGGCGCAGCATCGCCTTCGTCGTCGGGCCGTACGTCAAGCATCGCGCGTTGATCTCGACGCGCTATACCACGGTCAGCATGTTACGCACGATCGAGGCGGTGCTCGGCTTGCCCCCGCTCGGGCTCAACGACGCGCTCGCGACGCCGATGGCCGATGTGTTCGACCTGAACCAGAAGGACTGGAATTTCCGCGCGAAGGCAGCCGACGTGCTGCGCGGCACCAAGCTGCCGATTCCGGCGGATCGCTTCGTTGCCAAAACGACCGCCGCCAACACTTGCCCGCCGCGCGATGCCGGCTGGTGGGCGGCGGCGATGCAAGGGCAGGACTTCACCAGTGAGGACCGGCTCGACACCCCGCGCTTCAACGCCGCGTTGTGGCGGGGGCTGGCCGATGGGCCGGAGCCGCAAGCGCGCAGCGGCGCCGATCTGCGCGCGAGCCGCGCGAGCCTGCTGCAAAAGGCTGCGGCCGGGCGGGTGTGTCGGGCTTCATAGGGGCACCGATTTTCTACGCCTCCCCGGCGAAGGCCGGGGCCCAGCTTCGGCGGACTGGAGATGGCGCCCTGCGGCTGAGAGCACATTGCGACTGGGCCCCGGCCTTCTCCGGGGAAGCGTGCTATTTTCTCGAGTGGGGGCCGACGGGATTGCGCAGGAACGTCACATACCCCCGAAACCACGGATTGGCCTCCAGCCTCGGCGGCGGCGCCCACTCGCCGCCCTGGAGCAAGCCGATCCGGAACGGCAGCTTCAACCGATCGAGCTTGGCCAGATACGCCTGATAGCCAGGGATGACATGATCCCCCTGGTAGATCTGCAGCACCGCCTCATCGACCACGCCGGCCAGCGCATCGAGCCCCCTGGGATCGCCATTCGCGCTCCAGTCGAGCAAGCCCGTGATCCCCAACCGGCAATCGCGCGGCAGCCGCGCGCGCAATCCGCGCAGGAAAGCGGCATAATCCTCGAGATGCCGCGTCCGCGCGTCAAAATCGATCTGAACGCCGACGACGCGATTCCCCGCCGCACGCCAGCGCCCGAGCGCCGCGAGCATCTGGTCATAGATGGCGGGCGACCAGGCGAGCGTCTCGACCCGCACCACCATCCAGACTTCGCGGTTGCCCAGCCGCGGAATCGCCGCGCGTTGCGCAGCATAGCGAACCGGATCGGTCGCCTCGACCTGCCCCTGCAGCAGATACAGCCGTTTGGCGCTCGCCAGCGCCGGCTGCGCCCTCACCCCCGCCCATAGCCACACCGCGTCATAGACCGGCGCCACCGCCCGCTCGCGCGCGATCGGGACCGGCAACAACGCGATCGCCACTGCCGCGGCGGCGATGGCGGCGCGGATCACCGCCTACCAATAATAACGCAGGCCCGTCGCCCAGCTCGATTTGGCATAGTCACCCTTGAGTCGCGTGAACCACGATTTGCGCACGTTCTTATCGACATCGCTCCCGCCGCACGAATTGTTGCCCGACGGCGCATAGCAATTGATCGCGCGATACAGCGCATAGGCCTTGCTGTCGCCGCCGGCCTTGGCGTCGGCGATGACCGACTTGTAGACTTCCAGCCGCGAATAATGGCCGCCGGGGAACAGGCTCTTCGTGCCGCCGAGATCCTCCTTGGCCGGCTGGGTATCGAGCACGAACCCGTCGAACCCATTGGCGCGGAAGAAATCGGCGAGGCACAGCCGGCCATGCGCGTCACCCGGCGCCGCGACGAGGTCGGCGACGGTGCGCTTGAGCGCCGGGCAGTCGAAATCGCCCAATTGCGTCGGCTTGGTGAACAATCCGAACGGCAATTGCTCGGACCCCAGCAGATCGTAATAATTGCCGTCGGTGGTCGCGTTCGCCGGCACCAGGGCGAGATCGGTGGTGAAGTCGCGATAGGCGCCGCGGCTCAGTTCCTTGTAGAGCAAGGTGAAGAGCGCGAGTTGGCGTTCTCGCGCCGCCTTCGCCCCCGTCGCCTGTTTCCGCAACAGCCCGGCATGGGCGACGTTCATCAACAGGATGCCGCGCATCGACGGATCGTCGACCGGGGAATCGGCGGCGAACACGCGCGCGAGCCCTGCGGTCCGTTCGTCATGCCAGGCGATGGCGAGCTCGATCGCCGAATGCTGCGCGTCAAGCTTCGCGCCCGGTAGCATCTCCAGCCAGAAGCCACGCGCATTGCGATCGCCGACCGCGTCCAGCGCCATGCCGCGCAGCATCTGACGGCTGAACTGCACCTCGCTGAAGCTCGATTGGCGCGCGGCATCGGGGATCAGCTTGAGCACCTCGGCGGGATTCTTGCCGATATAGAATTGGTGCGCGGCGACCAGATAATCGAACAGCGGCTGGTTGCCGGCGAACGCCGCGTGCTGGCCATTGATTTCGGCGAGCGTGATCGCGTTGGTGCAGCATCCCGCGCTGACATCGTCGTCGGCTGTCCGCATCCGCCGCAGGTCGAGCACAGCGAGCAGGGTCGGATCGCTCGTATCGCCGATCGTCAGCTCGGGCAGCAGCTTGGTGTCCATCTCTTCGGCGAGATCGACGTCGTTCAGCCCGCGCGCCGCCGGCGGCTGGACGAACAGCGCGACATATTGCTGCGCGAGCAGATCGCGCTTGCTGCCGAACCAATAGACCCGCCGCAGCAATCCGCGCGCCGACGCCGCATAGAGCCCCTTGGGATAATCCTTGAGATAGGCGCGCAACCCCGCATCGCCCGCGGCGACGGCCTTCTGGTCGACCGTCTTGAAGTCCTTGGGGATGCCATATTCGTCGAACAGCCCGACCTGGATGCGGTTCACCTCTACCCGCCCCGCCATGTAGCGCGCGGTTTCGCGCAGCCAGGCATCGCGCGCGCCGTTCAGGCCGGCGAACCGCGTGCCGGCCGTATCGAAATCACCGTCGTAAAAAGCCTGCGCGCCCGCGAGATAGGCGGCAAAGGCCTTGCCCGCGGGCGACTTGACCTGCCCGTCGAGCGCGGCGTTCACATCGGCGGACGGCTTGGCGCAATCGGGGCTGAGCGACCTGCGCGCCGCGATCAGCGCGGCGCCTTCTCCGCCCGGCAATTTGGCCGCGTTGACCGCCGCCTCGAACGCCGCCGCGCCGCTGCCGTTGGTACGGCAGCGCGACCCTTCGCCCGACGAATAGTCGCTGTCGCTATTGTCGGGCCGCACCGCCAGCCAGCCCGACAAGGTCCGCCAGTCGAACAAGGCACCGAGCGGTTGTGGCGGCGCGCCCTCACCCGGCCTGGGCAGCGACCCGCGCCGGTCGAACAGCAGCATCGTCAAATTGGTCCGCGTGTCGTTGCCCGGCCCCAACATCGCCATGTCGTCGCAGCCGGTCAGATTGGCGTGGCTCAGCCGCCAGCTCGGCGAACAACCGAAATCGCCGCTGGCGTCGGCGGGAAGCGGCACCGCGAAACAGGCAGCGAGAGCGGCAAGCGAAACGCTGAGACGACGCATGAAAAACCCCCGACGGATGACGAAGGACAAAAATGACATGCCGCCAACACCTTGCCTAGGAAGATTGCGTCATCGCTCGCGATTTCGGTCGAACGGCCCCTACTCTTGCCGGTTCGAGCGCCCGCCGCCATATCATGGACGTGCTCGCCGCCTAGGCACGGCAGCGCAGCTTCCCTTTTCATTCCCCATCCGCTAAGGGCGCGCGTCACGCGGCGCGGCCCGCAAACTCACGAGGCATTGTTTGGCTAAAGAAGAACTTCTCGAAATGCGTGGCCAGGTAGTCGAACTGCTGCCCAACGCCATGTTCCGAGTCCGGCTGGAAAACGACCATGAAATCCTGGGTCACACCGCCGGCAAGATGCGCAAGAACCGCATCCGCGTGCTGGTCGGCGACGAGGTTCTCGTCGAGCTCACGCCCTACGACCTGACCAAGGGTCGCATCACTTACCGCTTCATGCCGGGCCGCGGCGGACCGGGACCACAATAATGCCCCGTCACCCCAGCGAAAGCTGGGGTCTCCTGCCGCAGAGCTCGTCCCAATGAAGCTCGTTCTAGCCTCGACCAGTCCCCGCCGCCGCGAATTGCTCGCGCGGACCGGGATCGTGCCCGCGCGCCTCGCCGCGCCCGATATCGACGAGACGCCACTGAAGGACGAATTGCCGCGCGCTTATGTCGCGCGCCTTGCCGAGAACAAGGCGCTGGCGGTCGAGCGCACGCCCGACGAGATCGTGCTGGCGGGCGACACCACCGTCGCGGTCGGCCGCCGCATCCTGGAAAAGCCGGTCGACGAGGCCGATCTGCGCCGCATGCTCGGGTTGTTGTCGGGGCGGCGGCACCATGTCTATTCGGGTGTCTGCGTGATCGGGGCCGACGGTAAAGCGCGCGTCCGCGTGGTCGACACGATCGTCGCGTTCAAGGCGCTCTCCCCGGTCGAGATCGACTGGTACGTCGCCAGCGGCGAAGGCATGGGCAAGGCGGGCGGCTACGCTATTCAAGGCAAGGCCGAAGCGTTCGTCCGCTATCTCGCCGGCAGCCATTCCAACGTGGTCGGCCTGCCGATCTTCGAGACCCGCGCGTTGCTGACCACGGCTGGCCTGCCGCTTGGCTGAGTGGCTCTATGAGGCCGGGATCGGCGAGGCGCGCGCCGCGCTGGTCGAGGACGGCCGCATCCTCGAAGCGCGGATCGAGCGGCCGGGCGGGCTCAAGCTCGGCGCGGTATTACAGGGCCAGCTGATCGAGCGCGTCGCCGCCGGGCTGAGCCGCGTCGAGACGGCTAACGGTGCCGCGGTGATCGAGCGCGTCCCGCCAGGCATCACCCAGGGCGCACGGCTGACCGTCGAGGTCGTGCGCGAAGCCATTCCCGAACCTGGCCGCGCCAAGCTGGCGAAGGTGGCAGCGAGTGAGGCCGAACCACGCGCCGCCGACGATCTGCTGGCGCGGTGCCATGCGAGCGGCTTTCCCGTCCGCATCCTGCGCGCGCACGAGCCCGATGCAATCGAGGCCGCGGGCTGGTCCGAACTGCTCGACGAGGCGGAGAATGGCGAGATCGACTTTCCCGGCGGCGCGCTGCGGATGTCGCCGACCCCGGCGATGACCCTGTTCGACGTCGATGGGGCCGGTGCCCCTGCCCCGCTCGCGGTCGCGGCGGCGCGCGCGGCGGCGATGGCGATCGTCCGGCTCGATATCGGCGGGTCGATCGGGATCGATTTCCCGACGCTGGGCAACAAGGCCGAGCGCCAGGCGGCGGCCGAGGCGATCGACGCCGCGCTGCCCCAGCCGTTCGAGCGCACCGCGATCAACGGCTTCGGTTTCCTCCAGATCATCCGCCCGCGCCGCCGCGCCTCGCTTCCCGAACTGCTCCGCGCCGATCCCGTTGCTGCTGCGGCGCTGGCCTTGCTGCGCGCGATCGAGCGGACACCGTCACCGGTGCCGCCGATGCAGCATGCCGGGCCGCGCGTCGCGGCGTGGTTGGCCGATCATCCGGAATTGATCGCCGAGTTGTCGCGGCGGACCGGCGTCCCCATCTCGTTTGCGTCATGACCAAGGCCAATAGCTGCCCGCTTTGCGGCAACACCACCGATCCCGCGCACAAGCCGTTCTGCAGCCGCCGCTGCAAGGACCGCGACCTGCTGCAATGGCTGGGCGAGGGTTATCGCATCCCGGCGGGACCCGCCGACCCGGAAGCACTGGACAGCGGTGTTTCGAGCGATTAGAGGCCGCGTCTTCCGCGCTTAGCCGGATATGCCCAAGTAGCTCAGTTGGTAGAGCATGCGACTGAAAATCGCAGTGTCGGTGGTTCGATTCCGCCCTTGGGCACCATTCCTTACCATCTCTGGAACGCGATCATCGCCGCTGATGGCGTCCGGATGCTCGCCGACCGCTGTCCGTCCTCGCGCAGCGGCCGGCCACGGCATCGACATTGCCGAGCGGAACCCGCTGCCCTATTTTGACCGCGGGGCCGAAAGGATCGCGTGCGCAAGGGCTGGATCATCGCAATCGGCGCCGCGTTCGCCCTGGTCGCGCTGGCGTACGGCGCGTCGCCTTATGTCGCGGTGCGCGGCTTCGTGGCCGCGGCGAAACAGGGCGATGCCGAAAAGCTCGGCGCCGCGGTCGATTTTCCAGCGGTGCGCGCCGATCTGAAACCGCAGTTGACGGCAGCGGTGACCGCGCGGATGGAGCGCGATCCAGAGATGCGCGGCAACCCGCTCGCCGGGCTTGGCGCGATGCTGATGCCGACGATCCTCGACCGGATGATCGACAGCGTCGTGACTCCCGACGGGATCGCCGCCTTGGTCAGGGCGGGCAAGGTCGGCCGCACCGGATCCGGGTCGACACCTCAGCGGGTCGATTATGATTATGGCTATGTCACGCTCGATCGTTTCGGCGTCACCTTGCGGCGCAAGGACGCGGTCGAGGACCCCGTTCGCCTGGTCTTCCAGCGGCGCGGCCTGTTCTCCTGGAAGCTGATCCGCATCGCGCTGCCGCAGAGCAGCCTGACCGGCCCCGCGGAGACGGCGCCGGCCGAAGCGACACCGTCCGATGACGCGCCCGCTTCCGACACCGTTACTGCCTGATTCTACTCGCCCGGACGGTAGCGCCGTTCGACATGCCCCTTGAGCTCGTCGGGGTAGAAATAGACCGGGCGCAGCCGTCCTTCGGCATAGCGGCCGATCTGGTCGGCGAAATGGCGCGAGGCCGGATCGCCGCTCTGCCCGCCCGCCATCACCGCCATCGCCTTCACCCGCGGGCCGAACTCGACCAATGCGACGAAGCTGTTGCCGCTGGTGCCGTAATAGCGCCTGGTTCCCGGCCAGGTCTTGGCGCCGAACGAGGCGAGGCTGCCCCATTGCGCCGAGGTGAAGGGCACTGGGGTGGAATCCGCTGCGTCGTCGAAATGCGGGGCGATCGCATCGTCGAGCCGCTGGAAGCGGTTGATCTGGCGCCATGGCACGCGCCAATCGCCGAAATCGCGCTTGAGCCGATCGGCGGCGACCGCCAGCGCGTCGAGCTTGTCGCCAGGTTTG
>DASVNU010000191.1:0-27285 GCA_036383655.1 Sphingomonas sp. | reverse complement strand
GCCGTGGATGAGGGAATCCGCTTCAGTCCGCCGATCTTCTCGACCGACCGGATCGCCCCCGAGGATATGGAATTGGGCGGGGTCACCGTGCCCAAGGGCAACCAGATCTCGATCATGCTGACCGCGCTCAATCACGATCCGGCGCTCAACCCCGATCCCGACACGTTCGACATCGAGCGCAAGCCGATCAAGCATTTCTCCTTCGGCGGCGGGCGTCACACCTGTCTCGGCGCGCCGCTGGCACGGATGGAGGCGCAGGAACTGCTGAAAGCGATGGTCGAGACCATGCCCGGGCTCGCGATCGATCCGGCTCGGCCGGCCGTGGTCGGGAGCAATCCCGGCTTTCTCGGGCTCGATCATCTCTGGGTCACGCGCGGCTGAGCCGCCACTACCTACCCGTCTTGCCGGATCGCTCCGGCCGCCGTCATTGCCCGTGAAGGGAGAGTAACCATGTCCGCCACGTCAACCATCGATCTCGAAACGCTGCGCTCCAAATATCTCGAGGAGCGCGACAAGCGGCTGCGCAAGGACGGCATCGACCAATATATCGAGATCGGCGGCGAATTCTCCTATTTCGCCGAGGATCCCTATGTCGAGCGGACCGAGCGGGCCGCGATCACGCGCAGTTGCGAGGTCGCGATCGTCGGTGCGGGTTTCGGCGGCATCCTCACCGCGGCCAAGCTCAAGGACGCCGGCATCGACGACGTGCTGATGATCGAGAAAGGCGGGGATTTCGGCGGGACCTGGTACTGGAACCGCTATCCCGGCCTCGCCTGCGACATGAAGGCCTATGTCTATCTGCCGCTGCTCGAAGAGACGGGCTACATGCCGCCGCGCAACTATGCGTCGGGGTCGGAGATCCGGACCCATGCCGAGCGGATCGTCGAGCATTGGAAGCTGCGCGACAAGGCGCTTTTCCAGACGCTGGTGACCAAGGCGGAATGGGTCGAGGACAAGGCGCATTGGCGCATCTCGACCGATCGCGGCGACACGATCGAGGCGCGGTACCTGGTGACCGCGAACGGGCCGATGTCCAAGCCCAAGTTGCCCGGCATCCCCGGCATCACGCGCTTCACCGGCCACACCTTCCACACCAGCCGCTGGGACTATGCCTATACGGGCGGCGGTCCCGATGGCGGGCTAACCGGGCTCAAGGGCAAGAAGGTCGCGATCATCGGCACCGGCGCGACCGGGATCCAGTGCATCCCCTATCTCGCCGAACATGCCGACCAACTCTATGTCGTCCAGCGTACGCCTTCGGGTGTCGATGTCCGGCAGGAACTGCCCACCGACCCCGAATGGGCCGCCTCGCTGAAGCCCGGCTGGCAGAAGGAACTGATCGACAATTTCAACGCGCTGACCTCCGGCGGATTCGCCGACAAGGATCTGATCAACGACGGCTGGACTTTCCTGTTCAAGCGGATCGCGGCGGCGGCCAAGGAAGCGACCGGCGAGGATGCGTTCCTCCAGGTGATGCTCGCCGGCGAGATCGCCGACGCGGAGAAGATGAACGACATTCGCGACCGCGTCGATGCGATCGTCGCGGACCCGAAGACCGCGGAAGCGCTCAAGCCCTGGTATCGGCGCTTCTGTAAGCGGCCCGTGTTCCACGACGGCTATCTGGAAACCTTCAACCGCGACAATGTCACCCTGCTCGATACCGACGGCCAGGGTGTCGAGGCGGTCACCGAAACCAGTATCCGCGTGAACGGCACCGACTATCCGGTCGACTGCATCATCTTCGCCTCGGGCTTCGAGGTCGGGACGGATTATATTCGCCGCGCCGGCTATGACATCATCGGCCGGGGCGGGGAGTCGCTGCAGGGCAAATGGGCGCGGCGCTTCGTGACCTTTCACGGCATGCACGTCCACGGTTTCCCCAATTTGTTCCTCCACCAGAACGCGCAGGCGGCGCTGCCCGCGAACTTCTGCCACGGCCTCGCCGAAGGCGCGAAGGCGATCGCCGCCATCATCGGCCATGCCCGGCAGCTGGAGAAACCGGTTGTCGAGGCGACGCAGCCGGCGGAGGACAAGTGGGTCGCCCATTGCGGCGAGGTTGCCGGCAACCTCGTCCCCTTTTTCGAGCAATGCACGCCCGGTTATTACAATCTCGAAGGCAAGCTGACCCATGAGGCGGCGCAGGGATTCGGCTATGGCGCTGGCGCCGCGGCCTTCTTCTTCCTCAAAGATCAATGGCTGGCGAAAGGCGATTTCGAGGGGCTGGACTTCGCGGAGGCCTGACGCGCGGATCGCCGGATGCCGTCGCCCCCGATGCCGCATCGGTCCGTCAACGCGCATGGCTTGCCGAACCGATGGACGGAGCGCGCAAATGACGGCACTAGTTTCCCGAGACCGGTTTCGTCAGGATGTCATGAAGTGAGAGAAGCGGCAATCGAGAGGGGCGTGAGCCGTAACGGCGCCAAGACCAGGCGCGGTCAGGCGATGCGCGACATCCTTCTGTCCAGCGCGATCAAGCTGACCGCGCTCCACGGCTATGCCGCGACCACGACCCAGGCCGTGCTCGACGACGCGGGTGTCAGCCGGGGGTCGCTGCTCCATCAGTTCCCGACCCGCGACCTGCTGATGGTCGCGGCCGCCGAGGAGGCGATGAAGCGCATGCTCGAGGCGGTCGAGGCGGGCACGACCCGCCATGGCGACCTGCTGCGGGGACTGATGGATTTCCCCAACGTCCTCTGGCGCGTGCAGACCGACTTGCCGGCGCGCGCCTTCGCCGAGATCCAGCTCGCCAGCCGCTGGGACCCGGTGCTCGAAGAGGGGCTGAGGGGCGCGATGGCGACCGTCAACGCGCTCACCACCAGCAAGGTCGTCACGGTCGCCGAGCAATATGCGATGCGCGACCTGCCGGGCCTGCTCAACGAGATCTACCTGCTGATCAGCGCGACACAGGGACTGGCGATCGGTCGCGACCTGGTTGGCGAAAAGGCGATGACCACGGCCTCGCTCGCCATCCTCAAGGATCGCTTCGTCGCAGCGCTGAAGGAGCGTCTCGCACCAGCCGAGACCTGAGGGGCGGCCAAACAGATCTGTGCCGTGGGAGATGCACGCCGCTATCCCGTCCGTAGCGCAGGCGGCGCGCCGACCCGCCCACATGAGACCGCGCGGCCCGACGCAGGGCACCGACGTTGGCGCGTGAAGCGCCCTTGCCGAGACGCCCGGAAAGGCATCGAGGAGACATTCCGCCTTTGCCTTCCCAGCCAGGACGGATATGCTCCCTCATCATATGATTAAGGAACGATGATGGCGAGGCGCAAACCCAATGTGCGGCATGAGGTGGGCGCGGAGCCGGCGGACGAGGAACGCGGCGCCGGCCGCGCGCGGCTGCTGGAAGCGACCAGCATCCTCATGCGCGATGCCGACGATCTCCACGTGCCGCTGGCCGACATCGCCGCGCACACCGGTCTCAACGCCGCCCTGGTGCGCTATTACTTCAAGGGCAAGGACGGGCTGCTCCGGGCGCTGCTCGAACGCGACACCGGAACCAGTCTCACCGAGCTCGACCATCTGCTCGCGATGGACATCAAGCCGTCGAAGAAACTGCGCTATCATCTCGCCGGTCTCATCAACACCTATCACACCTATCCCTATCTCAGCCGCCTGATGATCAAGCTGCTCCAGGAAGGGAGCGAAGATGAACGCCAGAAGATCGCCGATCGCTTCCTGAAGCCGATCGCCAATTTCTACGAAACGGTGGTGAAGGAAGGGCGCGCGATCGGCGAGTTTCGTGACATCGACCCCAAGCTCCTCTATTTCAATGTGATCGGCATGTGCGACCATCTCTTCTCGTCCCGCGCGTCGCTTCATTATTGCTATGGGATCGACGAGGTCGATGAGACGCTGAAGCGCCAATATATCGATCAGGTCGTGACCATCCTCCTGAAGGGTGTGCTGGCGGATGACGTCGCCGCCTGACGCCATCTTGTGGTGTTGTCGGCATTGTCAGGGTAAAAACCCCTGCTCACCGGAGGCCGTCGGAAGAGCGGCAACCGCGTTGTCCGATCAATGCCCCATCGCTTCCCGATCTGCTTAGTCTGACGGCAATATCGACCCCGGCCTTACGCGGCGCAACGGCGGGTTGGCATCGATACCGATTGACTGTTGCGATGCTGCGACGCAGCATGAAGTCATGCGGATCGCGATCATCGACACCAGCACGACGCGCGCCGCGATCATCTCCGAGGGGCTGCACGAGGCCGGGCTGGACGACATCGTGCTGATCGATGGGTCCGACCGCCTGCTCGCGCAGCTCGAGGCGGCTGCCCCCGAAGTCGTGTTGATCAACCTCGAAAATCCCAGCCGCGACGTGCTGGAGGAATATTTCACGATGTCGCGCGCGCTGGCGCGGCCGATCGCGATGTTCGTCGATCAGAGCGACGCCGAAGCGACCGCGGCGGCGGTCGATGCCGGCGTCTCGGCCTATATCATCGACGGCCTGTCGAAACAGCGGATCATGCCGGTGCTCGATCTGGCGGTGCGCCGCTTTCAGGCGTTCGCCCGGCTTCAGGCCGAATTGCAGGAAGCGCGATCCGCGCTCGCCGACCGCACCGCGATCGACAAGGCCAAGGCGATCCTGATGCGGCGCAAACAGATCGACGAGCCCGCCGCTTATGCGCTGATGCGCGGCCACGCGATGCAGACCAACCGCCGGATCGCCGAGATTGCCGAAGCGATCATCACCAGCGACGCGCTGATGGGAGACCTGTCGTAATGCTGGACCGGATACGGATCGGTTTTCTGCCGCTGGTCGATGCCGCGCTGCCGATTCTGGCGCGCGAACAAGGCTTTGCGGAAGCGCAGGGGCTGGAGATCGAGCTGGTCCGCGACATAACCTGGGCAACGGTTCGTGATCGCTTGTCCTACGGCCATATCGATGCCGCGCATATGGTGGCACCTTTGGCGATCGCGACCGCGCTGGGGCGCGGCCGGCCGGCGGAGGACGTGGCCGTACCCTTCGTGCTCGGGCTGAACGGCAATGCGATCACCTTTTCGACCGAGTTGGCGCGGGCGACGCTGGACGGCGACGGGCTGGGCGATGCGGTGGAGGTCGGCAGACGATTGCGGGCGATTGTCGAGGGTCGCGGCCAGCGGCGGCTGCGCTTTGGCGTGGTCCATCGCTATTCGAGCCATAACTACATGCTGCGCTACTGGCTGGCGGCGATCGGCATCCGACCCGATACGGACGTCGAGATCGTGACGATCAGCCCGCCCTACGCCGCCGACGCGCTGGCGGTCGGGGAGGTCGACGGGATCTGCGTCGGTGAGCCGTGGAACAGCGTGGCGGTCGATCGCGGAGTCGGGCGGATCGCGCTGGTCACCGCGCAAATCTGGCGGCGCGGGGTCGAAAAGGTGCTGGCGATACGCACCGCGACGATGACCGAACGGTCCGACGTCGTGCGCCGCCTGATCCTGGCACTGCACGCCGCGGCAGCGCATTTCGTCGAACCCGACACCGCCGAAGCGAGCGCCGCGATCCTCGCGCGCGCCAATTATCTCGACGCACCGCCCGACGCCGTCTTGCGCGCGATCACCGATCGCATCCGCCTGAGCGAAGGCGGCGTGCCGCTCCACGTGCCCGACTTCATGTTCCAGTATCGCGAGGCCGCCAACTTCCCCTGGCGGAGCCAGGCGGCGTGGCTCTATTCGCAGATGACGCGGTGGGACGGGACGCCGTTTTCCGATGCCGAGGCCGCGCGTGCCGCCAATGTGTTCCGTCCCGACATCTACCGCGCCGCGCTGGCCGGATCGGCGGCGCCGCTGCCGAGCGCCAGCTCGAAGATCGAGGGCGGCCTCGACGTGCCGTTGGGCGCCGGGTCGACCCAGGGGCGGTTGTTGCTCGGTGCCGACCCGTTCTTCGACGGGCGCACGTTCGACCCGGACGATATTCGCGGGTATCTCGCCAGCCTTCCCTGAGAAAATTGCTGCACCTGCGAAATCGCCTTGCGTCCGGCAAGCGAATCGCGCATCATTGCCGCGTCGGACAATGACGTCCGGCACGAAATAGCCGCTGACATTCTCCAATGACGGGGATGGAGGCGGGGTGGTCCCCGCGGGGCCCGCCACCAGGCAACGACGCCGCCAGAATGCACCGAAAGGTCGCCATTCTGGCGGCTTTTTTATTGTCCATCGCACGCGAAGGGGATCGTCGTGGCAACAGCGTTCTGGAGTGATGAGAAGGGTGAAACGGCAACGGGCTTCTGGAGCAGCGGGCACAAGCCGACGCTGATCGCCGCGTTTCTGTATTTCGACCTGGCCTTCATGGTCTGGGTAATCCTCGGCCCGCTGGCGCCGTCGATCGCCGCGACACTGGCGCTGACGCCGGCGGAAAAGGGGCTGATGGTGGCGATGCCGACACTGGCCGGCGCGTTGCTCCGGGTGGTCAACGGACTGCTCGTCGACCGGATCGGCCCCAAGAGATCGGGCGCGATCAGCCAGGCCATCGTCATTGCCGGGCTGCTATGCGCCTGGGGTCTGGGCATCAGCAGCTTCGGCGGAACGCTGGCGCTGGGCGTCATCCTCGGCTTTGCCGGTGCCAGCTTCGCGATCGCCCTGCCGCTCGCCAGCCGCTGGTACCCGCCCGAGCATCAGGGCAAGGCGATGGGCCTTGCCGGCATGGGCAATTCCGGAACGGTGCTCGCCGCGCTGTTCGCGCCGACCCTGGCCAAGATGTTCGGCTGGAACGCCGTGCTCGGGCTTGCCTGCATCCCACTGACGATCGTGTTCATCCTCTATCAGCTGATGGCGAAGGACGCGCCCAATCGCCCGGCGCCCAAGTCGCTGGGTGAATATCTGCTGCCGCTCAAAGCGGCGGATGCGTGGTGGCTGATGGGTTTCTATGCGGTGACGTTCGGCGGGTTCGTCGGGCTGGCGGCCTCGCTGCCGATCTACTTCACCGACCGGTTCGGGCTGACGCCGGTCACTGCCGGCTATTGTACCGCCGCGTGTGTGTTCGCCGGATCGCTGGTGCGCCCGCTGGGCGGCGCGCTGGCGGATCGGATCGGCGGTGTAAAGGCGCTGACCGGGGTGTTCATCGTCGCCGCGGTCGCGTTGATCGGGGTCAGCGCGGCGCCGACCGTCACCGCCGCGATGGCGTTGTTCGTCGTCGCGATGCTGGCATTGGGGACGGGCAATGGCTCGGTGTTCCAGTTGGTACCGCAGCGCTTTTCCGCCGAAATCGGGGTGATGACCGGACTGGTCGGCATGGCCGGCGGAATCGGCGGCTTCTACCTCGCCTCGTCACTCGGCGTCGCCAAGCAGCTGACCGGCAGCTTCGCGCCCGGCTTCCTGATCTTCGCCGGGCTGGCGCTGATCGCCTGCATCGGCCTGACCCTGGTCAAGCGGGCGTGGCGCGGAAACTGGGCCGCGGCGGCCGGTGTGCGCATCTAGCCGCCGCGCCGGGCGGCGCGACGCGCCACCCCAACTCACCAACGGGAGCGAACGATGAAATACCTGATGGTACCGTCAGTCGCCATGGTCGTCGCGACGCCGGCCATGGCGCAGGATATCAGCCTCAAGCCGCTGGCCGAGGCGCGGCTGCGCTACGAAAATGTCGATCAGTCCGGCCTTCCGACCGATTCGGACGCGGTCACCATGCGCGTGCGCGCCGGTGTTCAGGCGACCACCGGACCGTGGAGCGCGACGATCGAGGCGCAGGGCAATCTGGCGGTGGACGGCGATTATTATGACGGCTTGCACGGCGCGGCGACCCGCCCGCTGGTGTCCGACCCGCAAAACATCGCGCTCTACATCGGGCAGCTTCAGTACAAGACCAAGGCGGTCACGCTGACCGCCGGCCGCCAGCGGATCGCGCTCGACGACGAGCGCCTGGTCGGGGCGTCGCCATTTCGCCAGAACGGCCAGACGTTCGACGCCGTCAGGATGGAATGGACCGCTATTCCCAAGCTGAAGGTCGACCTGACCTATGCCTGGAGCGTCCGCACGATCTGGGGGATCGACGGCACCGGTGCACGGCCGCAATCGATCGGTGGCGACAATGTTCTCGCCAATATCGGCTATGTCACCCCGATCGGTACGCTGAGCGGTTTCGCCTATCTGGTCGATCAGGATGCAGCGGCGGTGCAGGGGTTTCGGCTCTCCAGCCAGACCTATGGCGCGCGGCTGGCCGGCGGGCAGCCGCTGGCCAAGGGCGTCAAACTGTCCTGGCAGCTGAGCTACGCCACCCAGTCCGACTATCACCGCAATCCCAACGCCTATCGCGCCAATTACTATCTGGTCGATGCCGGGCTGGATCTGCGGGCGTTGCGGATTGGCGGCGGCTATGAAGTGCTCGGCGCCGACCATGGCGCCGCGCTGACATCGTTCCAGACCCCGATCGGCACCGGTTTCAAATTCGAGGGCTGGGCCAGCAAGTTCCTGACCACGCCGCCCGACGGCGTACGCGATCTCTACGGCAATCTGGGCTATGTCTGGAAGACGGTCGGGCCGTTCAAGGCGCTGACGCTGCAGGGCGTCTATCACCGCTTCGCCAGCGACCGCCTGGTCCGGCTCTATGGCGACGAGGTCGATCTGCTCGCCAGCGCGAAGCTGCACAAGACGACCATCGCGATCCGCTACGCCGATTATCGCGCGCGCAGCTTCGCCACCGACACCCGCAAATTCTGGTTGCAGCTGGATTGGACCCTGTAATGGATTTCGTCGATACTTCCGCGCGCCACCATGACGGCGACCAACCGGCTGCTCCCAGAGCCGCGCCGCCGCATCTGGTGGTGATCGGCAACGGCATGGCCGGATGCCGCGCGGTCGAGGAACTGATCGCGCGCGACACCGGGCGATATCGCGTGACGATCTTCGGCGCCGAGCCGCACGTCAATTACAACCGCATCATGCTGTCTCCGGTGCTGGCGGGCGAAAAGTCGTTCGACGACATCGTGATCAACGATCGCGCCTGGTATGCCGACAACCAGATCGACCTGGTGGTCGACGATCCGGTGGTGGCGATCGACCGCACGGCGAAGACCGTCACGGCGCGGTCGGGCCGCACCGCGCGCTATGATAAATTGCTGATCGCGACGGGGTCCGATCCGTTCATCATCCCGGTCCCGGGCAAGGACCTGCCCGGCGTGGTCAGCTTTCGCGACATGAGCGACGTCGACCGGATGCTGGCGGCGGCCGAAGGCGGCGGCGATGCCGTGGTGATCGGTGGCGGGCTGCTCGGGCTCGAGGCCGCGCATGGCCTGTCGCTCCGCGGCATGAAGGTCACCGTCATCCATCTGATGCCGACGCTGATGGAGCGCCAGCTCGACGAAGCGGCGGGCTGGCTGCTCAAGGCGGCGCTCGAGGCCCGCGGCCAGACCGTCCTGACCGGCGCCGATACCGCCGCGATCGTCGGCGAGGGCAAGGTCGAAGGGGTCCAGCTGAAGGACGGGCGGACGATCCCGGCCAGCCTGGTGGTGATGGCGGTCGGTATCCGCCCCGCCGTCGCGCTGGCGCGCGAGGCCGGGCTGGCGGTCGGGCGCGGCATCCAGGTCGATGACCATATGGTGACCAGCGACGCCGACGTGCTCGCGGTCGGCGAGTGCGTCGAGCATGAGGGACAAGTCTATGGGCTGGTCGCGCCGCTCTGGGACATGTGCCGGGCGCTGGCCGACGGACTGGTCGGCCAGCCCAAGGGATATCGCCCGCAAGCCACCTCGACCAAGCTCAAGGTCGCCGGGCTCGATGTCTTTTCGGCGGGCGATTTCGCCGGCGGCGAGGGCTGCGAGGATATCGTGCTGCGCGACGCCTCGCGCGGGGTCTATAAACGCGTCGTGATCCGCGACGACCGAATGGTCGGCGCGGTGCTGTACGGCGACACCGTCGATGGCGGCTGGTATTTCGACCTGATCAAGAAGAACGAGGACGTCGCCCCGATCCGCGACGTGCTGATCTTCGGTCAGGGCTTCGCCTCGGGAGGGGGGCAAGCGGACCCTAAGGCAGCCGTTGCGGCGCTCTCGGACGATGCCGAGATCTGCGGCTGCAACGGCGTCAGCAAAGGCAAGGTGGTGGCGTGCATCGCCGGCGGCGCGACGACGCTCGACGCGGTACGTACCGGGTGCAAGGCATCGGCGTCGTGCGGGTCGTGCACCGGGCTGGTCGAAAGCCTGCTCGCGGTCACGCTGGGCGACGATTATGCCGGCGAGCGCTCGGTCCGGCCGATGTGCGCATGCACCAGCTTCGGGCATGACGACGTGCGACGCGCGATCGTCGAGCGGGGTTTTCGCGAAATTCCGCAAGTCATGCAGGAAATGAGCTGGTCGACGCCCGACGGCTGCGCCTCGTGCCGTCCGGCGCTCAATTATTATCTGCTCTGCGCCTGGCCCGGCGACTATGTCGACGACCAGCAGAGCCGCTTCGTCAACGAGCGGCTCCACGCCAATATCCAGAAGGACGGCACCTATTCGGTCGTGCCGCGGATGTGGGGCGGGATCACCAACCCGACCGAGCTGCGCGCGATCGCCGACGTGGTCGAGAAATATGACGCGCCGATGGTCAAGGTGACGGGCGGCCAGCGGCTCGACATTTTCGGGATCAAGAAGGAGGATTTGCCCGCAGTCTGGGCCGACCTCAACGCCGCGGGGATGGTATCGGGTCATGCCTATGGCAAGGCGCTGCGCACGGTGAAGACCTGCGTCGGGTCCGAATGGTGCCGCTTCGGCACGCAAGATTCGACCGGGCTGGGCGTCAAGATCGAGCGCATGAGCTGGGGCTCGTGGATGCCGCACAAATTCAAGATCGCGGTGTCGGGATGCCCGCGCAATTGCGCCGAGGCGACGATCAAGGATTTCGGGATCGTCTGCGTCGATTCAGGGTACGAACTGCATGTCGGCGGCAATGGCGGGATCAAGGTTCGCGCCACCGACCTGCTGTGCAAGGTAGCGACCGAGCAGGAGGCGATGGACTATTGCGCCGCCTTCATCCAGCTCTACCGCGAGGAAGCGCGCTATCTCGAACGCACCGCGCCGTGGATCGAGCGCGTCGGCATTGACCATGTCCGGGGGCGGATCGTCGATGACGCGGCCGGGCGCGACGCGCTGCGCACGCGCTTCCTGTTCTCGCAGAGCTTCAGCCAGGACGATCCCTGGGCCGCGCGCGCCGAGGGCGCCGACGCCCAACACCATGCGCCGATGGCGCGGTTCCAACCAGTAGCGGCGGAGTGACGGCGATGATCGGTGAATGGCTCGATATCGGCTGGCTGCATGAAATCCCGGTCCGCGGTAGCCGCATCGTGCCCGTAGCGGGCGGCGACGAAATCGCGGTGTTCCGGACCGGCGACGGCCAGGTTTACGCACTGGCCAATCGCTGCCCGCACAAGGGCGGCAAATTGTCCGAGGGGATCGTCCACGGGCGCAGCGTCACTTGCCCGCTGCACGGCTGGGCGATCGCGCTGGCGAGCGGTGAGGCGCAGGGCGAGGACAAGGGGTGCACCCCGGTCGTGCCGGCGCGGATCGACGCCGGACGGGTGCTGATCTGCCGCGCATCGGCGCTGAAAGCCGCCGCCTGACATGGACGCGATCCGTACCACCTGCGCCTATTGCGGGGTCGGGTGCGGTATCGTCGCGCGGCGCACCGGCGAGCGGACGGTCGAGATCGCCGGCGATCCCGATCACCCCGCCAATCACGGCCGGCTGTGTTCGAAAGGCACCCATCTGGGGGAAACTGTCGGACTGGAAGGGCGGCTGCTCCACCCGATGATCGGCAGACGCCGGGCGAGCTGGGACAAGGCGCTCGATCTGGTGGCGCGGCGCTTTCGCGACACGGTGGCGCGGCACGGACCGGACAGCGTCGCCTTCTACGTGTCGGGACAGTTGCTGACCGAGGATTATTACGTCGCCAACAAGCTGATGAAGGGGTTCATCGGATCGGCCAATATCGACACCAATTCGCGGCTCTGCATGTCGAGCGCGGTCGCCGGGCATATCCGCGCGTTCGGCGAGGATATCGTGCCGGCCAGCTATGCCGATCTCGATGCCGCCGATCTGATCGTGCTGGTCGGGTCGAACACCGCCTGGTGCCATCCCATCGTCTATCAGCGAATCCAGGCGGCGCGCGCCGCGCGCGGCAGCAAATTGGTGGTGATCGACCCGCGCCGCACCGAAACCGCCGACGAGGCCGATCTGCACCTCGCCATTCGCCCCGGCACCGACGTCGCGCTGATCAACGGCGCGCTGGCCTGGTGCCGCGATCACGCCGCGATCGATGCCGACTTTCTCGCTGCGCATGTCGCGGTGCCCGACGCCTTTTGGGACGAGCTTGGAGAGGGGAGTGACCTGTGGTCGACGGCGCGCGTCTGCGATGTGCCGCCGTCAGACCTCAGGCGCTTCTACGAATTGTTTGCCGCCACGCCGCGCACCGTCACGATGTTCAGCCAGGGGATCAACCAGTCGGTGCGCGGCACCGATCAGGTCAATGCGATCACCAATTTGCACCTCGCGACCGGCCGGATCGGCAAGCCCGGCGCGGCCCCCTTTTCGATCACCGGCCAGCCCAATGCGATGGGCGGGCGAGAGGTTGGCGGACTGGCGACGACGCTGGCGGCGCACATGGACTTCGCGCCCGACAATGTCGCGCGGGTCGCGCGCTTCTGGGCCGCGCCCAACGTGGCGACCAGGCCGGGGTTGAAGGCGGTCGACCTGTTTCGCGCGGTCGATGAGGGGCGGATCAAGGCATTGTGGATCATGGCGACCAATCCGGCGGTGTCGATGCCCGACGCCGGCCGGGTCCGCGAGGGGCTGGCGCGCTGTCCGTTCGTCGTCGTCTCCGACGTGATCGCGGACACCGATACGGCGCGGTTCGCGCATGTCCGGTTGCCGGCCGCGGCCTGGGGCGAAAAGGACGGGACCGTCACCAATTCCGAGCGCTGCATCAGCCGCCAGCGCGCACTGTTCCCGCCCCCGGGCGAGGCGAAGCCCGATTGGTGGATCGTAAAGGAGGTCGGGCGCCGGATGGGATGGCGCACGGCGTTCGGTTATGATCGGCCGGCCGAGGTCTGGCAGGAACATGTCCGCCTGAGCGCCTATGAGAATGACGGCGCGCGACGCTTCGCGCTCGATCCCCGGCAAGTGTCGGGTGCGGCTTTCTATGATTCGATGGCGCCGTTCCGCTGGGGAGGCGACGCCTTCGCCGACGGGCGGTTTTCGACCCCCGATGGCCGAGCGCGATTGATCCCCGTCGTCCAGCGTGCATTGGCCGACCCGCTGCCGCGCTGGCCGATGACGCTCAACACCGGGCGCTACCGCGATCAATGGCACGGCATGACGCGGACCGGCCTGTCGCCCAAACTGGCCAGGCATCGCGAGGAACCGCTGGTCGAGGTCCATCCCGAAGACGCCGCGCGGCTGCAGCTGATCGACGACGGGCTGGCGCGCGTGGGAACCCCGCAAGGCGAAAGCATCTATCGCGTGCGGATCGACGCGGGCCAGCGGATCGGCGAATTGTTCGTCCCGATCCACTGGACCGATCGCACCTCCAGCGGCGGGCGGACCGGACTGCTGCCGCGACCGCTGGTCGATCCGCAATCGGGGCAGCCCGGCTTCAAATCGACTCCGGCGCGGATCGAGCCGGTGGCGAGTGCCTGGCGGGGGTTTCTGATTGCGCGCGGCACGTTGAAGGAAAGGCCGGCGTGCCACTGGGCCACACGCGTCGCGATTCCCGAGGGCGAATTGTGGGAATTGGCGGGGGATGGTGATCCCGCCGCGCTCGATGTGTTGCTGCCGCGCGGACAGCGGATCGAGGCGATCGATCGGGCCCGCGGATCGCGACGTGTGGCGATCGTCGCGGATGACCGCGTCGCGGCGGCCCTGTTCACCACCGAAACGGGTGAGTTGCCGCGACGCGACTGGCTGATCGCGCAACTCGCCGCGCCCGCAGTGGCCCCTACCCTGCTGGCCGGGCGCGCACCGGGCGCGGCGGCCGATCGCGGCGCGATCATCTGCGTCTGCTTCGATATCGGCCTGAAGACGATTGTCGCCGCGATCCGCGACCAGCGGCTGAGCGACGTCGCCGCGATCGGGGCAGCGCTGGGCGCGGGCACCAATTGCGGATCGTGCCGGCCGGCGCTCGGCCGGTTGATCGCGGACCATCTGGTCGAGGAGACGGCGCATGCAGGATGACGATTTCACCGGCGGCACGATATGGCTGGTGGGTGCCGGGCCGGGCGATCCCGACCTGCTGACGCGCAAGGCCGAGCGCCTGTTGCGCGACGCGACGATCGTGTTTCACGACGCGCTGGTCGGCCCCGGCGTGCTCGACCTCATCCCCGAATGGGTGGTGCGCGTGCCGGTCGGGAAACGCTCGGGCCGACATTCGCGCGATCAGGCGGCGATCAACCAATTGCTGGTTCGCGCCGCAAGAAACGGCGAACGCGTCGT
Organism: Sphingomonas sp.; assembly: GCA_036383655.1. Lineage (GTDB taxonomy): Bacteria > Pseudomonadota > Alphaproteobacteria > Sphingomonadales > Sphingomonadaceae > Sphingomonas. Next base: position 12,904 of record DASVNU010000191.1, on the reverse strand, counting down.
GCGGCTGAAGGGTGGAGACCCGTCATTGTTTGCGCGGTCGATGGAGGAAATGACCGCGCTGGCCGAAGCAGGGTTCACCGCGCGGATCTGTCCCGGCGTGACGGCGGCGAGCGCGGCATCGGCGTCCGCGGGCCTGTCGCTGTCGCTGCGCGGGCTGGCGCGGCGCGTCCAGTTCATCACCGCGCATGCCGCCAAAGGACAGGCGCTCGACCTCGACTGGACGCAACTGGCCGACAGCGGATCGACGCTCGCTTTCTATATGGGCCGCGCCGCGGCGGGCGAGATCGCGCGCGGGCTGAGCGGCGCGGGGCTGGCTGGGGCGACCCCGGTGCTGATCGCCTGCGACGTCAGCCTGCCGACCGAGCGGCTGCTGCGCACGCGGCTCGACCTGCTGCCGTTGGCGGTCGAATCGATCAGCGACGACAAGCCGACGATCATCCTGATCGGCGCGGCGGTGGGCGATGGCGGAGGAGGGGTGACCGCGACGGCGGCAATGGGAACGATGGTCGATGGGGCACGCTGACCTTGCCGATCCGCAGCCGACGCTCCCCGCCTGTTCGGCGAGCCTGAGTTTCGACGCCGCGCTGGCGATCATGACGGCGGAGGCGCTGCCTCTGGGCCAGGAAAAGGTGACGCTGTCGCGCGCCGGGCGTCGCACATTGGCCGAGCCGGTCATGGCGCGGATCGACGCACCGCGTTTCGATGTTGCGGCGATGGATGGCTATGCGGTGTGCGCCAATGAGCTCGATGCCGGCCGGCGCGCCTTTGACCTTGCCGGCGCGTCCTATCCTGGCGGTTCGGCAGCCGCGTCGATCCGATCGGGTCAAGCCGTCAAGGTTATGACCGGTGCTCAATTGCCTGCGGGGGCAACGCAAGTCGTGCCTTGGGAGAATGTGACGGCGCATGAGGCGCGCGTCGATGTGCGCGACGTGCCGCGACGACGCCATGTGCGCGAGCGCGGGTCCGACTTTCGAGCGGGCGACATGCTCCTTCCCGCCGGTCGCACGATCGACTCGCGTGCTTTGGCAGTGGCGGCCGCTGCCGATCTGGCGGCGCTGACCGTATGGCGGCGGCCGAAGGTCGGCGTGATCGCGACGGGCAATGAGCTGACCGCCCCGGGTCTCGCCTGCACGACGCGGCTTCACGTGCCCGACAGTCTGTCGGCGGCGATAGAATTGTTCGTCCGGCAATGGGGCGGGCGACCGACGGGAAGCAGGTTGCTGCCCGATGACCTGCCTATGACCGAACGTGCAGCGGCCGACGCGATCACTGGCTGTGACCTGCTGGTAATGATTGGCGGTGCATCGATGGGCGAACGCGATTTCGCCAAGGCGGCGCTACGGCGGCTGGGCCTTGAGATGCGCTTTTCCAAAGTTGCGATCAAACCAGGCAAGCCGGTCTGGTATGGCCGGATTGGCGACAGGCACGTGCTCGGACTGCCGGGCAATCCTACCGCCGCGCTGACGACGGCGCGGTTGTTCCTGGCGCCGCTGCTCACCGCGCTCGGCGGACGGCCCGCGAATGCCGGATTACGTTGGTCGCGTGCGCCACTGGCGCACGCTGTTCCGGCCAATGGCGACCGGGAAGCATTTCTCTGCGCGGCGCTGGACGATGACGGCGTGCACCTGATCGGGCGGCAGTCGGCATCGTCGCAAATGACCCTGGGGTTGGCGGATGTGCTGATCCGGCGGCCGGCCAATGCCCCCGCCGCGCCGACCGGCAGCGAGGTAGGGATTGTCCGCTTCTGATCAATCTTCCGGCGCGCAATGAAGGTGCTGGGCGCAGTCATCGCCCGGGGCCTTTCGACGCGCTTCGGCAGCGACAAGGCGCTGGCGATGATCGATGGCCGCGCGACGATCGAGCACGCGATCGACGCGCTTCGGCCCCAGGTCGAGGCGATTCTGGTCTGGGGGCGGGAATGGCCAGCTATTGGCGCGATCGCGGATCGCCCGGCGCGCGGGATCAGACCGCTCGGCGGTTTGAATGCGGCGCTTCACCATGCCGTTCGATCAGGTCACGACGCGGTGCTTTGCGGCGATGGATGCCGAGACGGCAGCGATATCATACCGCGTCGGGGCGCTGTCAGCGTTGTCGTGGCGTCACAATCATTGGAGCGGTCGAAACGGCCCGCGAGCAACGATGCGCCGCGCCTGCTCACTTTGGACAAAAGCAAACCAGGCGCGTGAAGCGGCGCTTTGCCTGTCACTGGCATAGGCCATTACGCGCCGGTTGAGCGGGTAGGCTTGATCGTCCGGCAAACGGCGCCTGCCGCCATCGACGATCGCGACGCGGCCGCCGGGGCCAAGCAACGCCCGGATGCGCGCGAGCGCCGCGTCCGGATCAAGCCAGTGGAACACCGAAGCGGCCGCGATCAGGTCGAACGGCCCGCTAACCGGCGCCGTGACGAAATCGGCGTTCACCACCTCGAAAATGTCATCCGAAAAAGCATTGCGCAAATAATCGGCGAGCACCGGATCGGGCTCGATCGCGACATAGCGTTCGGTTGCCGACGGCAGCAAATGCTGCGTGGCGAGGCCCGTCCCCGGACCGATTTCCGCGATCGCGCGACGCTGTCGGCTTCCCGCGCGATCGAGGATCAAATCGTATAGTTCAGGGGGATAATCGAGCCGGGCGGAATGATAGCCGGCGGGATCTACCCCGAAAACGGCCCGCCCGGCTTCCCGGGCGAGCCTGCCTTCTCCGCTCATTTCGCCGCGGCGAACAGGGCTTCGTAGGTCGGGATCTTCTTGGCCAGCGCGTCGCGCATGTCGAGCGCCTTGGTGTAGAGCGAGCGCTCATACTGGTTGCCGGCGACCGGCACTTTGAAAGCGTAGACGATCAGGCCGATATTGTTGCCGTTCGCGTCGCGCATCGGCATCAGCACGACGAACTTCGGCGACGTGTCCTTGGTCCGGTGCCAGCGCGGATCGACGATCGTGATCCCCTTTTTCGACACGTCGATATCATCGGGATCGTCGGGATTGCCGACGCGGTCCGGATAGGAGCCTGCGAACATCGTGTAGGTGTCGGTCATGCCTGGCGGCACGCCGTGCAGCGTCACGCTGAGCAGTTCTGGATGCGCCTTCATCGTCTCGTCGGAGAGCTTCTGCGCGTAGATCTTCTGCGCCGGCGCGGTCCAGTTCTTCGCCGGCGGGGCGGGGGCCGGGGCGGTCTGCGCGCTCGCCGCGACGGCGAGCCCGAGGCCACCGGCGGCGGCCAACATCATGAACTTACGGTACATCTATCCTCTCCTGGTTTTGATATTGATGTCCGGCCTAGCGGTCCAAGCTGACTGGAAGCTGTCGCCTATTGGCCGGCGAGCGCGGCAAGCGAGGGGGTGCGTCGGGCGAGCGCATCACGGACCGCGACGGCGCGGGCAAAAGCGTGCGCTTCGTCGTCCGGCCCGGTCATCGCGAAGCTGGTGCTGAGCGCGCCGATCACGCGGCGCCGAGCGTCGAGCATCGGCAATTCGACCGCCAGGCGGTGGCCGCCATTGGTCACTTCGCGACGGATCGTGCCGCTGGCGATGACGTCGGCATCGTCCTTGTCGGCGAGCTTGCCGATGCGGCCGAAGCTGGATGCGATGATAATGTTGTCGGCGCCGGGCAAGGCGACGTGCATCGCCAGCGTCACGAGGTCGGGATTGGCGTCGATCAGCGCATCGATCAGCGCCTGCCCGCGCCGCGACCGCACCGCGCGAGCGACGAACGGATCGGCCTCGGCCAGATTGTCGGCGACATAAATCCGCCGCGCCGCCTGCCATGCGATCGGCTCGGCATCGATCGGCGCGCGCGCCGTCACCGCGATCGTCCCGATCACGTCGCCCAGCGCGGTGCGGAGTGGCGCACTCGAGGCAGGCTGCCCGGGCGTACCCCAGACGACGCGGATCGGCTTGCCGTCCTTGCCCGTCGCATCGATGCGGATGCCGGTGACGCCTGGATGGTGCGCGGCAATCGATGCGACCAGCGTATCGCCATAGGTCTGCGCCCCGGCGGGCAGCGCCGCCACGCTCGCGAGGATTGCCGCGGCGATCGCCCAGTGCCTCATCATCTCAGCTCTCCCGAAAAAAGGCGGGCGTCACATCCCGAACTTGGCGAACAAGGCGAGCGCGAGCGTGACCGTCACCGCCCCGCCGATCCGCGTCGCCACCTGGGCGAACGGCATCAGCATCATGCGGTTCGACGCCGAGAGGATGGCGACGTCGCCGGTCCCTCCCTGGCTGGCGCGGCACGCCGCGATGATTCCCGATTCGACCGGATAGATGTTGACGAAACGGCCGACGAAGAACCCCGTCGCGACGAGGCTGCCGACCGTCGCCAGGATCGTCACGATCTCGGCGAAGGTGAAGGCGCTCATCAATTTCTCCCACGGCGTCTTGGCGACGCCGATCGCGAACAGCAGCGGATAGGTCACGATCTGGGCGAAGAACTGATAATTGCGATACGCGCCCTGCTCGAGCTTCGGCGAAACCAGCTTGCCGAGCTTGAGGACGACCGCGAGGAACAGCATCGTCACCGGGCCGGGAAAATTGGTCCATGACTGAACGAGCGCGCCGATCGTGTAGAGCGTCATCGCCAGCACCACCGCGCCGCCGATCGTCTGCAGATCGGGCATGAAACGCGGTGCGTCGTCGCCGCTCAGCTGTACGTCATGCTCGCCGGGCTGGAGCTGGCCCTCGCCGGTCAGGTGCGGCTTGCGCTTGCCCAGCATGGAGAGCCCGCCCGCCATCAGGATCGCGGCAAGGCTGCCGAACATCACGGCCGGCAGGATTTCGGCGAGCAGGTCGCCCTGCTGGCCGCCACCGAGTGCGGCATAGCCGATCGACAGCGGAATCGCGCCTTCGCCGACGCCGCCGCCGAGCACCGGCACGACGATCATGAAGGCGGTGTGTTTGAGCCCGAGCCCGAGCGCGGTGCCGACGAGGCACCCGACCGCCGCCGCGACCACCGACCCGGCCAGGATCGGCGCCAGGATGCGAAGGAAGCCGCCGATCAGCATGCGGCGGTCCATCCCCAGGATCGACCCGACGATGATCGAGCCGATGAAGAGGTAGAGGAAATTGCTCTGCTCGGTGAAGTCGACAATCGACTGTTTGAGCGGCTTGGGGATCGCGCCGATATAGACCAGCAGCGACGGCACGAAAGTCGCGAGGATCGCCGCGGCGCCGACCTTCCTGAGCAACGGGATGTGTTTGCCGATTTCGGCGCAGGCAAAACCGCCCACGGCCAGAATGAGGATGCTGGTGGTCAGGTCGGCGGGCACGTCGCCTTTGGCGACATAGGCGCAGATCAACGCGACGATGACGATGAAGACCGGAATCGGCACGATGCCGATTTTCGTATCCATGATCCGCCACCAGGTGCGCGGACCGCTTTCCCCATCGAGCGTATGACTTTGGTCGATCGGCTCGACGACAGCGACGGCTTCGGCCATTTTGGCTCCCCTCTCCGCGCGCGACCGGACGGCGGCCATTGCCGCCGTCCGGCAATGCGGTTCTTATTTTTCCGAAACCACCAGCAGGCGGAACGTGCCGGACTTGGCGTCGGGCAAATGCTTCTTGCCGGGGACCGCCGGCGGCCAGACCAGGTCGGCGGTCGACGAGAAGACGCGGTGCGTCTTGGCATCGAGTCCGACGGTCTTGGCATATTCGTCGATCGGCAGGGTCTCGGCGACCGCATAATTGTCGGGGCCGTTCTGCGCGATGATCGTCCAGCTTTTGTCGCGATTGGCGACGAAGATGCGTTTCTTTCCGGCATCGAACACGATGCCGTCGGGATCGCCGCCGACCGGAACCGATGCTACCACCTTGCCGGCATCGGCGTTGGTGACGACCATCGTCTTGTTGCCGCAACCGCTGAACAGGCGGCGATTGACGGCGTCGAACGCCAGCGGCGCCGGGCCTTCGCAACCGTTGAGCTTGATCGTGCGTATCAGCTTCATCGTCCGGGCATCGATCTCGGCGATGTCGTTGCCTTCCTCCATGTTCGCCCAGACCTTGCCCTTGCCGTCGGATTGCGAGAATTCGGGCCCATTGGGGAGCTTGATCGTGGCGATGACCGCGCTCTTGGCCGGGTCGATCACGCTAACGTCTTCCGAATCGCCGTTGAACACGAAGATGTTGCCGGTCGCGCCGTCGCGCAGGATGCTGTCGGGCTTCTTGCCGACCGTGATCGACTTCAGCACCTTGCCGGTGGCGAGGTCGAATTGCTTGACCGAATTGGTGTTGCCGTCCGACACGAAACCGTGCCCCGCGCCGGTGTCGAGCGCGACGCCGTGCGCACCGTCGAGGCCGGTCACGGTCGCCAGCGGCTTGAGCGTGTCGAGGTCGAGGATGTGCACGACGGATGTGTGCGTGACATACAGCCGGCGCGCATCGGCATCGACCGTGACATAGTCGCCGCGGCCCTCGCCGGGGAGCGACACCTTGTCGATATTATAGGCGCTTCCACCCGCGCTCGTCGCCGCATTGTCGGCGCTGTTGCCTTTGCCCCCGCCATTGCCGCCGCAGCCCGCGAGCAGCGCGACTAGCGCAGCAGAAATCAGAAACTTTTGCACTATCCCCTCCATCAAGGTTCAGCCGGCGCGCGTGGGTGCGGCTCTGTCGCTGGAGGGGCAGGTACGCGTCCAAGCTGTCACGATGCTGTCAGACGCGCGGGGCCTGCGGAAAGCCGATGGTCACGCGCAATCCCTGCCCCGACCGCGCGGTGTCGAGCGCCAAGGTCGCGCCGATCGCGCCGGCCAGCGTCTGCGCGATGGGCAGACCGAGCCCGCTTCCGGCGCGCCTGGTGTCGCGGTCGAGCCGGGTGAATCGCGTCAGCACGCGCTCGCGGTCCTCCACCGAAATACCCGGGCCGTCGTCCTCGACCACGATCGCCACGCCGTTGCCGGTGCGTTCGACGCCGACGGTGACCGATCCTCCCCGCCGATTGTAGCGGATGGCATTGTCGATGAGGTTACCGAGCAGTTCGCCACAAAGGCCCGGATGCGTCGCGATCACCGGCGCCCCGTCGGCGCGCTCGAAGGTCAGGTCGATCCCATCGCGGACGGCGTCGGCGGCATGGTCGGCTGCCACGTTGGCGGCCAGGCCGTTGGCATCGACCGTTTCGATCGATTCGGGCGCGACCATCGCATTGTCGGCGCGGGCCAATGCGAGCAGCTGGACCAGCAGCCGCTGCAGCCGGTCGCTCGCGTGATCGATATCGTCGAGCGAATGGTCGGCTTCCGCGCTGCCCGGCGGCGCGTTGCGCAACAAGGCGATGTGCGTGCGCAGGATCGACAGCGGCGTGCGCATCTGGTGCGATGCGTCGGCGGTGAACCGCCGCATGCCCTGCAGCGTCGAATCGAGCCGCTGCAACATGCCGTTGAAGGCATGGACCAGGTCGCGCAGTTCGATCGGCACCTGCTTGGTCGGCAGCGGGGTGAGATCCGATGCCATGCGCTGATCCATCTCCGCCCGCAATCGCATCAGCGGCCGCATGCCCCAGCGCACCGCCAACGGCAGCAGCAGCAGGGTCAGCCCGATCAGGGCGACTTCCAGGATGGCGAGCCCGAGCAGCAACCGCTGCGCGACGCGCTCGCGCGCGCCGAGGGTCTCCGCCACCTCGACCACCACCGGTTGCGCGATGCCGGGCAAGCGCCTGCCCTCGGCGACGATCCGAACCGGACGCCCCTTGTACTCGGCATCGTGGAATTCGACTTCGGTATCGTGAAGCCCGCGCGGAACGACGTTGGGTAGGTCGGCATAGCCCGTCACCACCCGGTCCGACGATATCACGCTGTAATAGACATTGTCGCGCTCGTTGTCCTCGAGCATCCCGAAGATCGCCGGGGAGAGGTTGAGCGCGACCTCGCCGTCCTCGACGTCGAGCGATTCGGCGATCGCGCGCGAGGCGGCGCCGAGAATGCGATCGTTGACCGCCTGCACCGCGCCCCGGATCGCGACCGCGCCGCCGAACCCGAGCAGCAGCGCAAGCCCCGCCATCGGCAGCACCATGCTGCGCAACAGACGCGCGGTGAGCGATCCGCCGGTCCATGCGGGCAGGCGCAGTTCCACTCAGTCCCCGACCAGCATGTAGCCCAGCCCGCGGATCGTCCGGATTTCCGGCCCCTCATCACCCAGCTTGCGGCGCAGTCGGGCGACATAGACCTCGACCGCGTTGGGGCCGACCGGATCGTCGAAGCCGAACATCTCCGCGGCCAGGCGGTCCTTCGACACGACCTTGCCCACGCGCGCGAGCAGGCGATCGAGCAATGCCCATTCGCGACGGCGCAGGTCGAGCGTGCGGTCGCCGACGTGCGCGGTGGCATGCGCCTGATCGACCACCAGCTTGCCGACGACCATGACCGGCGAGGCCTCGCCCTGCGACCGGCGAAGCAACGCGCGAATGCGTGCCTCAAGCTCGCTCGGTTCGAACGGCTTGAGCAGATAATCGTCCGCGCCGAGGTCGAGTCCCTCGATCCGGTCCTCCAGCGCATCGCGCGCGGTCAGGATCAGGATCGGGGTCTTGATCCCTTTCGCGCGCAACCTCTTGAGGACGTCGAGCCCCGAAATATCGGGCAGGCCGAGATCGAGCGTGATCAGCCCGAACGGCTCGTCGGACGCGACCATGAGCGCGGTTTCGCCATCTTCCGCGACGTCGACCGTATGCCCGACCGCCTTGAGCGATGCGGCGAGGCCGCGCGCCAGCGACGGGTCGTCCTCAACTAATAGTATTCGCGCCACAGCCTCTCCGTCGGTTGACGCCCCCTGCTTACAGGCAGAGATAGCGGCTTGAAAGCGGGGCCACGGGCGAGTGCGGGAGCGGATCATCACGCGAGGGTTGCAAGCGGCCATCGGCTTGATCGGACCCTGCCTGTTGACCTCATGCACGCCGCAGCCGGCCACGGCGGTGCCGCCCGGCTATCCTTATTCCTACGCCGATCTTGAACGCGACGCCGATGCCAGGGGCCAGCTGCTGATCTGGTCGGCGATCGGAAAGGAAAAAGCGCGTGCGCTGGTCGCGGACTTCCAGCAGCAGCATCCGCGCATCCGCGTAACCTATGTCGAACTGCCGGCGCGCGAGATCAACGCGCGTATTCTCGCCGGCAAGGGAAACAGCGCCGATTTCCTGTGGTCGTCGGCGATGGATCTGCAGATCAAGCTGGTCAATGACGGCTATGCCCAGGCGTACCGGTCCCCCGAGCGTGACAGCCTTCCCGACTGGGCCAATTGGAAGGACCAGGCCTGGGGCACGACCGCGGAACCGATCGTCATGGTCTACAACCGGAAACTGATCGATGCCGCCGCCGTCCCGCGGTCGCATGTCGAACTGACGCATTTCCTAGAAAATACCGCGGGCAAGGGAGTCGGACCGATCGCGACGTCCAATCCGGTGACCTCGGCGGTCGGTTATCTGTACCTCTCGCAGGACCAGCAGGCGACACGCGACATTTGGCGGCTGGTCCGCGCGATGAGCGCCAACAAGGTGCAGCTTTTCACGAGTGCGGAGGACGTGCTCGATGCGGTCAAGGCCGGTCGTGCCGCCATCGGCTACAACATTGTCGGATCGTTCGCGCTCGGCGAGGTCGAGCGCGACGCGACCCTGGGGATGATGTTGCCGAGCGACTATACGTTACTGATGTCGCGCATCGCGATCATCCCCGCAGCGGCGCCCCATCCCAGCGCGGCAAAGCTGTTTCTCGATTTCCTGTTGTCGCAGCGCGGACAGACGCATCTCGCCAAAGTCGACATACCCTCCGTCCGCACCGATGTCGTCAATCCGCCGGCTTTGCGTCCCGCCGGCATTCGCCTGCGGGCTATTCGCGTCGGACCGGGCTTGCTCGTCAGCCAGGACGGGTTGACCCGGCGATATTTCCTCAAGCGGTGGGAGGCAGCTTTGGCTCGGCCCACGCCTGTTGGAACGCCGTTTCCTCCGCCGACCAGGTAAGAACATTGCAAACCGGAGCGCGATCCCAAAGACCGGGTTTGCATCCTCGAGAGACGAGTTTGTTTAGGCTGACGGATCCGTTTTCGCCTTCCTAATTGCCGTAGTCGAACGCGGGCGCGGGCGGCGTGCGCGTGCCGCCGAACGGAAGCGAGATCGCTACGCTGACCGTCCGCCTGCTGCTCCGCCGCGTGCTGTCCTCGACGATCGTCGCGCTGTCGATCCGAATGCGGTCCCGCTGCGAGTTGAAAATGTCGGCAACCGACAGCACCGCAACCAGTCCGCCATGAAATTGATGACGATAGCCGAGATTGGCGGCGGCGAGCGGGAGGCGATAGCCCTGCGGCGTGAGACGTCTGCCGTTGAAGGTCGTGCTGATCTGGGCGAGATCGTTGCGCGACAATTTCAGATCGATGCTCGCCTTCGCGTTCGCGCTCAACAAGCCGCGATTGCCGGCAAAGCCGAGATTGGACGCGTCGATCTCATCGTGGCCGAGCGTGCCGCTGAGCCGATAACTGATGACCGGCGAGAGTTTCCCGCTTGCGGAAAGATCCAGACCATAAGCGGTGTCGCGGCCCAGATTCTCCTTCGTCGTCAGCAGCACGGTCGGCGAGATGAAGCGCGTGACGCTGGTGAAACCGTTGCGGGTCATGCGCAGGAATGCCGTGGCCTCCAGCGACAGACCGGCCGTATCGCGCTGATAGGCCAGTTCGAAGGCGCGCGTCTGCTGGGGCTTCAGATTGGGATTGCCGGCGCGCAGGTTGAGCGGATCGGAGAAGACAGGTGACGGGTTCAGGTCTTCGGGGTCCGGCCGCACGACGCGATTGGTGAAGCTCGCCTTGAGATGCTGGCCGTCGGCCAGATCATATTGAACGTGGAGCGAGGGATAGGCGCGCAAATAGCTCTGGCGGCCGACAAGGCGCAGGTCGATCTGGTTCGTCGCGATGTCGGTCTGTTCGATCCGAAGGCCGAAGATCGCCGAAACCTTCCTGGCGATCGCGCGCTCATAGGTTGCATAGAATGCCTGTACCGTCTGCCGGTAGTTGAACCGGTTCGTCCGCGTCGGATCGACGGTGACCACGCCGCTTGCCGGATCGATCAACTCGCCGCGGTTACGGAAGTCATTGTCGTCGCGTTCGAGATCATATCCCGCGAGAAAGGTCCCGCCCGCGATCGGCCTGGTATATTCCGCCGTCACCTCGCGTTGCAAAGTGTCGAGCCGCGGCCGCTGCCGGTCGATCTCCACCAACCCCGCGGGGACCGTATACAGGCTGGTGAATCGCCGGACTTCGTTCTCGATCGTCTCGCCCCGGCGCAGATCGAGGGTGAAGATGTCGTCCTTGGCGAACGTGTGGCGGTATTGCAGCGACGCCTCGTCGCTTACCTCGTTCTCGTCTCCGCTCTCGGTGCGGATGAAGTCGGCCATCGGCATACCGCCGGCGGTATAGGTGCGGTTGCGCTGGTCGGTCTGCGGCGTCCCCGTGCGATGATTGTAGCTGCCTTTGGCGCTTATCCGGTCGCGCGACGTGGCGTCATAGTCCAGCCCGCCGGTGAAAATGCGGGAAAGCTTCGGCCCATGGAACAGGCTGTCCTGAACGCTCCGCGTGGCGACACCGGTGACCGGATCGATATCGATTCGGCGATCGGATAGCGGACGCCAGCGATTGTCGCGATGCAGCGTGGCGCTCGCGCTGACGGTGATCTTGCGGCCGCGATAGGTGGCATTGGTCGCCAGATTGAACCGCCCGTCGCTGCCCACGCTGGCGCTCGCCAGCCCTGACAGGCCGGGCTTACGGTCCTTGCGCGTCACGATATTGATCACGCCCCCCGAACCATCCGCCTTGAACCGCGCCGACGGATTGGTGATAACCTCGACATGGTCGATCGTGTTGGCGGGCAATTGCTCGAGCGCGTCGCCGCGATTGGCGTTGGTCAGGGTCGTCGACGGCTTGCCGTCGATCAGGATCTGGACGTTGGCGTCGCCGCGCAGGCTGACATTTCCCTGGGTGTCGATATCGACGCTCGGCAGGTTGCGCAACACGTCGGTGGCCGACCCCCCGGCCGATTGCAGGTCGCTGGAGATACGGTACGACTTGCGATCGATCGAGCTCTCCGCCGAGGGCACGCGACTGGTCACGACGATATCCGTGGATGGCCGTGTCGGGGATGAGGGTGTGGCCGAAGCTTGCGAATCCGGTGCGGGCTTCGGCGTCGCGGACGATTGGGCGTTGGCGGCCACCGCCGCCGCCAGGCCGCCCAGTGCACAGCCCGCCACGATGCCCATACGCGCCGGGCGCAAGAAATTTTGGCCTGAAAGGGGCAGAGAAAAGTCGCACTTCGTTTGGAAAATGTTGATCGCGCCTATACCCGGCGGGTCCGACTGCGCACGTTATAATCCTTCAACCTTCGCGTTTCGCGCTTGGCTCGGCGAGTTGGAGTTGCGAATGCGCTGCCGGTCGCGGGCACGAGGCGCCGGCGCCCCAGTCACAGCCGCGGAGGTCGGTCTTGCAGGTACTGATCGTCGAGGACGATGCCGACATCGCCACCTATCTCGCCAACGGCCTGACGAGGCTCGGCCATGTTTGCGAAATGGTCGACAGCGGCGAAGGCGCCCTGGCGGCCCTCGCCGAGGCACGGTTCGACGCCATCGTCCTCGACCGGTTGTTGCCGGGGATCGACCGTCAACTGGCAGGCGATGACCAACTGGTCCTTTTACGGCCAGTACGCGCAGGGCATGTATGTCCCCGATCTGTCGAGCTTCTATTCGACATCGGGATCGCTTTCGACCGCGCTGGACGCGCTCAAGCCGCAGACTTCGACCAACTATCAGATTGGTACCCTCTGGCATGGCGACAAAGTGTCGATCGACGTCGACGGCTATATCATCAACATCAACAACAAGATCGGCTCGTGCACGACGACCGGTTGCGACACGTCCTTGCTGATCAATATCGGCCAGGTGCGATACAAGGGCGCCGAGG
>DASVNU010000190.1:0-4746 GCA_036383655.1 Sphingomonas sp. | reverse complement strand
TCGTCATCGACTTCGCCCGAGTTGAGCCGGTTGACCAGCACTTCGCGCAAATTGCCCATCGCGCGGCGGATCGAAGTGGCATCGACCTTCTGCCGCTCCTCGCCGATCGCGCTCAGGCGGGCGATCAACGCCGCGACCTGTTCGGCATTGGCCTCGAGCTCGGCGGTGCCGGCCTCGGTGACCGCGAACAACTTCTTGGCGCCCGCGCTCTGCTGGGCTTCGATCAGGCCCATATCGTCGAGCAGGGTGATGGTCGGATAGACCACACCCGGGCTTGGCGCATAGGCGCCGCCGGTCAGCTCCTCGATCTGGCGGATCAGGTCATAGCCGTGGCGCGGTTCGTCGGCGATCAGCTTGAGCAGGACGAGACGAAGCTCGCCGCCGTCGAACATGCGGCGCGAACGGCCCTCGCCCCGGCCTTCGCGACCGCCGCCGAAGCCGCGGCCATGCCAGCCACGATGGCCCCAGCCGCCGCGCATCGCATGATGCCCGGGATGACAGCCACGGCCGCCGTGATGGTGATGGAAAAACATTGTATCTTGAGTCCTTGAGTGTTTCATGATGGACTTAAGATATATCTTGTATGAGACAGGTCAAGATATATCTTAGAAATTATTTTGCTGAGGCCAGCCGTACGCTCTTACCCGTCATGCCGGCCTTGTGCCGGCATCCGCCGGGCAACAGGGTTCGCGGCAAGAGGTTTGAGGTCATGACTCGCGGTTAGGCGGATCCCGGGACAAGCCCGGGATGACGAATGATAAAGGCACCCTCCTGCCATTCACCGAGGCGCTGGGATTCCCGCCCTTCCCGCCCTATGTTCCCGTTATGGCCGACCTCTTCGCGGGCTTCGAACCCGCAGCTGCTTCCCAAGATGTCCCGAGCGAGAACGCACCGCTCGCCGATCGGCTGCGTCCGCGCCGGCTGGAGGATGTCGTCGGTCAGGAACATCTGACCGGCCCCGAGGGCGCCATCGGACGGATGGTCGCCGCCGGCCGGCTGTCGTCGATGATCCTGTGGGGACCGCCCGGCACCGGCAAGACGACGATCGCGCGATTGCTTGCCGACGCGGTCGGCTTGCGCTTCGTCGCGATCTCCGCGGTATTCTCGGGCGTCGCCGACCTCAAGAAAGCCTTCGCCGAAGCGCGCGAACACGCGCGGATCGGCAAGCGCACCTTGCTGTTCGTGGACGAGATCCACCGCTTCAACCGCGCGCAGCAGGATGGTTTCCTGCCCTATGTCGAGGACGGCACCGTCACGCTGGTGGGTGCGACCACCGAAAACCCCAGCTTCGAGCTCAACGCCGCAGTGTTGAGCCGCGCGCAGGTGCTGATCCTCCATCGCCTCGATGCCACGGCCTTGGGCAAATTGCTCGACAGCGCCGATGAGCTGATGGAACGCCCCCTGCCCCTCACCCCCGATGCGCGCGCGGCGATGATCGCGAGTGCCGATGGCGACGGACGCTTCCTACTCAACCAGGCCGAGACCCTCTATTCGGTCGATCTGCCCGAGCCGCTCGACCCTGCCGGCCTGTCGGCCTTCCTGCAGCGCCGCGTCGCGGTCTATGACAAGGATCGCGAAGGGCATTACAACCTGATCTCGGCGCTGCACAAAGCGGTGCGCGGCAGCGATCCCCAGGCATCGCTCTACTATCTCGCACGAATGCTGACCGCCGGCGAGGAACCGCTTTACCTGCTGCGCCGGTTGGTCCGCATGGCGATCGAGGATATCGGCCTCGCCGACCCGCAGGCGCTGGTCCAGTGCATCGCCGCCAAGGACACCTATGACTTTCTCGGCTCGCCCGAGGGGGAACTCGCGCTGGTGCAGGCGTGCCTGTACCTCGCAACGGCGCCCAAATCGAACGCGTCTTACAAGGCGATGGGCGCGGCCTGGGCGTCGGCGAAGGAAACCGGCTCGCTGATGCCCCCGCAGAATATCCTCAACGCGCCGACCAAGCTGATGAAGGATATCGGCTACGGCAAGGGCTATGCCTATGACCACGATACCGAGGAAGGCTTTTCGGGATCGAATTACTGGCCCGAGGAAATGCGGCCGCAGACCTTCTATACGCCGACCGATCGCGGGTTCGAGAAGCGCATCCAGGAACGACTGGACTATTGGGATAGCCTGAAGCGGAGGACCGATGACCAAGGCGCTCGATAGCTGGGACGAGGTCGTCGCCTTCGCGCTGACGCTCCCCGACACCTATATGGAAAGCTTCTACGGGACGCCCTGTCCCAAGGTGAACAAGAAGGCGTTCGTGTCGCCCAGCCACGAATCCGCGACCAGTTTTCATGCGCGCTGCACGCATGATGAAAAGGCCATTCTGCTCGAAACCGATCCCGACACGTTCTGGCAGACGCCGCATTACGAAGGCTGGCCGGGAATATTGGTGCGCTACGGATCGGACGATCCCGAGCGCGTCCGCACGGTGATCACCCGCGCCTGGTGGGATCGCGCGAGCAAGGCGCAACGAGCAGCGTTTGGCGATCGCCCCTGACCATTTCGAGCATTTCGCCGCGATCGACTGGTCGGGCGCGGTCGGGCCGGTGCAGCGCGGCATCGCGGTGGCGATCTGCGCCCGCGGCGGCGGTGCCCCCGAACTGATCGCGCGACCGGGCGGGTGGTCGCGAGCAGCGGTACTCGAGTGGCTGCGCGACGGGATGCCCGATGGAACGTTGGTCGGGCTCGACCTCGGCCTGTCGCTGCCGTTCGTCGATCGCGACGCGTTCTTCCCCGGATGGGACGAAAGTCCGACCGATGCCCGAGCGTTATGGGCATTGGTCGACCGGATCAGCGCCGACGATCCACACCTTGCCGCATCGACCTTTGTCGATCACCCCGAGGCATCGCGCCATTTCCGCCGCCATGGCGGACGCGAGGGCGACCAATATGGCGGCGGCCGTGGCCGGCTACGCACCAGTGAGGTCGAGCAACGGCTTCAGGGATTGAATCCGTACAGCAACCTCAACCTGGTCGGCGCGGCGCAAGTCGGGAAATCGAGCCTGACCGGAATGCGCGTGATGCATCAACTAGCGGGCAAGCTTCCCGTCTGGCCGTTCGATCCGGCGCCGACGCGCGGATCGCTGATCGTCGAAATCTATACCAGCCGGGCGGCGATCGCCGCCGGGCGGGCGAAGGGACGGACCAAGATGACATCGATCGCGGCGCTCAATACCGCGTTGGAGGCAATCGGCAGCGCGCCGGTGACGGGGAGTGGCGCGATCGACGATCATAGCGCCGACGCATTGCTGACCGCCGCATGGCTGCGCGCCTATGCGCCCCGCCCGGAATTATGGTCGCCCACCGGGCTGACTCCAGACATCGCGCAAACGGAGGGCTGGACCTTCGGCATCACCTGACGCATGGGAGCGCGCAATGATTGTCGGGGCTCGCGTCCCGAGAGCCGGTTTAGCTCAGCTGGTAGAGCAGCGGTTTTGTAAACCGAAGGTCGCGGGTTCGATTCCTGCAACCGGCACCACCCCGACATCCACCGTGACTGGAGCGGCTGGACTCGGCCGGTGGGTGGCCCAGACGGATTTCTCCCAACCGGCACTTCGAAACCGAGCCAAGGGCGGCCTAATCGCGCTCGCACTTGGGAGATGGTTTCATGAACATGCGCGCTTTGCTGGCCCTCGGCCTGATCCTCACGCTCGGCGGTTTGCCGGTCGATGCCGGCCGCGCTGCCGATGTCGTCGTCGCGCCGCCCACGCCGCATGACGGCAGCCATGATTTCGATTTCCATATGGGCGTGTGGAAGACGCATATCTCGCGGTTGATGCATCCGCTCAGCGGTTCGTCGGACTGGACCGCCTACGACGGCGTCTCGACCGTCCGTCCGGTGTGGAACGGCAAGGCCAGCCTGTTCGAACTCGACGCCAGCGGACCGGCCGGACACCTCGAAGGTGTCGGGCTGCGGCTTTACGATCCCACCGCGCATCAGTGGAACCTCAACTGGACCAACAGCAGTACCGGAAAACTCGACGCGCCGATGATCGGCGAATTCCGTGACGGTCGCGGCGAGTTTTACGGCCCGGACACGCTCAACGGCCGGACGATCCTGGTGCGTAACGGTTTCTACGACATCAAACCGAATTCGTCCCGCTTCGAGCAGGCCTTCTCCGCCGACGGCGGCAAGACCTGGGAAACCAACTGGATCATGACCTTCGACCGCGCGACGCCGGCGGGCAAGTGACGGTTGATGTCCGGCCGGGCGTGCTGGCCCGATACTTACAACACCCAGTTGATCGCGACCGCGGGCGTAACCGAACCCGGCATATTGTGGCCACGGGGGATGAACCGCGCGGCAAGCAGGACGCCGAGATTGGGTCTCCAGCTATATTCGATCGCGGGCGCGATCCCCCAGGACTGCACTCGCGGAAGAACGAACCGGACGGTCGATAATGGGCCGCCCGCCGACGCCGCTGTTCCGCTGACCTTGGTGCAGGCCGTCCGGCTGGTGACCAGATCGAGCCCGAGCACCCAGTTGCGCGTCACGCTATATTCGCCCGAAATGCCGACATCGAACCGCGGACCCGGGCTGGCGCGCCCGGTGAACCCCGCCGGCGTGCCATAGACGCTGGCGCCGTCGATCCGCGCTTTGTCCGACCAGGATGAGGCGATGTTGAGCCGAGCGCGAAAGATACGCCCGTTGCGAAGCCAGAAATATTGCTGAGCGTAGAGCGATAGCGTGGTCGCATGTACGCCAGACCCCAGCCCGACGCCCGGATGCGTGTCCAGGCGATCGTA
>DASVNU010000189.1:0-7260 GCA_036383655.1 Sphingomonas sp. | reverse complement strand
GGCGGCGCCGCGCCGATCGCGTGGAACCTGACCGCGCCGGCGCAGGGCGGGCAGCTTAAATGGACGGTCAGCGCCAAGTCGTCGGACGGCAAGGCGATCGACAAGATGACCATTGTCCAGGACGTCGTGCCCGCGGTCCCGACCGAGGTATGGGCGGCAACGCTCGCGCGGGTCGGGCCCAATACGTCGATCCCGATCACCCCGCCCAAGGGCGCGATCCCGGGCTATGGCGTGGTCGACATCAAGCTCGACGACAGTCTGGCGCCGCCGCTCGAGGGCGTACGCCGCTTCATGGCGGCCTATCCTTATGATTGCTTCGAACAGCGGCTGAGCCGGATCGTCGCCTTGGGCGATACGCCCGGCTGGAACCAGCTCGCGGGCGAGATTCCGACCTATCAGGCGGACGATGGTCTGCTGCGCTATTGGCCGCAGGCGTCGCTCAAGGGGTCGGAGGCGCTCACCTCCTATGTGCTCGAACTGACCAGCGATGCCGGCTTGCCGATCCCCGACGCGGCGAGGACGCGGATGGTCGAGGGGCTGAAGGCGGTGCTCGACGGACGGCTGCGGCATGAGGATTATGGCGATGTCCGGCTGCAACGCTTGAATGCATTCAACGCGCTGGCCCGTGCCGGCGCGGCGACCCCGGCGATGCTCGGCCAGATCGGCATCAACCCGCAGGAAATGCCGACCTCGATGCTGTCCGACTATATGGTCGCGCTCGACAAGGTGTCGGGGCTGGCCAACGCCAATGCCTTGCGCGGCACCGCCGAGAGCGTGTTACGTACGCGGCTGGTCTATGAAGGCACGCGGCTCGATCTGTCCGATCAATCGAACGCGCCATGGTGGCTGATGTCGTCGGGCGACGAAGGTGCGATCAAGGCAGTGATCGCGACGCTCGGCCGGCCGGGCTGGAACGACGACGCGCCCAAGATGATGGTCGGCGTGTCGCTGCGCCAGCAGCGCGGGCGTTGGGACACCACCACCGCCAATGCCTGGGGCACGATCGCGGCGAAGAAGTTCGGCGGGCTCTATCCGGCGAGCGCGATCACCGGGACGACCAGCCTGTCGTTCGGGCAGCAATCGGTCCTCAAGTCCTGGCCGCTCGCCACCGATGCGCGCAAGGCGAGCTTTGCGCTGCCGTCGAGCCAGACGCCGCTGTTGCTGAGGCAATCGGCCGGTGCGGGGCCGTGGGCGACGGTCCAGGTTTCGGCCGCGGTACCGCTGACCCAACCGCTGTTCGCAGGCTATCGCGTATCGAAGAAGGTCGAGCCGGTCAGCCAGCGCGTGAAGGGCCAGTATAGCCGCGGCGACGTGCTCAAGGTGACCTTGCTGGTCGAGGCGACCGCCGAGCGTAACTGGGTAGTGGTCAATGACCCGATCCCGGCGGGCGCGACCCTGGTCAGCGATCTCGGCGGCCAGTCGCAAATGCTTGCCGGGCAGGAAGAGGCCGGCGGCGGCTCGCGGTTCAGCGTGACCGACAAGGACGGCAAGGTGTGGGACGTCCAGGCCGGGGTCTCGCCCGCTTATGTCGAGCGGCGGCGCGATTCGTGGCGCGGCTATTTCGACTGGGTCCCGCGCGGCAATTTCGCGATCGTCTATCTGATGCGGCTCAACGGGGCGGGCACGTTCAGCATGCCGTCGACGCGGGTCGAGGCGATGTATTCGCCATCGATCAATGCGCAGCTGCCCAATGCGACGATGACCATCGTGCAGAAGTGATGGGGTTCGAGGGTATCGACGTTCAAACTAATCCTCCCCCGCCAGGGGGAGGATTGAAAGTTCGCCGCAACGCTCAGCCTGAATGTCGATACGCGCTAGCCGTAACTATCTCCCACCCCGGCGAAGGCCGGGGCCCAGTCGGGCCAGCAGTGGGAACTAAGGTCGTGGCGCCGACGAGAAGACGTTGCAACTGGGCCCCGGCCTTCGCCGGGGTGGGGTTATGCGGGTAGGCGACCTATTGGCCGCCCTCTGGCACCGTTTCCGCGCGATCGAGACGCGGGTCGATGACGGCATCGCGGCCGTAGGGCCCTGGCTGATCGACCATCGGCCGCGCACCCGCGCGCACTGGATCGTCGCCTCGCTCGGCCTGCTGGTCATCGCCGGCGGCGTGATCGACTATCTGACCCTCCCCCCGCCGATCCCGACCTATCGCGACGTCCGCGCCGGCTGGAAATCGTCCGAGGCGTGGCTCTACGATCGGCACGGCGTGCTGATCGATTCGTCGCGGGTCGATTATGTCCGGCGCCGGCTCGCCTGGGTCACGCTCGCCAAGGTCGCCCCGTCGACCCGGGAGACGCTGGTCGCCGCGGAGGATCATCGGTTCTACAGCCATTGGGGCGTCGACTGGCTGGGGAGTCTTGGGGCGCTCCGCGACCGGATCGAGGGACGGAAGTCGCGCGGCGCCTCGACGCTCAGCATGCAGCTCGCGGGATTCCTGTCGCCCGATCTGGCGCGGCCGGGCGCGCGCTCGTGGCTCGACAAGATCCGCCAGATGCGCGCCGGGATGGCGGTCGATGGCGTCTGGGGCAAGGACGAGATACTGGAGGGTTACCTCAACCTCGCCGGCTTCCGCGGTGAGGCGCAGGGGATCGGTGCCGCCGCGCTCGGCCTGTTCGGCAAGACGCCCGACGCGCTCAGCCGCGACGACGCGCTGATGCTCGCGGCCTTGCTGCCCGACCCGCAGGCAGGCGCGGGGACGGTGGCGCGGCGCGCCTGCCTGATCAGCCATGAGAAGGATTGCGCGCGGTTCGAGGGCGAGGCCTATTCGATGCTCGGCCCGGCGCGCAGCCTGGCGCTAGACCCCGGCCTCGCGCCGCATCTCGCCAACAAATTGCTGACCAAGCCGGGACTGCGCGTCGCCACCACGCTCGATGCCGATATCCAGCGGCTCGCGATCGGCGCGCTCAAGCGCCAGCTCGAAGGATTGGGCGGCAGCCGCGCGCGCGACGGCGCGGTGGTGGTGCTCGACAATGCGACCGGCGATGTGCTCGCTTATGTCGGCGGGATCGGCGGCAATTCGACCGCGCCTTCGGTCGACGCCGCCGGGGCCTATCGTCAGGCGGGCTCGACCTTGAAGCCGTTCCTCTATGCCGAGGCGATCGAGAAGGGATATCTCACCCCCGCGTCGATCCTCGACGATTCGCCGGTCCAGCTCGACACCGCCTCGGGGCTCTATGTGCCGCAGAATTACGACAAGGGGTTCAAGGGGCCGGTATCGGCGCGCTCGGCGCTGGCGGGATCGCTCAACGTCCCCGCGGTGCGCACCCTGTTGCTGATCGGGGTCGATTCGTTCCGCGATCGACTGTGGGACACCGGCTATCAGGGGCTGGTCGAGGACGGCGATTATTACGGCTTTTCGCTCGCGCTAGGGTCCGCCGAGGTGACGTTGCTCGAACAGGCCAACGCCTATCGCAGCCTGGCCAATGCCGGGCGCTGGGCGCCGGTGCGGATGACGGCCAACGACCCGGTTCCGGCGTCCAAGCCGATTACCACGCCACAAGCCGCGTGGATCGTCGCCGACATGATGGCCGATCCCAATGCCCGCGCGGTCACCTTCGGGCTCGATTCGTCGCTGCGGCTGCCGTTCTGGGCGGCAGTGAAGACCGGCACGTCGAAGGCGATGCGCGACAATTGGTGCGTCGGCTTTTCGGATCGCTACACCGTCGCCGTGTGGGTCGGGAACATGGAAGGCGACCCGATGCGCGCCGTCTCGGGGACCAGCGGTGCGGCGCCGGTATGGCGCGACGTGATGCTCGCGCTCCACACCGACCGCCCGAGCAAGGCGCCGCCAATGCCGAGCGGTGTAGAAGCGCGCGCGATCCGTTTCGCCGACAATATCGAACAGCCGCGGCGCGAATATTTCCTGGCGGGCACCGGGATGAACGTCGTCACGGCGGCCCCCGACACGTCACGACGTCCGCGCATCACCAACCCGGTGTCGGGCAGCGTCTATGCGATCGATCCCGACATCCCGATCGACCGCCAGCGCCTCGCGGTCGCGGTATCTGGCGACGCGGTCACGCACCGGCTGGTGCTCGACAAGAAGGATCTGGGCGACGCCAGCACCGCACCGCTGATCCTGCCCGGGCCGGGGCGGCACCGGCTGGCCCTGCTCGATCTGTCGGGGAAGGTGGTCGATCAGGTGATGTTCACGATGCGGTGAAGACAATTCCCTCTCCCATCGGGAGAGGGAGGGAGCGCCGAAGGCGCGGAAGGGTGAGGGCAGTCGGAAGCTTCTTTACCTGCCCTCACCTTCCCACTCGGCTAAGCCGAGCGGGCCCCTTCCTCTCCCAAAGGGAGAGGAGAATGCGTGGCTCCGGCTGTCACTGAAGGGGCGTTCGGAGCCGCAGCAAATGGCGGCTTACGACCCATTTACAAACATTCGCGACGCGTTCACTCATTGCGAGTTAGGAAGGTAAGAAAGAAAACCCAATCTCCATGGAAGGTTTATGAGGCGATGGCAGGTCGATCAGTCTGTATGCTGCTCCTTGTCGCAGCGTTGTCGATAACCGGCGACATTAAAGCTTTCGCATTGGATCGCGACGCTAACCAAAGCCAACAAGTAAAAGGCGAGGACATCGTTGCGCTGCTGCAAGGCAAAGTGATTACGCCGTCGATGCGCTACCAACAGGATGCGCCTCCGGCTGGTGAACGGTTCGGCATCGACCATCAGTGGCACGCATCTTTGCAATCATTTTCTTTGAAGCAAATTGCGGGAACGTGGGACGTGGAGGGCAACTCAATCTGCGTCCTACGGGCGGACAAGCCGAAATTCTGTCGAACTATATGGCGAAATTCCAAATCAGGTGAGATATCGATGGCGATGATTCCTGATTGGTCTACGACCGCCAAACCAATTGTCGTTGATGTAGTCGAGCGCACATGGGGTCTCGCAAAATAAGGGGCGAGCGCGACGGCGCTGCCTGTCTCGAACCCACTCAATAACCGTCTGCCGATGATATGGATCAACTGCAGACCAAAAAAACGGGGCGTCCGGGCGGGCATTGAAATCGCCCGGACGCCCCGCCTTCTACTGGGAGCTTACCAGTAGAAGCGGTTGATCACGCGCAGCACCACGCCGCGGCGCGTGTCGATCAGGAGAACGTCGTCATAGTGACGCACCCAGCGCTGGCCGTAACCGGCCGGCGGCAGGCGATAGCGCCAGGGATCGTTGATCCAATAAGCCGAGCCCCAATAGGTCGGCGCAATGCGCACGCCGGGGCGGAAGGCATAGTAACGGAACGGTGCCCGCCAGTTGCCGCGCGAATAGATGCCGCGGTTCTGGTCGCGCCAGCCGCGCCAGTCATTGTCGCCCCAACGGCGGTTGCGGTCCTCTCGCAAATCGCGCTGGTCGCGACGGAGGTCGCGGCGGTCATCGCGTACGTCACGGCGGTCCTCACGAACCTCGCGCCGGTCGCGGCGGGTATCGCCCCAGGATTGCGCTTGCGCCGCGACCGGCATGACGGTCGCCGCGATCAGCGCGGTCAGGATCAGTTTACGCATGATCTCTTTCCCTTCTTGTTAGGGCGGCGCATCACGACGCGCCGCCATGTCGGGAGCGATTAGGACGGCGAGACTGAACCCGTCGCGAACGCGTCGGTCAGGTTAGAGCAAGGGTTTGGGGCGGGGTCGCTCCTCGTCATCCTACCCCGTGCAGGGAGCTACGATTCCGATGCGATATCGCTCGCGGCTCCTTGGATGCCGGAACGAGTCCCGCATGACGACATAAGGGAAGGCCTTACGGCTGGCTGTCGCTGCCGCCGCCGGTACCGGCGCCCGCCGCGCCGACCGAGCCGATATTGCCGAACAATTCCTCGAAGAAGCTGCGCTTGCGGCCCAGCGTCGGGGTGACCTTGCGATATGGCCTGACCGAGGCGACCTGGTCGAGGCCGGTGCGCGTGATGTTCGACACCACGCCCTGCTGGTCGAACGCGATCTTCAGCGTCACCTGGCTCTTGGCCTTGGGGTTCATATAGGCGAGGTTGCGGCTGTCGCGCGCGACATAATACCATTCGCCGTTGTTGAACTGGCTGGCGAAGCTCGGCTTGCCCAGCGTCTGGATCACCGAGGTGCGGTTATCGACGCCCGGTTGGACCGAATTCACCAGATCGGCATCGATGATATAGCCCTGGTGCGAGCGGAGCGCGGTGCAGCCGCCGGCAAGCCCCAGAACCGCGATTGCCGCGGTCAGGCCGCCAAACCGACCAACCATCCGGACTGCCTTCACCATTCCATACTCTCCGTGCGCCGACGCCAATTACCGGGCGCATTTGCATCGCGCGCCGTTCGCCTCAATATGCGGGGCGGGCGGACGGCACAAGGCCGGCGCCGCATACGGCCCCTAAAGGCGAGATTGATGGGTTTTTTCGACAGGTTCAGGGCGAAACGAGGCGAAACCGCGGCGTTGTACGCCGCCTTGGTGGCGCGCGCGCGCCAGCCGCATTGGTATCTGGACGGCGCGGTCGCCGATAGCGTCGACGGCCGGTTCGACATGATCGCTGCGATACTCGCGATCGTGATGCTGCGGCTGGAGGCCGATCCTGCAGGGGTGGCGGCCGCCACGCACCTGTCGGAAGCGTTCGTCGACGACATGGACCCGCAATTGCGCGAGATCGGCATTGGCGACCTGTTGGTCGGCAAGCATGTCGGGCGGATGATGGGGATGCTCGGCGGACGGCTGGGCGCTTATCGTGACGGGCTGGCGGCGGGCGACCTCAAGCCGGCGCTGGTGCGCAACCTCTATCGCGGCGAAGTTCCCGATTCGGCTGCTCTTGCGCATGTCGAGCGCGCATTGCTGGCGTTACGGACCGACCTCGACGGGACCGCGATCGATCGCCTGATCGCCGGCGATCTGCCGTGACCAGCGTCGAGTTCGCGCGGCCGCAACGCGTCGATACGATCGGCGACGAACCGCGCACGATCGAGGTCGAGGCCAATGCCGACGAGCGCGCGGCGCTGGCGCGCAGGTTCGATCTGATCCGGATCGACCGGCTGACCGGCAAGTTCACGATCCGCCGCGATGCCGCCGGGATCGTCGCCAGCGGTCGAGTCGAAGCGGCGGTGACCCAGGCATGCACCATCACCGGCGACCCGTTGCCGGCGACGATCGATGAACCGGTCGACCTGCGTTTCGTGCCCGAGATCGAGGCCGGCCAGGACGAGGTCGAACTGGCCGACAGCGATGTCGACGTGCTTCCTTACGAGGGTGACGCGATCGACCTGGGCGAGGTCGCGGCCGAGACGATGGCGCTGGCGCTCGAC
>DASVNU010000188.1:0-4557 GCA_036383655.1 Sphingomonas sp. | reverse complement strand
AGCGAAGCGACGATCGCGGCGATGGGCGGCGTCAAACGGCTGGGTCGCCTGCCGATGCTCGATCCGCTCGAGCCGGCCACGCTCGCTGCCGCCTTCGCCGCCAATTTCGACCTGGCCGATTTCCGATGAGCGATTCCCCCGTCTGGCATCCCTTCACCCAACACGGGCTCGGCGAGCCGATCCCGCTGGTGACGCATGCCGAGGGCGCGGCGCTCCATACCGCCGACGGCCGGCGCGTGATCGACGCGATCTCGTCCTGGTGGGTGACGACGCATGGCCATTGCCATCCGCGCATCATGGCGGCGATCGCGGCGCAGACGCAAAAGCTCGACCAGATCATCTACGCCGGCTGGACGCACGAGCCCGCCGAGACGCTGGCGCGCGAGCTGACCGCGATCATGCCCCCCGCCCTCACCCATGTCTTCTATTCGGATAGCGGATCGACCAGCGTCGAGGTCGCGCTCAAGATGGCACTCGGTTTCTGGGCCAATCGCGGTGCCCCTCGGCATCGCATTCTCGTGATGGAACACAGCTATCACGGCGACACGATCGGCGCGATGTCGGTCGGTGCGCGTGGCGTGTTCAACCAGGCCTATGCACCCTTGCTGTTCGACGTCGGCACCATCCCTTTTCCCGCCGAGGGTCGCGAGCAGGAAACGCTCGACGCGCTGGAAGCGGCGTGCCGCGAGCGGCCGGCGGCGTTCATCGTCGAGCCGCTGATCCTCGGGGCCGGCGGGATGCTGATCTATCCGGCGCACCTCCTGGCCGAGATGCGCGCGATCTGCGTGCGCCACGACGTGCTGTTCATCGCCGACGAAGTGATGACTGGCTGGGGTCGCACCGGCACCTTGCTGGCGTGCGAGCAGGCTGGCGTCGTTCCCGACATATTGTGCCTGTCGAAGGGGCTGACCGGCGGCGCGGTGCCGCTGGCGGTGACGATGGCGACGCAGCCGATCTTCGACGCGCATCTGTCGGACGATCGCGCGAAAATGTTCTTCCACTCGTCGAGCTACACCGCCAACCCGATCGCCTGCGCGGCGGCGGTCGCCAATCTGAAGATCTGGCGCGACGAGCCAGTGCTGGCGCGGATCGCCGATCTCGGCGCTCGGCAACAAGCGCGGCTTGATGGGATCGAGGGGGTGACAGGAAAGCGGCGGATCGGGATGATCGCGGCGATGGATGTGCCAGTGCCCGATGGCGGCTATCTGGCGGCCATCGGGCCAAGATTGCTCAAGCATTTCAGCGAGTTGTGCGTGCTGCTGCGGCCGCTGGGAAACACCGTGTACGTAATGCCGCCCTACTGCATATCCGACGCGGAATTGGATACAGTATACAATGCGATTGCCACGGCGCTCTGACTCCTTCTCCGCCGTCATGCCGGGCTCGTCCCCGCACAGGATATTCACTCGCTGTCGGGGGGTGAGACGCTGATGATTCGAAGCAGCCGATCATGCCCTTCACGGTCCGGCCAGCGGATCGCCTGTCCCGCCGTCATTCCGATGAGACCCGCGCCGATCGGAGTCAGGATCGAAATCCGCCCGGCGCCGATGTCCGCATCCACCGGATAGACAAGTTGAACGACGTGTCGGGCGCCGCTTCCTTCATCGACGAAATCGATCGTCGAATTCATCGATATCGTGTCCGGCGGCAGGTCGCCGACGTCACAAATCACCGCCCGTTCCAGTTCGGCGAGCAGCATCGCCGACGACTGGGGGTGCCGATGTCGCGCGCTCAGCGCCAATTCGGAAAGCGTGTCGCATTCCGCCGCGCTCAGGTGAATGCGTGGAGCGACCTCCGGAACGGAGTCGTGGGATTGCATGGTTGATACTTCCGCTTGCATGATCAGGGAACGCCGGCGTTCCCTCTAAACCGATCGATGACGACCCGAACTCAGGCGGCGACGAGCCGTCCCGAGCTCGGGCTAGCGACGCGCGGCGAGTTGGCCGGCATGGTCGCGGAAGCGCTGATATGTCGCTTTGATGGACATGGGTCGAGGATGGTGTGACGGGCGCGACGTGTCAACTTTGCCCGGATCGACGCGCCACGGTCGATCAGCGTTTGCGGACGAACTCCGCGCGCAGCACCAATCCCTTGATGCCTTCGTACCGGCAGTCGATTTCCTGCGCATCGCCGGTCAGCCGGATCGACTTGATCACCGTGCCGCGTTTCAAAACCTGGTTCGCGCCCTTGACGCTGAGATCCTTGATCAAGGTCACGCTGTCGCCGTCGGCGAGCAGATTGCCCACCGAATCGCGCACTTCGACCGTGTCGGCGTGACTGGCACCGGTTTTGGCGGCAGCCTCGGCCGCACTGATCCATTCGCCGCTAGCTTCGTCATACACATAATCGTCGCCGGTATCGGTCATGTCGGGCCTTTGTGTTGGAGTCAGTTGAGCGACACGCGTCCCGCGGTCGCCGCTTCGGCAATCGTTGCGGCGATACGAAGCGCTTCGGGATAGCTTTCGGTGTGGATGACGCCCGCGTCGCCCGGGCCGAGATGGACCCGCGCGAGCATCGCGAGCGGCTGTGACTGCGCGCCGGACAGGATGACCTGCGCGCCCGCGCTGCTTGCCTGGCGCACGATCTCGGCGATCGTCGTCGCCCCGCTGGCGTCGAGCAGCGGCACGCGGCGCAGGCGCAGGATGATGACGTGGGGCGTCTGGCCGATCCGCCGTAACGTATCGAGCAATTCGCTGGCGATGCCGAAAAAGACCGGCCCGTCGATTCGGAACACCTCGACGCCGTCGGGCAGCGCGTCGCGCTGATGGACATCCTCGTCTTCGCCGCCGCCCGGAGTCCGGTCGGCTCCAGCCTCGATCTGGACCGTCTCGCTCATCCCCCTCATGAACAGCAGCGACGCGAGCGTTATCCCGACCGCGATCGCCACGGTGAGATCGACCAGCACGGTGAGCCCGAAGGTCAGCAGCAAAACGGCGCGATCGCCATTGGGCATCCGCAACAGGCCGACGAAGCGCTTATGCTCGCTCATCCCCCATGAGACCATGAACAGAATCGCGGCGAGCGCCGCCATCGGTACCAACGCCATCAACCTGGTTGCGAACAGGATGAACAGGAGCAGGAACAGCGCGTGCAGCATGCCCGCCACCGGGGTCAGCGCGCCGGCGCGGATGCTGGTTGCGGTGCGCGCGATCGCGCCGGTGGCCGGCATGCCGCCGAACAGCGCCGACGCGATGTTGGCGACGCCCTGACCGACGAGTTCCTGATTGGACCGGTGCCGCGAGCCGATCATGCCGTCCGCCACGACCGCCGACAGCAGTGATTCGATGCCGGCGAGGAACGCGATGGTGAACGCGGAGGGCAGAACCGCCTGGACCTTGGCGAGCGAGACGGCCGGCATCGCCGGCATGGGCAGGCCGGCCGGGATGTGCGGGAATCGCGATCCGATCGTTTCCACCGGCAGATGCAGCAGCGCCACGGCGACCGACGCGCCGACGACCGCGATCAGGAAGCCGGGCAGGCGCGGCGCCACCTTGCGCAACACGATGATCACGGCGAGCGAGCCGATCCCGATCGCCAGGGTCGCGGCATGGATGCTCCCGAGAGCGCCCAGATAGGATTGCCATTTGGGCAGGAAGTCCGCCGGCACCTTGGCGATCGACAGGCCGAGGAAGTCCTTGACCTGGCTCGACGCGATAATGACGGCGATGCCCGCGGTGAAGCCGGTCACCACCGGGTGCGGAATGAACTTCACCAGCGCGCCGAGCTTGGCATAGCCGGCGACGATCAGGAGAAGCCCGGCCAACAGCGTCGCGAGCAGCAGCCCGTCATAACCGTGCTGCGCGATGACATTGAACACGACCACGACGAACGCGCCGGTCGGACCGCCGATCTGCGCCCGTGACCCACCAAGCGCGGAGATAAGGAAGCCGGCGACGACCGCGGTGACCAGACCCTTGTCGGGCGAGGCGCCGCTGGCGATACCGAGCGCCATCGCCAGCGGCAGCGCGACGATGGCGACGGTCAGGCCCGCGATGGCGTCGCGTCTGAACCGCTCGAACGAATAGCCTTCGCCCAGAACCGTGATCAGCTTGGGCGTATAGGCCGTCCAGCGGGCGTCATGCAGCATTGCCGTCCGCCTCGGAAGCTTCCGCCTGATCGAACAGCATCGACGGTACGCGCCTCGGCACCCCGCCGTTCAGCGTTTCCTTCAACCGAACACCTCGGCCGACCCCGACGCTCGGGGCATTCTCTCCGATGATTTCGATACCGGCCTGTTCGAGCGCGGAGATCACCTTGACCAGCGTATCCACCACCCCGCGCACCTGGCCGTCCGACGCTTCCATACGCTGGATGGTCGGCAGCGACAGCCCGGCCAAATCGGCGAGCTGGCGTTGGTCGATGCCGAGCAAGGCGCGCGCAGCGCGCATCTGCTGTGACGTGATCATACCGCATCATTGATGCTTTAAACATCAAATTGCAATGTAAAACGCTGTTCTTTTGGGTGTGAAACCGATGCGCCAGCGCTGGCGCCATCATCCCCGGCTTATCTTCCGGGAAGAAGCGTTGCGGCCACAAATAGTCAGAGCGGCGTGGGGG
>DASVNU010000187.1:0-3505 GCA_036383655.1 Sphingomonas sp. | reverse complement strand
CTCCCCCGCCAGGGGGAGGTGGCGACGGAGGGGGCGGACAGCGAATCACTTGCCGTCGTGCTTCCTCCCCCTCCGTCAGGCTGCGCCTGCCACCTCCCCCTGGCGGGGGAGGATTAATTGGGCTGAGCCTCGATACGCTTTAGCCAGAGACTACCACGTCCCTTCTCGCATCCGACGCTGCCGCTCCGCCTCGCGTGCGCTAGCGATCGGCGGCACCGACGCGCCTTCGGGGATCGGTCCGGTGGGTTCGTAGGTCGCGATGATGGTGCCGGCAGGCGTAACCTGGTGATCGACCATCTTCAATGCGCCCGCGGGCGTGCCCTCGCCAAACAGCCTTTTGCCATCGCCCAGGGTCAGGGGGTAGATCATCACCGTCAGCCGATCGAGCAGCCCGGCCGATAACAGACCGGGATAGATTTCGCTCGACCCCCAGATCATCAGATCGGGGCCGTCGCCCTGCTTCACGGCGGCGACATCGTCCATGCCCTTCAACCGGTGGCTGTTTTCCCATTCGAGCGGCTGATCGCCGCGCGTCAGGACATATTTGCCGGCGTTGGTGAAGGTCTCGCCCAATTGGGCTTCCTCGCCTTCGACGTAGGGCCAGTAAGCGGCGAAGATGTCGTACGTCCTTCGTCCGAGCAGCAGGTCATAGCCGTCGAACGTGGCGCCCAGCGTTGCGTCGGCCGCGGGGTCGGGGAATTTGAACTGCCAGCCGCCATGCGCGAAGCCGCCGGTACTGTCTTCGTTCACGCCGCCCGGCGCCTGCATCACACCATCGAGCGAGACGAAGACGGTACCGACAATCTTACGCATCCGCCGTCTCGCCCGCGATCGCCGCCTCGATCGTCGCGATGTCGATCTTGCCCATCGTCATCATCGCATCCATCGCGCGCTTGGCGGCGGCACGGTCGGGATTGTCCATCGCCTCGAGCAGGACGCGCGGCGTGATCTGCCACGAAAAGCCCCAGCGATCCTTGCACCAGCCGCAGGCGCTCGGCGCGCCGCCATTGCCGGTGATCGCGTTCCAATAGCGGTCGGTTTCCGCCTGATCCGCGGTGACGACCATGAAGCTGATCGCTTCGTCCGGCTTGAACATGGGGCCGCCGTTCAGTCCGACAAAGGCGCGGCCAAGCACGGTGAACTCGACCGTGAGCTCGGTCCCTTGCTCGCCGCCGGGATAGTCCGACGCCGCATGATGCGCCGCGCCGACATGGCTGTCGGGGAATGTGCCGGCGTAGAATTCCGCAGCCTTGCGCGCTTCGCCATGGTCGAACCACAGGCAATTGATGATCTTGTCCATTGTCTCTCTCCGTGGGGGCGTAGTTATGAATTGCCCGGGGCGACCGCGCCGAACACGACGCCTTCGGGGTCGCTGGCGACAATGATGCGGTCGCCGCCGGGAACGTCCATCGGCCCGGCTATCACCTTGCCGCCGGCTTCGGTGACCTTTGCCGCGGTCGCCTCGATGTCGGGCGTGCGGAAATAGAAGCGCCAGCCGGGCTGGTCGTGTGCCTGTACCTTCATCGTCGCGCCGATCGTCTGACCACCGGCGTCGATGAAGACGTAATCGCCCATCTCGCCCATCGCCATCTTGTCCGGGTAGCTCCAGCCGAACGTGTCGGCGTAGAAGCGATTACCGGCCTGCTGGTCGGGGGTGAGGAGTTCGTTCCAGTTGCACTTGCCCATGCCCATCCGGTCCCAGGCGGTGCTGCTCTGATCGCTCACGCCGCGCATCACGTAGAACGGGATTCCCTGCGGGTCGCTGACCATCGAGATGCGGCCGACATCGGGGATGTCCCAGGGCGGCAAATGGACCGCGCCGCCATTGGCCTTGACCGTTGCGACCGAGGCATCGACGTCGTCGACCGCGATATAGAATAGCCAGGTCGGCCGGGCGCCGTTCGACACCATGTCGTTGGTCAGCCGCATCACGCCGCCGACCATGGCGCCATCGGCGGTGCCGATCCCGCGATAATCCATCTCTGGGCTCATCGGTTCGGCCTCGACCGTCCAGCCGATGACATGGTCATAGAATTTCTTGGCGGCATCGGGGTCGGCGGTGTTGAGCTCGTACCAGATCGGCGTGCCCGCTGGATTGGTCATGTCACTCTCCTATCGATGGTCGGTGTCTATTGGTGATCGGTATCGAGGATCGGCACGAAGCCGCCGAAAATCGCGCGCTGCATGTCGAACGCGGGCGGCGCTGCCTGGATGTCGGGGTCGTCCATCATGCCGGCAAAGGCTGCGTCGCGGGTCGGCTTGTCGGGCCATTCGACCCAGCCGAAGATCACCGTCTCGCCATCCTCCGCCGCGACGGCGCGCTTGAAGTCGGTGACCTTTCCGTCGGGAACGTCGGTCCCCCAACCGTCGACGATGCGGGTCGCGCCTTTTTTGAGGAAATAGGCGGAAATCCTGCGTGCATGGTCGATGAACGCCGGTTTGTCCGATGTGGTCGGAGCGACGATGCCGTCGACAAAGCCGAACTTGCCTCCATTGCCCCCTTCATAGGCCGGCTCGTATCCGCCATAGATCATGCGTTGCGGATTGAAGGGCAGGTCGCCATCGGGCTGCATGCGCTCGTCGGCCATCAGTTTCTCGGCCGCCGCGTCGCAGGTCGCCTTGTCGGGCCACCACACCCAGGAGAAGACGATCTTCTCGCCGGATTCGGCCTGGACGGCGCGCTTCATGTCGGTGCGTTTGCCGTCGGGCACATCGTCGCCCCAGCATTCGACGGTCGCCGTCGCGCCATACTCGGCGAAGACCGGCGCGGCCTTTCTGGCCATGTCGAAATAGGCTGATTTGTCGCCGGCTTTGACAGGGATCAGAAAGCCCTGGAAATAGGTCATCGTGCCTCTCCTAGAATGTCGTCGGTCAACGGATCAGGGGCATCAACGCGCGGATGCGGGAATCGCGCAGCCACAGCCCGCACCATAGCATGATCCCGAGGTAGACGCCGAACAGCGTGTACCCGAACAACGGGCTTCCGACGCGCAAATGGGTCGCCACGCCGCCGCCCAGATAGCCGGTCAGCAGTACCGCACCGAGGAACGCGGTACGCCGCCAGGCATAGAGCGCGGTACTGATCGCCAGGATCGCGCCGAGCAGCCGGTAGAAGCCGAGATCATTGGGCAGGCCGAGCGGCGGGCTGTAGGCAATCATCGTCGCCGGGGCGATCAGCTTGCCGCCGGCATCCATGCCGAGGAACAGCACCGTCAGCACGGTCAGGATGCGGCCGGTCCATAGCTGGAGGGCGCGCGGGGTCGGCGCCGCCGAAGCGGCTTGGTAGGTCGTAGCCATGTCTTCTCTCCTAAGGAGCGGCGTCGCTCAGGCGACGATCGGCAGGCCGGCGAGCGCCGGATAATCGAGGATCACGATGCCGGTCACGGCGAACCAGAACAGGCCGGCAATCCAGGGGCGGAAACGTTCGGGCATCGTAAATCTCCTTGGGGGAGGGGCGCGGCGCTCAGGCCGTGGCGCCCTCATGCTGATCGCTCATCGCGGCGGT
>DASVNU010000186.1:0-18516 GCA_036383655.1 Sphingomonas sp. | reverse complement strand
CCCTTGCCGCCGCGCGGCACGATCATGTCGATCACGCCCTCGCCCGCCAGCATCGCGCCCACCGCGGCACGGTCGGTCACCGGCACCAGCTGCACCGCCTCGCCGGGCAACCCGGCCGCTTCGAGCCCGCTGACCAGCGCGGCGTGGATCGCGCGGTTGCTCTCGATCGCTTCGGACCCGCCGCGCAGGATCACCGCATTGCCCGACCCGATGCACAGCGCTGCGGCGTCCGCGGTCACGTTGGGCCGGCTCTCGTAGATGATGCCGATCACCCCGATCGGCACGCGCACCCGTGCCAGCCTGAGGCCGTTGGGGCGCTCGACCTCGTCGATGATCTCACCGACCGGGTTCTTCAGCGTCGCCACGGTGGCGACCCCGTCGGCGGTCGCGGCGACGCGTTCGGGAGTCAGTTTGAGCCGGTCGAGCAGCGCCGCCGACAGCCCGGCGGCGGCGCCGTTGGCCATGTCGATCTTGTTCGCGGCCAGAATGTCGGGCTCGGCGTCGCGGATCGCCTGTGCCATGGCGTTCAGCGCGCGCGCCTTGTCCGCGCTCGACAGGCCCGCGAGCGCCAGGGCCGCGGATCGTGCATGCCTGCCCATCGACGCGATCAGCGCGACGGGGTCGATTTCGATGTCGACGGTCGTTTCCATGGCGCGCCGATTATCATGTCGAAACCGGTGGCCAAAGCCCTATCGCCTTTCGCGCGGGCAATGCTATCCATCCGCGCCATGAGCGGGGAATTTGCGGCAGCAGGCGATATCGCGACCGGCGCGCTGATCGGGCGCGCGGTCGAACCGACGGCGGGCGAACACGCGGTCGGGGAGGCGGCGCACGGCGTCTGCCTCAATTGCGGCACCGCGTTGATCGGCTCATTCTGCCACGCTTGTGGCCAGAACGGGCATGTTCACAAGACGCTGACCTCGATCGGGCATGACCTGCTCCACGGCGTGTTCCATTTCGAAGGCAAGGTGTGGCGTACCCTGCCGATGCTGGTCACACGCCCGGGCGGGCTGACGCGGCGCTATATCGACGGCGAGCGCGCGCGCTTCGTGTCACCGCTGGCGATGTTCCTGTTCTTCGTCTTCCTGATGTTCGCGACCTTCCACTCGCTGGAGAGCGGCAAGGAATTCAACTTCGACGCCCCGCCGGCAACCACCGCCGAACAACTGGCCAAGCTCGACGGCGAGATCGCCAGCAGGCAATCCAAGATCGACCGCGTCGAGAAACGCATCGCCGCGGGCAAGGCCGATGCGGACGATCAGGACGACATCACCGGCGATCGGACGGCGCTCAAGGCGTTGCAGGCCGCCCGCGCCGCGCTTGCGCAGGGCGGGCAGGCGACGGTCCGCGAGAATATCAACAAGATCGATACCGGCTGGCCAGCGCTCGACGAGGGAATCGGCAAGGCGAAGAAGAATCCCGAGCTCGCGCTCTACAAGCTGCAGTCCTCGGCCTATAAATACAGTTGGGCGCTGATCCCGATCTCGGTGCCGTTCGTGGCGTTGCTGTTCCTGTGGCGGCGGCGCTTCAAGCTCTATGACCACGCCATTTTCGTGACCTATTCGCTGGCGTTCATGATGCTGCTCGCGACCGTGGTGTCGCTGCTGATGACGATCGGCGCGCCGGCCTGGCTCTACGGCAATCTGATCGCGTTCGGCCCGCCGGTACACATCTTCTTCCAGCTGCGCGGCGCCTACCAACTCAACTGGTTCTCGGCGCTGTGGCGCACCTTCGCGCTGCTGATCTTCGCCACGATCACGCTGACCCTGTTCGGGGTCCTGCTGCTCGGGCTGGGATTGATGGAATAGGAGCGGGCGCCGGCTCCAGCCGCTTCAATAGCCCGGACGGGTGCTGTGCGGCGGATATTCCCGGCCGAACACGACGACCCCGTCGAGCGAGCCTGCCCAGTCATTGTCCTGAAAATCGTGACTGAATGCCCCGCCCGGTAATCGGCCCAGCGCCTTGAGCCGCGCGGGGCCGAGATAGGTCGTGGCGTCATCCGGCGATGTAACCGCCGATCGTTCGAGCGAGGGCGATGGCGGCGCCGCGAGCGGCCGGTTGTCCTTGCGGGCGTAACGATATTCGCCCGATGCCGCCGAAAAACCGAGCGCAAAGGCACGGGCGCCATAGTCGCGATGCACATAACTGCCCAAATTGCCGCTCCGGACATAAGCCGTGTCCCCGGCACCATCCTTTGCGATGTGCGCGGTAGCGCTCCAGACGATGATCTTGCTCCGCTTCGGAAGCCGGCGGACGAGCCAGACAAAATTGTCGTACATCGCCTTGTCCCGCGCGGCGATGAACTCGGCCCTGTTCAAGGCGTCCGCACGGGTGAACGCTTCGATATTCCGGATCATGCTGCGCTGGTCGGCCGTCGTGGCAGTGTCCGCTGTCGCCGCATTATCCATCGCATGCGAGATGTCGGTGGTACATCGCAGGATCTGGACACGGTCGGCGTCCGAATAGGGTCTATCCGGATAATCCCAATAGGTCCGCCGCCGCAGGGTTTCGCTACACTCGCGACGCCGGTCGCCCTGCAGATAATTGGTCAGCTCGACCGGCATCGCGTCGTTGGCATATCTGGCCTCGAGGGCACCTATCTGACCATCCAACCCGCCAAGAACGACGCGCCGCGCCCTGGCGGCATCGAACAGGAACGGGATCAGCGGCTGCACTTCGCGATCGAACTTCCACAGGCCGCCCATCGCGTCGCCGACCATTGCCGCATCCACCGGTTCGCGATCGCGAAGCTTCCTGGCAAAGCCGAGGAACTCGTAATGGCTGGCCTCGAAAAAGACCGCATTGAAGTGGCATTGTGTCACCAGGCGTTCGACCAACGCCGCCTTGAAGGCGTCGGTATGGCCGTCGCCATGGGTCGCTTCGCCCAGCAGCGCGACTCGCTTCGGGCAGAGATCGCGGACGACGGCGGCCATCGCGCGCTGGTCGGCGATCGCTAGCGGGAGAGAGCCGTTTCGCCGCGCCGCCGCTTCGGCTCCGATCGTCAGCAGCATCGCGGCGAGAAGCAGGGTGCGAACCATCGCGGCATCATAGCCGCGGCCTTGCGGCTCGCAATGTCGGGCCGCACCGACGACCGACCGGTTGCCCGGTTTTATCGGGCGCATTATGGCAGGCCCCATGGCCAGGTCGAAAATTCGCACCAACGATCCCGCCGGGCTGCGCAACCGCGTGCTCGACGTCGCGGCGCGTTCGTTCCAGTCGTCGGGGTTCGCCGCGACCAGCACGCACGACCTCGTCCGCGCGGCGGGGGTCACCGGCGGCGCGCTCCATCACCATTTCCCGACCAAGAAGGCGCTCGCGCTGGCGGTGATCGGCGAACGCGTCGCAGCTGAACTGGGGGAGACCTGGGTCGCCACCGTCCGCGACGCGCCGAACGCGGCGGCCGGCATCCTCCAGGCGTTTGACGCGGTCGCTGCCGCGCTCGATGCGCAGGGCTGCGTCTCGGGCTGCCCGCTCGGCAACCTCGCGCTCGAGCTATCGCTGGCCGATGCCGATCTGCGCGACGCCTTGGCGAGCGAATATCGCGTCTGGCGCGACGCCATCGCCGACCGCATCCGCCGTGACCGGGACGCGGGAAACGCTGCTTATGCTCCTGATCCGGAAGCCTTTGCCAATGTCGTCATCGCTTTGTTCTCGGGCGCGATGACCATCGCCAAGGCCGAACAGAACACCGCCGCGCTCAAGGCCTCGGCCGATCAATTGCGCGCGATCATGCGGTAGAGAGGCCGTGCACCTCGTCTAGGAGGTCAGCCAGATCACCGCGCCGACGACCAGCGCGACGGGTACGACCACCAGGACGACGGCAACGGCCCAAGCTGCCGCGCGCCCGAACCTGTCATCGACGTGGTGGATGAGCGTTTCGGCCAACGAGATGAAGACGATGTCTTCCATCCGGCGACTATAGCGAGGCCGATGCACCCGGCAATGCCGGCTCGATGCCGTCAGGATCGGCGCAATCGTCACGATCTCCCGATCGCGCGAGCGGGCGGCCGCCGGTCAGGTCAACCGCGCGGCCAGGAAGTCGACGAAGGCGCGGACTCGTGCCGGCACATTGCCACCGCCGACGAACACCGCGTGGATCTGCTCGACATCGCCGGGATTGAAGTCCTCCAGCAACGGGACGA
This sequence comes from Sphingomonas sp., assembly GCA_036383655.1. Classification (GTDB taxonomy): domain Bacteria; phylum Pseudomonadota; class Alphaproteobacteria; order Sphingomonadales; family Sphingomonadaceae; genus Sphingomonas. The sequence continues at coordinate 14,374 of DASVNU010000186.1, read as the reverse complement.
GTTGGCCATTGGCGATCTCGGTCGCGACGCTGAACGCGCCCACCCGCGTAATCCCGACCCCGTGCGTCGCCAATTGCCCCAGCGTCTCGCCATTGTTCGCCTCGATATCGCCCTTCACGCACAGCGAGAAATCCTGGCCGTCGCGGCGGAACGGCCAGGTCGGTTCGACCCGGCGGAAGTTGAAGTTCAGGCAATTGTGCTCGTGCAAATCCTCGGGCGTGCGCGGCGTGCCGTGGCGCGCCAGATAATCGGGCGAGGCGACGATCACCCGGCCGGTCTCACCGATCTTGCGCGCGGTGAGCATGCTGTCGGCGAGCGGTCCGAACCGCACCGCGACGTCGGCCTGCCCGCCGGCCACGTCGACCAATTCGTCGGTCAGCGCGATATCGACCAGGATGTGCGGATGCAGCCGGACGAACTCGCCGAGCAACGGCACCACGCATAATCGTCCGTGCGACAAGGCCGCGCTGACGCGCAGCCGCCCGCGCGGCGCGCCCTGATCGGCGATCTCCTGCTCGGCATCGTCGAGGTCGGCCAGGATGCGCCGTGCCGCCTGGAGATAGGCCTGCCCCTCGGCGGTCAGCGCCAATGCGCGGGTGGTCCTGAGCAGCAGCCGGACCCCCAGCCGCGCCTCGATCCGGTCGATCGTCCTGCTGACTGCCGACGGCGTCAGCCCGAGCACGCGCCCGGCGGCGGAAAAGCTGCCCTTGTCCACGACATTGGCGAACACTTCCAGCGCATGCGCCCGATCCGCACCGATCGCCATCTTTGCCTCCAGATCAAAAATCTTGCGCTCCGGCGCACGCTACCGGGGATAGTTTCGCGCACCATTTATGCCCTGGCATAGCAATTGAAAGGGCAGAACATGGAATATCGGCAACTCGGATCGTCGGGCCTGCGGGTTCCTGTCCTCAGTTTCGGCACCGGCACGTTCGGCGGCAAGGGCCCGTTGTTCAGCGCCTGGGGAGCGAGCGACGCGCGCGAGGCGCGGCGGCTGATCGACATTTGCCTGGAGGCTGGAGTCACTCTGTTCGACACCGCCGACGTCTATTCCAACGGCGTGTCGGAAGAAGTGTTGGGCGACGCCATCAAGGATCGCCGCGACGCGGTGCTGATCTCGACCAAGACCGGCTTGCCGATGGGCGACGGCCCGCAGGATTGGGGCGTATCGCGGGCGCGGCTGATCCGCGCCGTCGATGACTCGCTGCGCCGCCTCGGCACCGACCATATCGATCTGCTCCAGCTCCACGCCTTCGATGCCTCGACCCCGGTCGAGGAATTGATGGCGACGCTCGATAGGCTGATCGCGTCGGGCAAGCTGCGTTATGCCGGCGTGTCCAATTATCCGGGCTGGCAATTGATGAAGGCGCAGGCAGTCGCCGACCGCAACGGCTGGTCGCGCCTGGTCGCGCATCAGGTCTATTACTCGCTGATCGGTCGCGCTTACGAGGCGGACCTGATGCCGCTCGGCCGTGATCAGGGCATCGGCGCGCTGGTGTGGAGCCCGCTCGGCTGGGGCCGGTTGACCGGTCGCATCGGCCGCGGTCGCCCGGTGCCCGAGGGCAGCCGGCTGCACGAGACCGAGCAATTCGCCCCGCCGGTCGATCAGGAGCATCTCTATCGCGTGATCGACGCGATCGAGGCGGTCGCCGCCGACACCGGCAAGTCGGTCCCGCAGATCGCGATCAACTGGCTGTTGCAGCGCCCGACCGTCTCGTCGGTGATCATCGGCGCGCGCAACGAAGAGCAGCTGCGGCATAATCTCGGTGCGGTCGGGTGGACGCTGACCAAGGACCAGATCGCCGCGCTCGACGCGGCCAGCGACATGCTGCCGCCCTATCCGCACACCCCCTATCGCCAGCAGGAGGGCTTTGCCCGCCTGAATCCCGCGCTGGTCTGAACCGGAGCAAATCGATGAAACTCAATCCGGGGCTGCTTGCCCTGTCGGTCGGTGCGTTCGGCATCGGCGTGACCGAATTCGCGCCGATGGGCCTGTTGCCGGTGATCGCCGGCGATCTTCACGTGTCGATCCCCGCCGCCGGCTTGTTGATCAGCGCCTATGCGCTGGGGGTGATGATCGGCGCGCCGTTGATGACGCTGACCACCGGCCGCGTGCCGCGCCGTACGCTGCTGATCGCGCTGGCCGGGATTTTCACGCTGGGCAACCTGCTGGCCGCGATGTCGACCGGCTATGGCATGCTGCTGGTCGCGCGGATCGTGACCTCGTTCAACCATGGCGCCTTCTTCGGCGTCGGCTCGATCGTCGCCGCCGGGCTGGTGCCGCCGCAGCGGCGCGCGGGTGCGGTCGCCACGATGTTCATGGGGCTGACCATCGCCAATGTGGTCGGCGTGCCGCTCGCCACCTGGGCGGGCGAGCATCTCGGCTGGCGCATGTCGTTCCTGGGGATATCCGGGCTCGGCGTGGCGACCATGGTGTCGTTGCGGCTGACGCTGCCTGCGCTGCCCGCGCCGACCGGCGGCAACGCCATGGCGGAACTGCGCGTGCTGACGCGCGGGCGCGTGCTCGGTGCGCTGGCGCTCACGGTGGTGGGGTCGAGCGCGATGTTCACCGTGTTCACCTATATCGCGCCGATCCTGCGCGACGCGACGCACGCCTCGCTCGGCTTCGTCACGGCGATGCTGGTGACCTATGGGCTCGGTCTGACGGCGGGCAATTGGCTGGGCGGACGCTTCGCGGATCGCTCGGTCGACCGCACCTTGATCATCACCCTGGCGTCGCTCGCCATCATTCTGGTCGCGTTCGCGATGCTGATGCCGTTCGCGGCACCGACCGCCATCCTCGTCTTCCTGTGGGGCGTCGCCAGCTTCGCGCTGGTGCCCCCGCTCCAGGTGCGGGTGATGGCTGCCGCGGCGGACGCACCCAACCTCGCCTCGTCGGTCAATATCGGCGCGTTCAACCTGGGCAATGCGATCGGGGCGGCATTGGGCGGTGGCGTGATCGCCGCTGGATGGGGCTATCCCGCCGTGGCACTGGCGGGTGCCGCGGCCGCCGCGCTGGGTCTTGGCGCGACCTTGATGGCGGGGCGGCACAGCCGTTCGCGAGGCACGGTCAACACGGCGACGGCGTCGGTCTAAAAAGCGGCCGCCCGCGGGAAAGACATGGAGCGCGCGCGGACCGCGGGCCGCTCTGCTCATCGCGTCGAACGTGGTATCGAGGCCCGTGATCCATATCCCGACCGCGCCCTGGTACCATTATGTCGGCGACCTCGCCGCGTGGGTCGCCGCGTTTCTCGGCGCACGCTGGGTCTATCGCCACCGCCGCGCCAGCATCGATGGCCTCGCGCGTCAGACCGAGCCTGGGTATTTCATCAGCCTCGCGGCCGGTGGCGCGCTTGGTGCCTGGCTGCTGGGATCGCTCAACACGCTCAGGGACACGCGGCCGGTCGTGTCGCATTCGATCGCCGGCGCGCTGGCGGGGGCGATCGTCGCGGTCGAGCTGTGGAAATGGGCGCGCGGGGTGCGCGGCTCGACCGGCGGGCCGTTTGTCATCCCGCTTGCGCTCGGCATCGTCGTCGGCCGCTGGGGCTGCCTGTTCGCCGGGCTCGGCGACCAGACCTATGGCGTGCCGACCAACTTGCCCTGGGGAGTCGATCTCGGCGACGGCGTGGCGCGTCATCCGGTCGAGATTTACGAATCGCTCGCCATGGCGATCTTTCTCGCTTTCTATTGGCGCGCGCTGGTCCGCCGCCGCCGCTGGGCGGTCGAGCACGGCTTCCACGCCTTCGTCCTCGCTTACGCCGTTCAGCGATTTGCCTGGGAGTTCCTCAAGCCCTATCCATTGCTGATCGGCCCGTTCAACGTGTTTCACTTCGTGATGATCGGACTCAGCGTCTATGCACTCCTCTGGATCGCTCGCGGACGCTCCGCTCCGGCCCTCACCCGACCGTAAGGCGGCACCCTATATCTTCCACGGCCAGACCACGAGCCTGTGCGAAACCTGCCTCGAAACCGTGCCGGCCAAGGTCATCATCGAGGACGAGTGCGTCTATTATCTCAAGCGCTGCCGGACGCACGGCGTGCAGAAGACGCTGATCAGCGACGATCGTGCCTATTGGCGCTCGCAAAAGGACTGGTTGAAGCCCGGCGACCGCCCCCTGCATACCCAGACGCGGACCGAGGCCGGCTGCCCGTTCGATTGCGGCCTCTGCCCCGATCACGAACAGCATAGCTGCCTCGCGATCGTCGAGATCAACTCGGCCTGCAACCTCGCTTGCCCGGTCTGCTTCGCCGATGCCGAGGACATGCATGGCGGACATCTGTCGCTCGATGTGATCGAGGGGATGCTCGACGCGTTGGTCGAGAGCGAAGGCGAGCCCGACCTCGTCCAGCTGTCGGGCGGCGAACCGACGCTCCATCCCCAGTTCTTCGAGATACTCGACGCGGTGAAGCGTCGCCCGATCCGCCACGTCATGATCAACACCAACGGCCTCCGGATCGCGCAGGAGCCGGCGTTCGTCGATCGGCTGGCGAGCTACGCGCCGCGGCTCGAAGTCTATCTGCAGTTCGACAGCCTCAACGACGACGCGCTGATCAACCTGCGCGGTGCGCGCCTGTCGCGCATTCGCCAGGCCGCGCTCGAACAGCTCGAGCGGGTCGGCCTGTCGACCACATTGGTCGCGGTGGTCAAGCGCGGGGTCAACGACCAGGAAGTCGCGGCGATCGTCGACCATGCGCTCGACTGGTCGTGCGTGCGCGGCGTCACGTTCCAGCCGGTCCAGGACGCCGGGCGTAACGAGGGGTTCGACGCCAAGGCCAACCGCGTGCTGCTGTCGCAGATCAGGCGCGAAGTGGCGAAGGCGGGGGTATTCGGCATCGAGGACATGATTCCCTTGCCGTGCAATCCCGACCAGATCTGCATCGGCTATGGCCTGCGCGCCGGGCGCAGCGTGACGCCGATCACCTCGCTGCTCCCGCGCGAGCTGATCCTCAACGGCCCCAACACGATCAGCTACGAAGCCTATCCGGCGCTGCGCCAGGGCGTGCTCGACCTGCTCAGCCTCGCCACCACGCAATGCAATACCGAAGAGAAACTGGCCGGCGTGCTGTGCTGCCTGCCCCAGGCGCTGGTGCCCGAGGAGCTGGGCTATGCCAACAGCTTCCGCGTCGTCATCCTGCAATTCCTCGATCGCTATAATTTCGACCTGGCGACGGTGAAGCGCAGCTGCGTCCATTTCGTCACGCCGGACAGGCAGATCATTCCGTTCGACACCTACAACAGTTTCTACCGCCCGGGCGCGGAAGGCGCCGCGGTGGTGGCGCGGGCACGGCAAGACGCAAGGAGGGAACGATGAGAGGGTTGTTCGGCGGCCTGCTGCTCGGGGTCGGCATCCTGATCATGACGTGCAGCGGGCTGTGCTCGCTGGTGGTGGTGGTGATGGGATTCGCCGACGCGATGCGCGACCCCTCGATCATCATGCTTCCGCTGCTCGTGGGCGGTATCCCCTTCGCGATCGGCTTCGGCCTGTTCTGGGGAGGCCGGGTATTGTTGCGCCAGGCCGGGAGCGACCCCGAACCCTGACAGCCTTCCTCTCCGTCGAGAGAGAAAGGAGCCGCCGAGCGGGAAGGTGAGGCGGCACGAGCAATGGAGCATCGTGCGTAAAACGGGTGCGGGCGTCCGCGCCACACGCCCGCTTTGCCGAGCCATGCTATTTCCCCGCGGTGGCGCGCGCCGCCAAGCTCCGCTACACCATCGATCGGCCGGGGGTTCGGCGCGCGGGGCGCGCATGGGCAGGGTCGCACAGACCGGGATTGAACCGGTCGGCGGGGCCGATCGACCAATGTTCACGGGGCAGGTGCGCCGCGTCGGCGTCGCGCTCGGCCGAAGGGTGGGAATTTTTGATGTTCAGCCGCCGCAAGTTCCTGGCGGGCTCGCTTGCCCTTACCGCGACCGGTACAGCCGCCGCGCCGGCCGCCGCCGCGCCCGTCGATCCCCGGGACGTCGCGCGCGACGACTGGGCGATTGCCGATGCGATCGTCGCGCGGATGCGACCGCCGGTTTTCCCCGCCTCGCTCTTCTCGATCCGCGATCACGGCGCGACCGAAGACGCGCCGGCGCATCTCGCCGTCCAGGCGGCGATCGACGCCTGCGCCGCGGCGGGCGGCGGCCGCGTCCTTGTTCCCGCCGGACTGTGGCGGATGAACGGTGCGATCCACCTCCGCTCGAACGTCGAACTCCATCTCGAGCGCGACGCAATGCTCCGCTTCGGCAGACCGGGGGAGATCGCGCTGCCCATCGTCCTCACCCGCTGGGAAGGGACCGAGGTCTATAATTACTCGCCGCTGATCTATGCGCGCGATTGCACCAATGTCGCGATCACCGGCGACGGCGTGTGCGACGGGCAGGGGCGCGAGGGCTTCTTCCAATGGCGTGTCCACCAGAATCACGACAAGGGGGTGCTGCGCGGCATGGGGCAGGACGGCACGCCCGTCGCCGATCGCCGCTTCGGTCCCGGCCATTTCCTGCGTCCGCCGTTCGTCCAGTTCTTCCGCTGCACCAACGTGCTGATCGACGGACCCAAATTCGTCGATTCACCGTTCTGGACGATCCACCCGGTCTATTCGACCAATGTCATCGTGCGAAATGTGACGGTGATCAGCCATCACCTCAATTCGGACGGCTGCGACCCCGATTCGTGCCAGGACGTGCTGATCGAACATTGCCGCTTCGACGTCTCCGACGATTGCATCGCGATCAAGTCGGGCCGTAACCAGGACGGCTGGCGGGTCGGCCTGCCCACGCGCAACGTCGTCATCCGCGATTGCCAGATGTCGACCCACATCGCCGGCGCGATTGCGATCGGCAGCGAGATGTCGGGCGGCGCCTCCAACATCTTCGCCGAGCGGCTGGAGATCCACCACGCCAAGCAGGCGATCTATTTCAAGGCCAATCTGGATCGCGGCGGCACGATCGAACAGGTCCGCGTGCGCGACGTCAACGTGCGTGACAGCGAGACGCTGATCGACTTCACCACCGCCTATCACCATGGCCGTGGCGGCAACTCGCCCCCGACCTACAAGCAATTCGTGGTCGAACGCGTCGATTGCCGCAACACTGGCAGGGCACTCAGGATCGTCGGCGTGGAAGCGGCGCCGGTCGAGGACGTGCTGATCCGTAACGTCACGGTGGGCAAAGCGCGCGAGCGGGACGTGATCGCGCATACGCGCGACCTGCGGCTGGACGCCGTGCGCGTGAATGGACGGGTGTTGGTGGCGTAGGGTCGAGCGGCCGGGAGACCGGGTCACTATCAAGCGCTTGGCGACACGCGGGGCGCCGGCCGTTTCGCTGCTGCAAAGATACGAATTTTTCGGGGTAGCTGCGCCCATGCGCCCGGCTTAAGCCTGCAAGATATGAACACGTCGGTGACAGGGCGCTTCGGGGCGCTGACCGAAAAGGAAAAGCAGACCCTTCGCCTGATCGTCCGCGGTCACGACGCCAAATCGGTGGCGCGCAGCCTTGGCCTCTCGGTCCACACGATCAACGAGCGCCTGCGCGATGCACGCCGCAAGATGGCGGTATCGAGCAGCCGCGAAGCCGCGCGCCTGTTGTTCGAATCCGAAGGCGGCGACCTGGGCGCGCCGGCCCCCGATTTGTTGGGGGACACGGGAATAGGGGAAGCCGCGAGCCGCGTTGGCGTGGATCAGGGAAGGGCGCCGGTCAGCGGCGCATGGCGGGCCATCCGCCATCCCTGGATCGTCATCGGAGTGTTGCTCATGACCTTTGCTCTCGGACTATTGGCCTTCGCCGCGTTGCCGCAGGCCGCATCGTCACCGCCGCCGCCGCCAGCTATCGCCGCCGACGCGAAACCCAATGCGGAAGTGCTGGGCGCCGCGCGGCAATGGCTGGCGCTGGTCGATCAGGGAAAGTGGGGCGACAGCTATCGCACGATGGGTAGCGCCTTCCAGAAGCAGAACACCGAACAGGTCTGGGCCGATGCGTCCGACAAGATGCGTACCCAGCTTGGCGCGGTGATCTCGCGCACCTTCCTCAGCGAGCAGAACCTTCCCGCCCCGCCGTACGGCTATGAGGTGGTGAAGTTCCGCGCCTGCTACGCCAACAAGGCCAATGCGGTGGATACGGTGACGCTCGAACGCGAAGGCGATGCCTGGCGCGTGGTGGGCATGATCATCGAGTGAAGTTGGCGGCGGCGAGTCGTCGCCCTTTCGCCAGGCCGCAGCCTATTTTTGTGCACTGCAACATAAACCATGCTAGGGTCGTTCGACAATCGGCGATTACCGTCGAGTGGAGAACCAAGTGCGCAATATGTCCGATACGATTGCGCGCCTGGCCGCCGCCGCGGCCCGCGATGCGGGTGCCAGCCAGAGCACGAGCGGTCTTCAAGCGCTAGGCGACTTCGGCACCAACCCAGGCGCGCTCAAGGCGTTCGTCCACATGCCCGATCACCTTGCCCCCGGGGCGCCGCTGGTCGTCGTCCTGCACGGCTGCACGCAATCGGCCGGTGGCTACGATCGGGCGTCGGGCTGGTCGCAGCTTGCCGATGAACAGGGGTTCGCGCTGCTCTATCCCGAGCAACAGCGCGGCAACAATGCCAACGGGTGCTTCAACTGGTTCGAACCCGACGACACCCGCCGCGATTCGGGCGAAGCGCTGTCGATCCGCCAGATGATCGCCACGGTGCAGGAGCGGCACGCTATCGACCCGCGCCGCATCTTCGTGACCGGCCTGTCGGCGGGTGGCGCGATGACCGCGGCGATGCTGGCAACCTATCCCGATGTCTTCGCCGCGGGTGCGATCATCGCCGGCCTGCCGCACGGCATTACCAGCGGCGTGGTCCAGGCGTTCGATCGCATGCGCGGCCACCGGCTGCCCGGCGAGGCCGAGTTGCAGGCCGCGCTCCACGACGCATCGGATCATGCCGCGGTCTGGCCGCGCCTCTCGATCTGGCATGGCGATGCCGACCAGACGGTCAGCGTCGGCAATGCCGAGGCGATCCTGGCGCAATGGCGCGGGGTCCACGGCCTTGCCGACGCTCCCACCACGGTCGACCAGGTCGATGGCATCCCGCACCGCGTCTGGCGCGACCGCGACGGCCGCATCGCGGTGGAGGAATATATCATCCCGGGCATGGGCCACGGCACGCCGCTCAACACCCGGGGCAACGGCGCCTATGGATCGCCGGCGCCCTATATGCTCGACGTCGGCATCTCCTCGACGCTGCGCATCGCCGAGTTCTGGGGAATTGCCGGCGCGCAAGCACCGCGCGCCGCGCGGAGCCGGACAAAAACCGAGCCGGCGACATTGCCCGCCCAGCCCGAAGCGCGACGCTTGCGCGGTCAGCGGATCGACCCGACCTCCACGCCCTCCCCATCGGGCGTCGGGCGGATCATCGAGGACGCGCTGCGAGCGGCGGGATTGATGAAGTAGCGCACCCGATCGCACCTCCCCCGGTCTCCTGAGGCGCGGGCGGGGCCGTTGGATATTCCGGAGTGACGGGCCACCTGAGCCGTCGGCGGCGGCACTGTCTGGGCGGCGGCGAGCTGGCGGCGTGCCCTGCGGGTCTGGTGGTCGATGAGGTGAATCTTCACGTGCATCGAACGGTGGAATGACCTATCGCTTCGCTTGGCCAGGGATGAAGACTACCCCGGCTCAGTCTTCGTGCTGGAGTTGTGTGCGTGCCCGGAACCAGGGCGGCTCCTGACCCGGGCGTTTCGCGTCCACCGGGATAGGCGAAAGGCAGGTCGATGCCCGAATTCACGATCAACGGCGAAAAGCGCGACGTCGACGTTCCACCCGATATGCCGCTTCTTTGGATGCTGCGCGATGTGCTGGGGATGACCGGCACCAAATTCGGCTGCGGCATCGCGCAATGCGGAGCGTGCACGGTTCATCTCGATGGCGTCGCCATCCGGTCCTGCCAACTCCCGGTTGGCCTGGTCGGCAACCGGGCGATCACGACGATCGAAGGAGTCGGAAACACCCCCGCAGGCGCCAAGATCCAGAAGGCGTGGATCGACCTGGAGGTCATCCAGTGCGGTTATTGCCAGCCGGGGCAAATCATGTCGGCCGCCGCGCTGCTGGCCGGCAATGCCGCACCCGATGATGCAGACATAGACGCGGCGATGGCCGGCAATCTGTGCCGCTGCGGTACTTATGTGCGCGTTCGCGAGGGGATCAAGCATGCCGCCCGCTCCTGAGGCCGCCGGGCTGTCGCGCCGTGCCGTGCTCTATGGCGGCGGCGCGCTCACCGCCGGCTTGCTCGTTGCGATTGAGCTGCCCTGGACGGCGGCGCGCGGGGCCGAGCCCGCGCCGACCGGCAAGCGTTTCAACGCCTTCATCCACATCGCGCCCGACGACCGGGTGACCTTCACTTTGCCGGCGGTGGAGATGGGCCAGGGCGTCTATACCTCGCAAACCCAATGCATCGCCGACGAACTGGATGTCGCGCTCGACAAGGTGATCGCCGCGCACGCGCCGCCCGACCAGGCCAATTACGGCAGCCCGGTGTTCGTCGTGCAGGCGACCGGCGGGTCGACGACCACGATGGCGTGGAGCGGGCCGCTGCGCAAAGCGGGTGCCACCGCCCGCGCGATGCTGGTGGCCGCCGCCGCCGCGAGATGGCGGGTCGACGCCGCCAGCCTGACCACCGCGAACGGCGTCATCACTCATGCGCCGAGCGGTCGCTCGGCTCGCTACGGCGAGGTGGCCGATGCCGCCTCGCGTCTCGAGCCGCCGCCCGAGGTGAAGCTCAAGGATCCGGCGCAGTTCCGCCTGATCGGCAAGCCGGTGCATCGGATCGACACGCCGGACAAGGCGACCGGCAAGACGGTCTATGGCATCGACACGATGCTCCCGGGGATGAAGTTCGCGACGCTGATGGCCTCGCCCGTCCTCGGCGGCAAGGTCGGCAAGGTCGACCAGGCGCCCGCGCTCGCGGTGAAGGGGGTGCGGCAGGTGGTCGTGCTCGACGATCTCGTCGCCGTCGTCGCGGACAATACGTGGGCGGCGATGCAGGGGCTGAACGCACTTTCGATCGATTGGGCGCCCGGCGCCAATGCCGACCTCGATCAGGCGCGGCTCTGGTCCGATCTGGAGAAAGCGTCGCAGGGGCCGGGCGTCGTCGCCAAGAAGGAGGGCGACGCATCGGCGAAGCTCAAGGATGGCACATTGTTCGAGGCGAGCTACGAACTGCCCTACCTTGCCCATGCCCCGATGGAGATGACCAACTGCACCGCGCATGTGCAGGGCGGCACGTGCGAGGTCTGGACCGGGACACAGGTGCCGGGCTTCGCCCAGGCCGGCGCCGCCAAGGTGCTCGGCATCGCGCCCGAGAAAGTGACGATCAACAATCACATGATCGGCGGCGGTTTTGGCCGGCGGCTCGAAGTCGATGGCGTGGTCAAGGCGGTGCGGATCGCGGCCCATGTCGACGGGCCGGTCAAGGTGATCTGGTCGCGTGAGGAGGATATTCGCCAACAGCTCTATCGCCCGCTCTACCACGAGCGGCTGAAGGCACGCCTGGAGGGCGGCCGGATCACTGCCTGGCATCATCGCGTTACCGGCGGATCGGTCATGGCACATTGGCTACCGCCGGCCTTCAAGGACGGTATCGACAGCGACGCGGTCGATGGAGCGGCAGAGGTCCCCTATGCGGTCGGCGACCGACTGGTCGAATATATCCGGCACGAAAGCGCCGTGCCGGTGGCTTTCTGGCGCGGGGTCGGCCCGAACGGCAGCATCTTCTCGATCGAATGCTTCCTCGACCTGATCGCCCGCAAGACCGGCGCCGATCCTCTCGCCTTCCGGCGTGGTCTGCTCGAGAAGAACCCGCGGGCGCTCGGCGTCCTGAATCTCGCGGCGGAAAAGGCCAGCTGGGGCATGCCGCCGCCTTCCTCCCCGTTTGGCGCGCGGCTTGGCCGCGGCATGGCGCTGTTGAACGCCTTTGGCAGCTATCTCGCCGCAGTCGCCGACGTTGCCGTGAACGATGAAGGCGATGTGCGCGTCACGCGCCTGGTAATCGCCGCGGACGTCGGCGAGGTGGTGAACCCCGATATTCTGGAGGCGCAGATCCAGGGCGGGGCCGCGTTCGGCCTGTCGGCGGTCTTGTTCGGCAGGATCAGCTTCGCCGGCGGCCGCGTCGAACAGGGCAATTTCAACGACTATCGCATCATCCGCATCGACGAGATGCCAGTGATAGAGGTGCATGTCGTACCGAGCGATGCGGGTTCCGGCGGGATCGGCGAGCCGGGAACCGTGGTTAGCCAACCGGCCGTCGCCAACGCCGTCTATGCCGCGACCGGCGTGCAGCTCACGCGCATGCCGATCGATCGCGCGCTCATCGCGAAAGGAGGCTGAGGATGCGCCGGAACCTCCTGCTCCTGGCGGGTGCGATTGTCGTGCTCGTGGCGGCGATTGTCGGACGGATGGTCTTTCAGCCCGGCCCCTACAGCTTTGCGGGAGGCACGCAGGTTGAACTGGCCAGCTATCCTGGCGCGACGCTGACCGGCGTGCCGGCCGAACTCGCGACCGCCGATCCGCGGACGCGTGCCGACTATGTCGTCCGAATGGCCGATTGCGAGGCGTGTCATACGGCCAAGGGAGGAAAGCCGTTCGCGGGCGGGCGGCCGTTCATCCTCCCGTTCGGGACGATCTACACGCCGAACATCACCCCCGATCCCGCAACCGGGATCGGCAAATGGACCGATGCGCAATTCCTGGATGCCGTGCATAAAGGCATCGCCCCCGATGGGTCGCGTCTCTATCCCGCTTTTCCCTACGCTTCCTACACGATGATGACCGACGCCGACGTGCTGGCGATCAAGGCCTATCTGTTCTCGCTTCCCCCGGTGAAGCAGCCGAACAAACCCAACACGTTCGGCTTCCCGTTCAATCAGCGCTGGCTGATGGGAATCTGGTCGGCCTTCTTCAACAGCGACAAGCGCTTCCGCCCGGTGCGCGAGCAGAGCCCCGTGTGGAACCGCGGCGCCTATCTGGTCGAGGCGACCGGGCATTGCGGCGAATGCCATACGCCGCGCAACCTCATGCAGGCGCTCGACCAGCGCAGCAAGTTCGCCGGCGGCGTGGCCGAAGGCTGGAACGCCTATAATATCACCGGGGACCGCGTCAGCGGGATTGGCGGCTGGAGCGATGCCGAGCTCGCATCCTATCTGTCGACCGGGCACGCGCAGGCGCGCGGAGGCGCATCCGGTCCCATGGGTGAGGCGGTAGCGCTGAGTCTGTCGAAACTGACCAGATCCGATCTCGCCGCGATCATCACCTATTTGAAGACGGTGCCCGCCATTCGCAGCGATCGCTCGCCGCAACCCGCTGGCCCGGCTCCCGCCTCGCCCAAGCTCGCATCGATCGACAACCCGGTCGGCAAGCGGGTGTTCGAGGGCAGTTGCGCCAGTTGCCATGCCTGGACAGGTGCCGGAGCGATCGTCGAGGAGGCCCGGCTGACCGGCGTGCGCGCGGTCAACGATCCGACGGCTGCAAATGTGGCGTCGATGATCCTCAACGGCGCCGGCAGACCTGGCACCGGCCGCCCCTATATGCCGGGCTTTGCCGCATCCTATTCCGATACGGAAATCGCGTCGGTCGCGAACTATGTGACGGCTCGTTTCGGCGCCGCGAAGTCGAACATTACTCCAAAGGAAGTCGCTCGTTTGCGGCGGCAAAACTGAATGACGGCCGGGCATTTTCTGGCCCGAGATGGCCGTTGCTAAACCCAAGGATATGGGTGCATCTGCCATCCTGCACGACGAATGACCACATTTTGGGCTCAAAGGCGATGTTGCTTCCATAGCGGCTGCTGCGGGCAGCATGCGCAGGCGCGCCGGGCCGACATGTCGCGCCGCATCCGGACGATTTCCCTCCTCGCCCGCAGAGCAGTCCCGGAAGCCCGATAAAATTAGGACTCCTACCCTCGTCGTGGTAACATGTATTTCTGCGTCCAGACTCGTACCGGGTCGGAGCGCTTCTAGAAATTGTTACCGGGTATGGCTCGCGTTTCGCGGCGCCTCTGGCTTCCGAAGGCTTCGGCCATGGAATTTTTTACGCCCGTATCTCATGACGCTTCCAGCAGCCTTGGCATGGCGCTGGTCTTCTCCTCGGCAACGCCGCTCCTTCTGCTTGACGCCAATCTCGTCATCAAGGCCGCCAGCGGCTCGTTCTGCAGCGCCTTCGCTCTCGATCCGGACAAGGTCGTCGGCGTGGGGCTGGCGAACCTTGGACTGGGCGAATGGGGGATTCCCCAACTTCGCTCGCTGCTTGGGGCAACCGTCGCGGGCGATGCCGCGATCGACGCCTATGAACTGGATCTGGTGCGCCTCGGCAAGCCGACGCGCCGGTTGATCGTCAATGCCCATCGGCTCGACTATCTCGGGTCGGACGATGCCC
>DASVNU010000185.1:0-2030 GCA_036383655.1 Sphingomonas sp. | reverse complement strand
AGGATGGCAAGCAGGACGGCAGCTGTACCAAGCGCGTCAAGGTCGACGTCCCGTGCTTCCGTCGCGTCATCAACCTGACCATCAGCGTCCGCCTGCTCCGCGTGGCGGACAACATGCCGATATGGTCGGACAACAAGCCGTCGCGTGACGAGACGACCTGGTGTCAGGGCAAGGCCCCCTGGCGCACCACCGAGGACGCGGTGTCGGCGATGATCAATGATCTGGCGCAGAAGATTCGTCTCGACGTGCGGCCGCGCGTGGAAACGTACAAGGTCCGCTTTCGCGAGGATCGTGGCGGTATGCCCAAGGAGATCGGCAACGAATTCAAGGGGATCGTGAAATTGTCCAACAGCGACGTGTCGTCGGCATGCCGGCAATGGGCGGCACTCAACGGTCGGCTGCCCAACCATCCGTCGGTGCTCTACAATCTCGGCGTGTGCGCGGAAGCGACGGGTGGCTATGCCGACGCCGAGGCCTTTTATCATTCGGCGCAGGCCGCCTTGCCGAAACGGTCGAGCGAGATGGCCGAGTCGGCGGATCGCGTCGGCCGCCTGATGATCGCGCGCGCCGATGACGAGGAAAGGGCGCGTCGCCCGGGCAATCGACGCTAGCCGCGACGCCCGGCCTGCGGCAGATTGGCGCGGTACGGACGGGAGAGCGACGATGCGTTTCGCGATGCTGTTGGCCGCGTCGGTGGCGCTGGCGGGGTGTTCGATGGGGCAGGATATGTCCGCCACCGATTCCGCGGTCGCCGATTTCCACGCCAAGCTGAACAACAGCCAGTTCGCGGCGATCGCCGCCGCGGCCGGGCCGGAAATCAAGAACGGCGGCACCGATTTCCCCGCTGTCATCGGGCGGATTCACGCCAAGCTCGGCACGTTCCGGTCGACCTCGCGACAGGGCTTCAACGACAATATCAACAACGGCGATCATACGTTCACGACGAGCTATGCCAGCGTCTATTCGAGCGGGCCGGCAACCGAGAACTTCGTCTTTCGGCTGAATGGCGGAAAGCCGATGTTGATCGGCTATCACGTCGAATCGGCCGCTCTGCTCAAATAGGCTGCGTCGCGGCGATGCGCGTGAGCGTCGGCAGCAAATCGCGATAGTCGGTGAAGACGGCATTGGCGCCCGGAATGTCGCCGCCATCAGGTGCGAACAAGGCGACCGGAATGCCGGCGCCGCGCGCCGCTTCGACATCATAGATCGAATCACCGACAAAGGCCGCGGGGCCGGCGGCACGGCATCGCCGCAGCATCAGGTCGATCGGCGCCCGATCCGGCTTCATCGCGGCGAGCCCCGGCGTATCGCCGCCGATGACGCAGGCGAAGCGATCGGTCAGGCCGAGCGCGTCGAGTAGCGCGGTGGATAATTGCTCACGCTTGTTGGTGACCACCGCCAACGCCACGCCTCGAGCCCGCAAGGCATCGAGCGCGTCGATCACGCCGGGAAACGGGCGCGTATGATCGATGATATGCGCCGCGTAGAAGTCGACCAGCCCCGGCAGCAAGTTGTCGAGTTGCTCGTCGCCCCCGGTCGCCACCAACGCGCGTTGCAGCATCACGCGCGATCCGCCGCCGATCATCGGCCGCACCTGGTCGACCGTCAGCGGCGCACGCCCGATCTCGGCCAGCGCATGGTTCACCGCCGCCGCCAGGTCGGCGACGCTATCGACCAAGGTTCCGTCGAGGTCGAAACCCACCAGCTCGAAAGGGAAATCACTCATCGCGGCATGGCCTGCCAGCAATCCTATGGAAATGACAATATGTTCGTGGCAGGGCGCGGGTCACGGAGACGCCTGCCATGACCAATCCAATCGCCGCGATCATCCTTGCCGCCGGCATGGGCACGCGGATGAAATCCGACCTGCACAAGGTACTTCACCCGATCGCGGGGCGGCCGATGCTGCTCCACCTGATCGACAGCGTGCAGGCGCTCGATCCGGATCGCGTCGTGGTGGTCGCCGGGGCGCGCCGTGAACAGGTCGAAGCCGCGGTCGCGCCGCATGGTGTCGGCGTCGCGATTCAGGC
>DASVNU010000184.1:0-3787 GCA_036383655.1 Sphingomonas sp. | reverse complement strand
AGGCCTAATTGCGACATAGAACTCTCCCCCCTAGTCCCCTTCGACGGACTAATAGGTGATTCGTTTTTTTCAAAAGTGATTCGCGCATTTGTAAGAATCGGACAGGCGATTCATACCGTTGGATAAAAGCGACACATCGATATACCCAGTCCGGCCCGAATTGGGTATGTCGAAGGATATACAACCTATGCCCTTTGTCCCGCGCGGCACATTTTTTCTGCGATTCTTGATGGTTAACAGGCAGCAGTCCTTCCCCAACCCCATCAGCTTAAGTGCCTGATAACATGATATTTAAGTCTTAATGGTTAACGCAAATTAGCTTTAACCTATTGAAAGAAATATGAAAATAGTCGGTTATTGACTCGTTACCCGCTTGGGCCCCTTCATAAACATGCATTCCAGGGATGACTGGTCGGACGAGCTCTCAAACGAGTTCGAGAAACCCGATCCCAGACTGCCCACGGAATTGTTGGGGCCGGCGAAAGCCGGCGGGGAACTGGGGAAGTGACATGACCATGATCAAGAATCTGTTGATGGACGACAGTGGCGCATCCGCCGCCGAATACGCGCTGATCCTTGCGATCGTCGGCACCGGCATCGCCGTTGCTGCCTACACGCTCGGTACGTCGATCAGTGGCGCGATGGGCAAGGCGTCGAACGGCATCAACCGCAACGCGAGTTCCACGCCCTGCTAATCCGCAGGTGTCGTTAGGCGGGGCGCTTCGGGAGGGGAGCGCTCCGCCGATCCGGCCGGATGGGGATCCGGTGCTGTATGGAGAACTAACATGACGATGATCAAGAATTTGCTGACCGACACCAATGGTGCCTCGGCGGCCGAATATGCGCTGATCCTGGCGATCGTGGGCACCGGCATCGCCGTTGCCGCCTACACGCTCGGCACCTCGATCAGCGGCGCCATGAACAAGGCGTCGAACTGCATCAATAGCGGCGGCACTAATACGCTCGTCTGCTGATGGTCTGAGCAGGGTCGCGGCCGGTCCGCGACCCTGCTGACTTATTGTTACGATTGACCGGCGGGGGGTCGGGCTATGCGTGGACAAGGATTGATAATTTTGGGTGTCGCGATCCTGATCGGGCTCGCGGCGGTTTTCCTTGCCAATGCCTATCTTGGCCGGGTCGAACAGCAACAGGCCACCTCGCCACAGGGTACGGTGAAGGTCGCGGTGGCGAGCGTGCCGCTCGAGTTCGGCACGCCGATCACGCCCGACAAGGTCCGATTGGTCGATTGGCCGGCGGGCTCGCTGCCCGAAGGGACATTCAGCTCGATCCCGCAACTCCTGCCGATGAACCATACGCGCGTCGCGCTCCGCCCGATGGCGGCGAACGAGCCGATCCTGCGCTCCAAGATTTCGGGTGAAGGCGGCCGCGCGGCGATTTCCGCGGTGCTCGATCCCACCAAGCGCGCCGTCGCCGTGCGCGTCGGCGATGTGGTCGGCGTTGCCGGCTTCGTCCTGCCGGGCGATGTCGTCGACGTGCTGATCACCCGCACGCCGATGGTCGTCAACGGCAATGGCAACACGGGCCAGATCACCGATGTGCTGCTGCAAAAGGTCCGCGTCATCGCGATCGACCAGGATGCCAGCGACAACACCGACAAGCCCGCGGTCGGCAAGACCGCGACGCTCGAAGTCTCGCAAGTCGAGGCGCAGAAGCTCGCGCTGGCGCAACAGGTCGGGCAGTTGAGCCTGGCGCTGGTCAACCCGGCGGCCGAAACCAGCCCGACGGTCGAAACCGTCAGCACCGACGATCTGCGCGATGGCGCCTATGTCGGCAGCTATTCGGACGGCGCGCCGCGCTTTCAGCCGCCGCCACTCGCTTATGCGGGCCCAGTGGCGCCGCGCGGCGGCCCCCCCAAGCCTCCGCCACCCAACCCCGACCTTACGGTGACGGTGTTCCGTGGCGTCAAGGACAGCAGCTATGAGGTGGGTCGTTATGTCGGTCGCTGACATCAAGGCACGCCTGCGCGTGCTCGCACTGGCGGCCGGCGCCGCCGCCATCATCGTCCCGACGATGACCCAGGCGCAGGATACGGTCAGGGCGGCGGACGCCAGTCTGCGCGCCGGCCAGCTCGACGTCGCGGTCAACAAGAGCCAGGTGCTGACCGCCAACCGGCCGTTCGCCAAGGCGCTGATCGGCAATGCCGATGTCGCCGACGTCCTGCCGCTGACCAATCGCTCGCTCTATGTGCTGGGCAAGAAGATCGGCACGACCAGCCTGACGCTCTATGACAAGAACAATAACCTGATCTCGGTGATCGACGTCGCGGTCGGGCCGGACGTCGTCTCGCTCCGCCGCCAACTCGGCGAATTGATGCCGAGCGAGCGGATCGGCGTCCAGGTGTCGGGTGACTCGGTGGTGCTGACCGGCACCGTGTCGAGCGGCCCGGCGATCGACCGCGCCAAACAGATCGCCGCGACCTATGCCGGCGACAAGGTCGTCAATCTGCTCGCGGTCGGCGCGTCGCAACAGGTCATGCTGGAGGTGCGGTTCTCCGAAATGAACCGCAATGTGGCGAAGAGCCTGGGCATCAACACCGCCTTCACCAACGGCAATGGCGCCAACACTTTCCAGGGCGGCCTGGGCAATAATGCGTCGAGCACCGCGCTGCTGACCAACCAGAACGGGTCGCCGACGGTCAATCTGGCCGGCATCCTCGACACGTTCGGTGTCGTGTCCAAGGGTATTTCGCTCGGCAATCTCAACATCTTCACCGCGCTCGACGCGCTCGAGCGCAAGGGACTGGTGACGACCCTGGCCGAGCCGACTTTGGTCGCGCTGTCGGGCGAATCCGCCTCCTTCCTGGCGGGCGGCGAATTCCCGGTGCCGATCTCGCAAGGCGGCGGCGCCGGCCAGGGCGCCAGCACTGCGATCACGGTCGAATACAAGCCGTTCGGGGTCAGCCTGGCGTTCACGCCGACCGTGCTCGACGACGGCGTGATCAACATGGTGGTCGCGCCAGAGGTCAGCTCGATCGACCCGTCGGCCTCGGTCACGATCAACGGCCTGACCATTCCCGGGCTGCAGACGCGGCGCGCCAAGACCACGCTCGAACTGCGCGACGGCCAGTCGTTCGCGATCGCCGGACTGTTGCGCAAGGATTTCCAGAGCACGGTGCGGCAATTCCCGCTGCTCGGGTCGATCCCGATCATCGGCGCCTTGTTCAGCTCGCGGGGGTTCCAGCGCCAGGAAACCGAGCTGGTCATCATCGTCACGCCGCGGCTGGTGCGGCCGGTGCCGGCGGGCCAGATGCGCCTGCCGACCGATCGTGTGCAACAGCCGAGCGAACTCGACCTGTTCCTGAACGGGCGGACCGACAAGGCGGTCGGGACCAATCCGTTCGACCCGAACGAACCGCCCAAGGATGGGCCGAAGCCGACACCACCCGCCGGAGGCTTTTCCGGTCCCAATGGCTACGCGCCGCAAAGGTGACCGACATGCGCTTCATCCTTCCGATCGCGATCGCTGGTATCGGCTTGCTGGCCGGGTGCACGCCGATCGACACCACGTTGGGCGACTCGGTGAAGACCGATTATGCGCTCCAGACGATCAATCCCGATCCCAAGCCCGTGCCGGCCGAGGCCGCGGTGATGGAGGGTGGCTCGGGAACGCAGGCCGCGACCGCCGCCGAACGCTACCGCAAGGGCGCGGTCAAGCAGCCGCAGGCGCAGATGACCGGCGGAGCCGGCGGGAGTTCCGGCGGCGGCGGTGGTAGTGGAGGCGGGGGGGGATCCCCCCCCAGTTCGAACTGACATGCGCCGCGCAGCCC
>DASVNU010000183.1:0-2370 GCA_036383655.1 Sphingomonas sp. | reverse complement strand
TAGGGGGATCGAGGTTAAGCGAGGGTTAGTCGTGCGTGACAATCCCGTGACATGGAACGATTTTTTGTCGCTTAGCGCCCAAGGTCCCGGTTGCGCAGCATCACCACGATCATGAAGCCGATCACCCCGGCCCAGGCCACGCCTCCGATTGCCGCGATGATCGTGCTGCCGCCGTGGAACAGCCGCCAGAGCACGACGCCGGACACCATTGCCAGCCCGCCGATCCGTCCCCACAGCCGCGCACGGCCCCGGAGCAGGATCTCGATCGCGGCGAGCAAGGCGAGCAACGCGGCGACGATCGATAACGTGAGGACCGATTCGCGAAGCGCGGCGAACAGCGCTTCCCGATGCCAATTGCGAAACACCGATCCGGCGATCACCAGTACAGCGGCGATCGCGATCAGGACGGGCGGGATGCGGCGTGGACTGGCGTTGGGCTCGCTCATCTCAGTCCATCATATCAATAAGCGCAGACCGAGAAATCCTCGCCGACCCAGCAAGCGCTGTCGCGGCGCGAGCGGACCGCACGGCCCCAGCGCGAGTTGATGCCGTCGCGAGTCAGTCCGCGAACGTCGGCGACGCCGCGCTGGGTGACATAGACGGTCACGCTCACCACGCCTTCGCCGAACGAACGACCGTGTGCCGGGCTCAAGGTGAAGGTGCCGCCGCGCGCGACGTTATACTGGCACGGCCCGCGATAGCTGGTCCCTTCGGAATCGATCACGCAGCGAGCGACTTTGGCCTGGGCCGGCGCGGCGGCGAAGCCCGCGGCGATCAGGATGGAGGCGAGGGCGATCTTGCGGGTGGTCATCGGACGGCTCCCTTTTTCGTGACGTCGGAGGAGATACCCAACGCGGCCCGGCGTCAACCGGAGGCAAGGCGCCCCGGTTTGCGCGCACGGCTCAGCACGCCTATGTGACGCGGGAAAGACGGGCAGGTCCGCCCGCCAGCGAAGGAGACCCGCCTTGGACAAGACCGCGATCGCCCGATCCGTTGCTCTTGCCCAGGTGCCTTATGTCTTGCTTCCTCACGCTGGATTCGCTGTCGCTCGCGACGCCTGACGGCCGTCCGCTTTTTTCCGATCTGACCTTTTCCTTCGGTCGCCAGCGCGTCGGCCTGGTCGGCCGCAACGGTTGCGGCAAATCGACCCTGCTCCGCGCGATGGCGGGCGAGGTCGAGCCCGCCGCCGGCGGCATCGCGCGGACCGGCAGCGTCGCGCTGCTGCGCCAGGACTGGCCCGACGATACGATCTCGATCGCGGCCGCGCTGGAGGTTGCCGATCCACTCGCCTTGCTCCGCCGGATCGAGGCGGGCGAGGGGGATGCCCGGGATTTCGCCGCCGCCGACTGGACGCTCGAAGACCGGATCGGTGCGGCGCTCGCCGAGGTTGGCTTGCCGGGGCTCGATATCGACCGCGCGCTCGCCAGCCTGAGCGGCGGCCAGCGCACGCGGATCGCCATCGCCCGCGCGGTGATCGCGGCGCCCGATCTGCTGCTGCTCGACGAGCCGACCAACAATCTCGACGCCGATGGCCGCGCCGCGATCGCCGATCTGGTCGCGAGGTGGAAAGGCGGTGTCGTGGTCGCGAGCCACGACCGAGCGTTGCTGGAAGGAATGGACCGGATCGTCGAGCTGACCCCGATCGGTTGCCGCTCGGTCGAGGGCGGCTGGTCCGACTTCGTCGCAATGCGCGATGCCGATCGCGAACGCGCGGCGCAGGCGCTCGATCGTGCCGAGGCGGGGCTGCGCCAGGCCGAGCGCGGCGCGCAGGAGCAACGCGAGAAGAAGGCGCGCCGCGACAAGGCCGGCCGGGCGTTCGGCGCCTCGGGCAGCGTGCCGCGCATCGTCGCGGGGATGATGAAGGAACGCGCCGAGGGCAGCGGCGCGCGCGAGGGCGGCGTCACCAGGCGGCTGGTCGGCGAGGCCGAAGCGACGCGGACGGCGGCGCGCGAGCGGGTCGAGATAGTGACGCCGCTGCGCATCGAGCTGCCGCCGAGCGGGCTATCGTCGTCGCGCGAGTTATTGCGGATCGACGGCGCGGTGATCGCGCGCGGCGATCGGCGGATCGGGCCGGTCGACCTTGCCATCCGCGGCCCCGAACGCGTCGCGCTCGCCGGACCCAACGGCGCGGGCAAGACCAGCCTGTTGCTGCTCGCGGCGGGCGCGCTCGAACCCGTCGCGGGGAAAGTCGTGCGGTCGGACCGCATCGCCTTGTTCGACCAGCATGTCGGCCTGCTCGATCGCGACGCGACGATCCTCGCCAATCTCCGCACGCTCAATCCCGAGCTCGGCGAGAACGAGGCTCATGCCGCGCTCGCCCGCTTCGCGTTCCGCAACCAGGCGGCGCTGCGGGTGGTCGGGACCTTGTCG
>DASVNU010000182.1:0-26590 GCA_036383655.1 Sphingomonas sp. | reverse complement strand
CTGGCCGTTGAGTGCGCTGCGCCATTGCCAGAACAGGATCGCGTTCGCGCCATGCGCGACCGCCTGCCAGGCGAATAACCTGGTGTCACCCGGCGCAAGACTGCCGTTGCGATCGGCCCAATTGACCCAGCCGGGCTGTGCTTCCATCACCCAGAAATTGCGGTTCTTATACCCCCGCACGACGTCATGATGCAGCGCCAGCATGGTCCAGTCCGGACGGCCGTCGGGAACATATTCGTCCCAGGCGGCGATATCGAGCGACGCATGGACATCATAGGGATTGAAAGCGCCGTCCCACATCGTGGTGTTCGTCGTCACGAACTGGCGCGGATCGGCGGCGGCGCGGATGGTGCGCGCCTGATCGTTGACATAGCTCGACCACACCGCGCTCTGAAAGCGATGGGCATCGAGCACCAGGCCGGGATTCTGCTTGCTGTCCGTGGTCAGGGGCACCTGGTCGAAGCGCTGATAGACCTGGCTCCAATATTGGGTCGCCCACCGCCGGTTCATCGCCTCGACGCTGCCGTAGCGCTGCTCGAGCCAGGCCGACCATTGCGCGCGCGCGTCGGAATCGAATGACGGAAGGCCGATTTCGTTGTCGATCTGCCATCCCACTACTGCCGGGTTGTGGCCGTAGCGACGCGCCATTTCGCCGGCGATTCGAACCGCGTAGTGGCGGTAGGTGACGCTGGTGAACGAAAATTGCCGGCGCTTGCCGTGCCCTTCCACGCTGGCGTCCGCATTGACGCGGCGCACGTCGGGATGCTGTTCGGTCAGCCAGATCGGCGGCGCGGCGGTGGGCGTGCCGAGCACGACCTTCAATCCGTGCCGGGCCGCGGCGGCAATGGCGCGATCGAGCCAAGCGAAGTCGAACGTATCGTCCTCGGGTTCCATCCGTGCCCAGGCGAACTCGCCCATTCGGACGACCCGAAGCCGCGCCTCGCTCATCAGCGTGAGATCGGCGTCCCACTCTTCCTCCGGCCATTGTTCCGGATACCAGGCAGCGCCCACCGCCAGCGGTGCCGCCACGAACGGCTGATCTGCGAGCGGTGCCGGTCGATCGCGCGCAGGTGCCGCTGCCGCCAGCATGAGCGAGGCCAGGGCCATCCAGCCCGACGCTCGTCTCCCGACATAAGGGGCAGCCCAAGCCGGGAACGCGATGATCCGGGCGATCAGCCGCGGGCGATCAGAGCTCGACGGCGTCATCTCGCCGGAAAGGCGAGCGACAGAATTTGGCCGTGCGCCAGGAGATCGCGGCGCAGATCGTCATATGGAACTGCTTGCACCGGCGCCTTGTCATCGATCGCCAGCGACGCCGCGGTCGCGGCGGCTTGCCCCAGGATCATGAACACGGGCTCCATGCGGATCGAGCCATAGGCAATGTGCGAGGCCGACAGGGCGACGGGCACGAGAAGATTTTTCGCCTGGCCGGCCTTGGGCACGATAGCCCGGTAGCTGATCGGATAGGCATGGCCCGGGCTGATCTCGATATTGCCTTCGTTCCGGACGAACCCGCGCGCGTCGACGATCCGCTGAACATTGTGCGAATCCATGTTGTAGGACCCCATCCCCACCGGCTCGGGGGTTGGCTTGTCGCCACGAAGCTGCGGTTCGGCCATCACGAAATCCGACACCATGCGGCGCCCCTCGCGCACGTAGATCTCACGAGGCCAGTAATTGTTGCGGGTGAATTCGTCCCGGCAATAGCCCCATCGCCGCATTTCGGTCCGAATCCTGGCCGGGACCTGCGGGCCATGCCCTAGGAACCAGAGCAGTCCGCGCTGATAGCTTATGTGCGCGGCGCGGATGCGGTCGCGCTCGGCATAGGTCGCGGTCGGATAGGAATAATTCAGGCCGATCGCGTCGAACGAAAACGCGCCCCAATTGTTGACGTCTGTCTTGCCGTTGGGAATGCGATCGAATTTCCGGAATACCTGGTCGAAACCCTTGGCGAAATATCGCGCCAGCAACTGGTAGTTCATCGGATCATAGTCGCGCGGTTTCCGAAGCGCCACGCGGTTGGCCGCCACATCGGTAAGACACAGGCGATACATATAGGCCTGTATCTTGCCGTCGGACGATCCGTCCGCCGCCGGCTTTTCGGCGGTCACATAAGGGAGGAGGCCGCTATCCGGCTTACCGGGTTCGCGATAGGGATCGACATCGGCCTCGAACTGGTGATTTGTCGACTTGGCGAGCTCGACGCCGTTCAGCGTCTCGCCATAGGTCGCATTCGCTTCACGGCCCGTGGTGAAATCGACGCCCGCGGCGGCCATCAGGTCGCCTTCATAGGTCGCGTCGATGAACATGCGGCCGCGATACCATTTACCGTTTTCCGTTCGGATGGCCGTGATCGTGCCGTCCTGCATGCGGATACCCGTCGCGGACCGGTCCAGGCGGCTGTCGAGGATCGGTTTGACGCCGACCTCGCTCAGCCACTGGCCGTACACTTTCTCGGCGACGTGCGGTTCGAAGATCCATTGGGCGCCATCGCTGACGAATGCGCGCTGGTCATCGGCCTGGTTCGAATGAAGCCAGGCACCGGGCCGGTCATAATAGGCTTTCATCCGTTTGTAGAATTCCAGCGACAGCCCGCCAACGGCGCGATGATTGCCGACGTCCGAATAGCCCAGACCGTTGGTGGTCATCCCGCCCACATAATCGCGCTCGCACAGCAGAATCACCGACTTGCCGTGCTGGCGCGCGGCGATCGCGGCGATAACCCCGGCGGACGTGCACCCATAGATCACGATGTCGCGAGCCTCGGCTCCCACGTCCCCGGCCGTTCGTGGCACAGCCGGCCCCGCCCCAGCCATCAGCAGGAGCATGGCGGCGCTACTGGACAAAATCGATCGCATGCCGGTCCTCGGACTTTTCGTCCGGTGTGTTAGCTGAACAAAATCGGGGAGACGTCTGGCCGTCTCCCCGAGGCGGGAGGATCACATCAGGAGGAAGATCCATCGATATCGACGCGCCAGTGCCGTCAGAACGTCGCCGACACGCCGAAGAAGATTCGCCGATCTTCGCGGAAGGAATTGAGGAGCCGATTCCTCTCTTCGAGATATTGCAGCTGAATCTCCTTGGTCAGGTTGACCGCTTCCAGCGTCAGTCGAACGTTTTTCGTCAGCTTGAGCTGGCTGGAGAGGTCGAGCTGTCCTCGTCCGGCAACATAGACACTGCCGCCGGCGGCCGCGCTGCCCTGACTGCCCAGATACGAGTTGCGATAGATATAGGCGACGCGGAGCATGAAGAGATCGTCTTCATAATAGCCGATCAAATTGTAGCTATGCTTCGACAGGCCCGGCAAGGGCAGGCGCCTTTGGGTCGCCTCATCGATCAGCGGCGTTTGGCTGTCGACGAAGGTGTAGTTTGCCTGAAAGCCCAGATTCTTGAGCAGCCCCGGCAGGAAGCGGAAGGCCTGCTGGTAGGACAGTTCGAAGCCCTTGATCGTGCCGGACCTGCCGTTCACCGGTTGAGTGATCTGAAACAAATCCGAGGGACTCGTGGACACGCCAGGGATGTATTCCGGCTGCGTCAGATTGATCGTGAACGAGTCGACATTCTTGTAAAATACCGCCCCGGTCAGCGCGCTGGAGGGTGCGAAATACCATTCCAGCGTGGCATCGTATTGAGTTGCCTGGTAGGGCCGTAAATGCGGATTACCGCGGCTCCCGGTCCGCGAAACGAGCAGCGGAACGAAGCTAACCGCCACATCGTTGAGGGCCGGCGGAGCGACGACTTTCGCGGCCGAGGCGCGAAACGTGAGCGAGGGGTTGATGGCGAGCGCCAGATTGGCGCTGGGCAGCCAGAAGTCGAAGGTCGATTTGGACGCGGTCGGCTGGGTATCGGAGAGATATCCCGACGACAGGCGCTGCTGCGATACGTAGCGCACGCCGACATTGCCGGTCAGCGGCATCCCGCCGATCGCGGTGGCGACGTTGCCTTTGATATAGAAGGCGAGCGTATCCTGTTTGACGTCCTTGATCGAGACATGGCCCAGCGGAATGGCGTCGGCACTGGGAACAGGCAGGTGAAACGCATTGCGCACCACCGACGGATCGACGCTGCCACCCAGAATCTGGTTGGGAAACGAGCCGCCCGCTCCCGAATAATAATCGACGAGATTGCTGCTGTACCTCAGCCCCGGCAGTTCATCGACCGTGAGGATGCCGTCACCATTCTTGTCTCCAATGGCCAACAGGCTGGCCGCGCTCGGAATGTTTTGCGGCGACTGGGAGTAATAGCCGATATGCTCGAACCTCGCTCCCGTCTCGATGGACTTCAGCAACCCCAGATCGGTATGGATCTTGAAATCGACACGGCCATCATAGCCTTTGTTATTGCTCAGGATCGCGCCGTCGAAGATCGACGCCAACCGATATTGCGCCGGGTCGAGAAGGTTGAAATTGCTGTTCAGCGCCAGGTTGGGCAATGGGTTGCGCGTCGTGAAATCATAGGTCGCGTTGACCGTGTTGCCGGCGCGGGGCACCACGACATAGGTCAGCGAACTGCCTGCCGATGGCGAAGAATTTGCCTTGCTGTATGACGCCCCCGCGAAAACTTCCACGCGGTCGCCGTGATAGGATGTCGAGAGCCCGATATTGGTCGAATTGAGACGCGTCGGTGCATTGTACACCAGCGGGCGCGGGGTCACATTCTTGATCGTCCCGCTGACCACGGTGCCCATTCCATCCGCCACCGCGCCGGACGCTTGATCGTTCAGCAATATCTGCAACCCGATCGGCGTGCGATCCTCGTTGAGCCTGGTATGGATGCCGTCGAGGACGATTTCCCATTTATCCGTCGGCTTGAACTGCATCGATCCATTGAACGTCAGGACCCGTCGCTGGCGCGTTTCGACCGTCTCCATCAAGCGGTTGGGGCGCACCAGGCCGGGATCGTTGACCCCGTCTCCGTTACCATCGATGTTATTGGTCCGCGTCCATCCGCCGGTATCGAAGCCGTAGCCGCGCGTTTCGAGATCGGTATAGGCAATTGTCGCCAGAACGCCGAATTTATCGTTGAAATTCTTGGAGATCAGGACCGACGCTCGATATCCGACATGGTTGGCCTGGTCGGTATAGGCACCCTGCGCGGTGCCGCTCACGACGAGATCCTTGAAATCGAGCGGCCGTTTGGTCTTCAGATTCACGGTCGCCCCCAAAGCGCCTTCGATCATATCTGCGGTAGGGGATTTCGCGACGACGATGCTCGAAATGACCTGCGGGCTGAGCGACTCGAGCGAGGCGCCGCCGCCTGTATCCGGCCCGAGGAAGCTGCGGCCATTGATCAGCAACCGGTTCTGCGAAATGCCTCGAACGGTGAAGTTATTTCCCTCACCTTCACTCCGCGTGATCTGGACGCCCGTAATACGGCTCATCGATTCCGCCACGTTCTGATCGGGCAATTTACCGATATCCTGCGCGGTGACGACGTCGACGATGCTGTCGGCCGAGCGCTTCGCCTTGATGGATTCCTGCAAGGAGCGCCTGATGCCGGTAACGATGATCTCCGCCGGACCAGCTTCCGTTGGCGGTGTATCGTCATCGGCGGCGGGCGCGTTTCCCGACTTCACCACCGCAAAGGCGCCCGACGCGCTTCTTTGAGCAGCGAACCCGGTGCCGGCGAGAATGGCATCCAGCGCGTCTTCGGCGGCCTGCGACCCGCGCACGCCCGGTGAGTTCGCCGACCGCACTTCGTCACCCCGGTAGATCACCTGACGCCCGGACTGGCGGGCGAACATGTCCAGCGCAGCCCTGAGCGAACCCGCCGGGATGTTGAAATTGCGCGACTGCGCCACCGCAGGCGGAGCGAATGCCACGAGGCAGGTGGTGGTTGCGAATATTGTGGCGAGTGTCCGGATCATGATGCCCCTCCCTATCGTGGGGCGCGTCTCGGCCCCTTCACTGGCATGACAATCCGGCGTCGCAAAAGGGTAACATCACCGGTTCGAGATTCTGATACGCTGCCCGTCCTGCTCGGTCTTGAGGCCATAAGCGTCGTGCAGCAGCCGTGCGAAATCGCTCACGTTCGACGCCTGGAAGGTGCCGCCGATCGGGATATTGGCAATGGATGGATCCACCACGAGCTGCACGCGATTGTAGCGGTTGAACTCGGTCGCGACGTCGGACAGCGGCAGGAGGTCGAAGTTGAGCATGCCGTCGCGCCACGCAAGCGCGTTCTCCACCCGCTGCTCTGATTTCGTCGCGATCAATGTCGAGCCACCGCGCGAGATGGCGGTGTCGCCCGCGGTGATGATCGCGGCGCTGCTGTCACCTCCTCGCCCGTCGTCCACCCGAACGCGTCCTTCGACCACGTTCACCGTCACTTGATCCTTCTCGCGCCGCACGGAGAATTTAGTGCCGAGCACCGTGATTGTGCGCCTGCCGGCGTGAACCACGAACGGTTCACCCTCGCGATGCTTGACCTCGAAATAGGCCTCGCCCGAATCCAGCCATATGTCGCGGCTCTTCTCATTGACGGCAGTGCGCACGGCCGATTGTGTATTGAGCTCGATTCGACTGCCCTCTGCGAGTGAGATGATCTTGTGGCCGCCTACTGGCGTGTCGAATTGCGCCATCTGTGCCCGTGGTTGAACGGCAAATTCGGGGGCCAGCGAATAGCCCCCAATCCCGACCGCCACGAGAAGGCTTGCCGCGATCGCTGCCGGCCACCATTTGCCTCGGCGATGTCCGCTATCAAGTTGACCCTGCCAATCGCCTAGCGAGCGCACGCGATCCGCCTGCGCCCAGCCATGCTCCGCGCGCAGCCAGGCGGCCCGGTTCGCCATCGATCCCGCCAGCCAGTCGTCGAGTTCTGCCTGATCAGCCCGCGACCAGCCGGGCTCATCCCGCCGGATCAGCCAGTCGAGCGCCTCGTCCTCGATCGCGCGATGGCGGCTCATCGCCGTGCCTCCTCGGCAGCGCGCCTGCCGAACTTTGACCGGACGATCTTGCCGCTGCCGCCGAGCATATGGTCGATCAGCGCTTTCATTCCGTATTTGAGCTGCTGACGGACCGTCTCGGTCGAGACTCCGAGCGCCACTGCGGCCTCTTGCGTCGATAACCCGTCGAGCTTGCGCAGCCGCATCACCTCGCGGCAGCGCGGCGGTAGCTTGTCGATGCCGGCGCTGGCGTGGCGAAGCTCGTCCCTCGCGGTCAGGGCGCGCTCGGCTTCGAATATGTCGAGGTCGAGGCTCTCGCTGTCGAGGTCGGCGACCATCTCGAATGATACGACCCTGGCGCGCTTCGCCTGGTTGATGAGATGATTGCGCGCGAGCGTGTACAGGTAAGCGCGCGTATTGCTCGGCAACTCCCGCCGCGCGCCGATCAGTGCATGCTCGTATATGTCCTGCCGCAGTTCGGACACGTCTTCCGTCACTCTCGAGTTTCGCCGCACATAGGCCGTCAAAGCCCGCTCGAGAGGGAGGACCTCTCGCACGAACCAGGCATTGAGCACGTCGTCCTCGACCATCTTGTCCGTCGGAATAATCCTCGCCTCACACGTCTGCGAAGAGGGAGACAATCTACGTTCCGAAAAGGGTAACCCGATTTTTGCATCCAGCGCAGGATAATCTCGAGTGGCGCTCGATAGCGTGCTCACGCTTATCATCCTGCCGCCGAGGTCCCAATATTCGCCACGGGTGGATGCGCGGCGCACCATCGAGGTGTCGAGATGAACGAGTTGCTTGTCGATGGCGTCCGGATTCCAGATGCCCATCTCGTTGAGCAGGGTCGCCGCCTGCCCATGCTGTCTGGCCGGACGGCGCTCCTCGCCGGCATCGACATCGACGCTCACCGCATGAGAAGCGCGCTCCTCAGGTGGACCAAAGGGCAGGTCCAGCCAGGAGCTTTCTTTTTTTCTTAAGTCTCAACCTCTCACGAGGATGATTGGTGCGGCCGAGAAGACTCGAACTTCCACGTCCTTTCGGACACAACGACCTCAACGTTGCGCGTCTACCAGTTCCGCCACGGCCGCACGTGTAAGATGCCATCGGACGGGGCCGCTGGCTGGCAGGCGAGCGCCCCTAGCAAAGCGATCTGTGCGACGCAACCGGAGTTTACGCGCCCGGCCAGTCCGGCAAGTCGCGCGCCGGCGGTTCAGCCGCCCGACGCGCTGCTCGAAAAGGTGAGCTTCATGTTCTTGGAATTGGCGGGGACGTCGAGCTTGCCGCTGTAGAAGTCGATCGTGCCGCCCGGCGCGATGGTCGGCTGATCGGGCTTGATCACCCAGCTATAGACCATCCGGCCATCCTTGGGGGCGTCGTACAATTCGACGCGGATGTCGGGAATCGGCTGACGCTCGGCGGTCGGATTGTGGATCTGGCCGCCGACCGCGAACAATTCGCTGCCGGTCGGCAGGTCGCGGCGGTCGGGCTGCTTGACGTTGACGAAGGTCAGCGGCGTCTGACCATTGCTCCCCGGCATGCCCAGCCAGGTCGCCAGGCTGGGGACATTGAGGAACAGCAACGCGGCGGCCGCGGCCAGCATCGCCACGCCGGCGGTCACCGCGGCAATCGTCCACAGTCGGGCGGGGTTGCGACGCGGCCGGAACGGCGGGTCGTGCGCGAAGGCGTCATCGTCCGGGGCGATATCGGCGGCGGGGCCCGTCTCGGCGGGTGACGGCGCGGCGATCGGCTGGGGAGCGGGGTGGATCGGTTCGTGCGCGACGACCGCGGCGCGCGAGAGGTCGAGCGTCTCGGGCTCCTGGAACCAGCTATGCTTGCATTTGGCGCAGCGCACAGTGCGTCCTTCGGCCCCGATCGCGGTGTCGGGGACCAGATAACGCGTATGGCATTCGCCGCATTCGAGGATCATATCGTCGTCCGCACCGGGCCTTGTTTCCCGCGACCCTTTCCAATCCCTAAGCGGGCATCGGCAGTGCGGCAAGCCTTGCGGGTGTGCACCGCCTGGCTTGAAGCGGGAACGGGTTACGTGCGATGGCGCTGGCGGGGCAGCGTACAAGCGGGTAGCAAACGCCGGCATGGCGAATATCGTGCAGTTCGAAGATGTGGGGCTGCGCTATCCCGCCAGCGACGCCGATACCTTGTCGGCGATCAACTTCACCCTGGCGTCGGGCGGCTTCTATTTCCTGACCGGCCAGTCGGGGGCGGGCAAGACCTCGCTGCTCAAGCTGATCTATCTCGCCCAGCGGCCGACCCACGGCGTCATCCGCTTGTTCGGGGAAGATGCGGGCGCGCTGCCGCGCAAGCGCCTGCCCGGCTTCCGCCGCCGGATCGGCGTCGTGTTCCAGGATTTCCGGCTGGTTCCGCATCTGTCGGCGTTCGACAATATCGCCTTGCCGCTGCGGCTGTCGGGAGTGCCCGAAAGCGATGTCGAGGCGCCGGTGCGTGAGATGCTGGCCTGGGTCGGCCTGTCGGAACGCAGCCATGCGCCGCCGCCGACCCTGTCGGGCGGCGAGCAGCAGCGAATCGCGATCGCGCGCGCGGTGATCGGCCGGCCCGAAATCCTGGTCGCCGACGAGCCGACCGGCAACGTCGACCCCGACATGGCGGCGCGGCTGCTGCATCTGTTCGAATCGCTCAATCGGCTCGGCACCACCGTGGTGGTGGCGACGCACGACTTTCACCTGCTCGGTCGAATCCAGAACGCGCACATGATGCGGATCGAGGCCGGGCGGTTGCTCGATCCGACCGGCGCGTTGCGCAACCCGCCCAAGGCGCCCGTTGCATGAGCGTCGCGATGTTCTCGACCGCCGCCGATCGCCGGGTGCTCGACGATCGCCGCGGCACGCGCGCGATGACCTGGATCATGGCGATCATGCTGTTCCTGACCGTGCTGGCGGCGGCGCTGGGGCTGGGCACGATCAACGCGGCGGGCGCGCTCGATCGTGAGCTTGCCGGGCGATTGACCGTGCAGGTCGTCGCCGCCGATCCGGCGGTGCGCGATCGCGATACCGAGACGGTGCTGGCGGCGTTGCGCGAAATGCCGGCGGTGTCGCACGCCAATCTCGTCGATCATGCGCGGCTGAGCGAATTGCTGCGGCCGTGGCTGGGCGATACGTCGACCGACGCCGACGTTCCCCTCCCGTCGCTGATCGACGTCGATCTGAGCGTGCCGAGCGTGGAAGCCGCGACGCGCGTCGCCGCGGGCGTCCGCGCCGCTGCGGTGACCGCGCGGGTCGACAGTCAGTCGCGCTGGTTGTCGCCGGTCGCCGATTTCATGCGGACGTTGATCTATGCCGCGGTGGTGCTGGTGCTGCTGATGGCGGCGGCCACCACCGCGGTGGTGCTGCTCGCGGCGCGCGCCGGGCTCGAAACGCATCGCGACACGATCGCCATCCTGCACATGCTGGGGTCGACCGATGTCCAGGTCGCGCGGCTGTTTCAGCGCCGTATCGCGCTCGACACGATGGTCGGCGGGGTGATGGGGACGCTGGCGGCGATGCTGGCGATCTGGGCGGTAACCGGACAGATGGCCGGGCTCGGCTCGCAATTGCTGACCGGCGGCGTGCTGACGCGTGGGGATTGGCTGCTGCTCGGGCTGCTGCCGCTGATCTTCGCGCTGGTGGCGACGCTGGCGGCGCGGATCGCGGTGCTCGGGCGGTTGAGGCAAGTGCAATGATCCGCCGCCTGATCGCCATCGCCGCGCTCGTCTATCTGCTGGGCTTCGTCCTCTACACGCTGACCCTGCCGCGCCCGCTCGAGGACTTGAAGACCGACGCGATCGTCGTCCCGACCGGGGCGCCCGGCCGGATCGATCGCGGGCTGGCGCTGATCGCCGGGCATCAGGCGAACCGGCTGCTGATCAGCGGTGCGGCGCCCGGCGTCCGGCCGATCGACCTGTCGATCAAGTACAAGGCGCCGCTCGGCCTGTTCGCCTGCTGCGTCGATCTCGGGCATGAGGCGGTCGATACGCGCTCGAATGGCGAGGAAACCGCCAAATGGGTACGCGATCACGGCTATAAGTCGGTGCGGCTGGTCACCTCGGACTGGCATATGGCGCGCGCGCGGATGGAGCTGGAAGCGGCGCTGGGCAGCGACGTGACCGTGGTGGATGACGGCGTGCAGGGCGATGCCGCGCTGGGCGTGCTGCTGGTCGAGTATAACAAGCTGCTGTTGCGCCGCGTCGCCTTGTGGCTCGGGTTCGGGCAATGAGCGCGCGCCGGTGACGCTGCTCCGCAATGTGGTGTTCGCGATCGTCTTTTACGGCGTGTCGCTGCCGATCGTGCTGCTGGTGCCGTTCTCGGCGCTGTTCGGGCAGCGCGCGCTGATCGCTTATGCCATGGCCTGGACCCGCTTCCATCGCTGGTGCGTTCGCTGGCTGCTCGGCATCCGCGTCCGCTACCAGGGGCCGCGACCGTCGGGCCAGGTCTTCTATGCGGGTAAGCACCAGTCGCTCATGGAGCCGATCGAGCTGGTGGCCGAGCTCGACGCGCCGGCGACGATCATGCGGCGCGAATTCGCGCGCATCCCGATCTGGGGCTGGGCGGCGAAGCGCTATGGCGTGATCCTGGTCGATCGCAGCGCGTCGTCCAAGGCGCTCCGACAGTTGATGCGCGAGGCGGAGGTGGCGCGCGCGAGCGGGCGATCGGTGATGATCTTTCCCGAAGGCACGCGGGTGAAGCCGGGCGAGCAGCCCGGGTTGAAGTCGGGATTTGCCGGACTCTACAAAATGCTTGGGCTGCCGGTGGTGCCGATCGCGACCGATATTGGTGAGTTGTGGCCCAAGGGCGGGCTGAAGCGCGCGGGCGTGGCGACGTTCCGGTTCGGCGAGGCGATCCCGCCCGGCCTGGCGCGCGCGGAGATCGAGGCGCGGGTGCATGCGGCGATCAACGCGCTGGACGGTGCTTCTATCGACGTCATCCCCGCGCAAGCGGGGACCCGTCTCCTCCACGATGACCAAGACATCACCGTGCAGAAGCGGGATAGCGCAGGAGATGGGTCCCCGCTTTCGCGGGGATGACGATAGAGCGTTAGCGCTGCGGACTAATCGTGCTGCCGCCCGAAATCGGGCGCGGCATCGTCCTGGCCCTGGTCGATGATCGAGCGACGAATCGCGCGGGTGCGGGTGAACAAGTCGAACAATTCGTCACCCTTGCCCCAACGGATCGCGCGCTGGAGCGAGGTCAGATCCTCGGTGAAGCGCTGCAGCATGTCGAGCACCGCTTCGCGGTTGCTCAGGAAGACGTCGCGCCACATCGTCGGATCCGAGGCCGCGATGCGAGTGAAGTCGCGGAAACCGCCGGCCGAATATTTGATCACTTCGGAGCGGGTGACTTCTTCCATGTCCGATGCGGTGCCGACGATCGTATAGGCGATCAGATGCGGCAAATGGCTGGTGATCGCCAGCACGCGGTCGTGATGCTGCGGGTCCATCGTATCGATTTCGGCCCCCAGCCGCCGCCAGAATTCGGCGACACGCTCGACCGCCGCCGGATCGGCGCCGCCCGGGGGGGTCAGGATGCACCAGCGGCCGTGGAACAGCGTCGCGAAGCCCGCTTCGGGGCCAGAGCGCTCGGTACCGGCGACGGGGTGGGCGGGGATGATCGTCGCGCCGGGCAGTTTCTCGCTGAGCGCCGCGAGCACCGCCGCTTTGGACGACCCCACGTCGCTGACGATCGCATCGGTGGGCAAATCGTCGGCGATCGCTTCCGCCGCCGCGGCCATCGCGCCGACGGGCACGCAGAAGATCACCAGATCGGCATCGGTCACCGCGGCGCCCGCTGTGTCAGCCACGTCATCGCAGAAACCGAGCGCACGCGACGTCTCGCGTACCTCCGGATCCATATCGTGTCCGGTGACGCGGACGGTCGGCATGTCGGCCTTGACCGCGCGCGCGATCGACGAGCCGATCAGGCCGAGCCCGATGATGGTGATGCGGGAGAAAGGGAGCATGGCGGTCAGACCCTCACCCTTCCGGCGCTTCGCGCCTCCCTCCCTCTCCCGCATGCGGGAGAGGGAAGGGGCCCGCCGCCGAAGGCGGTGGGAAGGGTGAGGGCAGTCAAGGGCGACATTTCAGCCAATTTTCTCGACCAGATCGCGCAACGCCGTCGCGACGCCGCGCGTTTCCGCCTCGGTACCCACGGTGATGCGCAGACCATGCGGCAGGCCCTGACCCGGCAGCCAGCGGACGATATAGCCGGCATCCATCAGGCCCTTATACGCGGCCTCGGCGGTCAATTTGCCCTCGAACAGCACCAGCACGAAATTGGCCTGGCTCGGCACCGCGCGTAAACCTGCATTGCCCAGCTTGGCGATCTCGGCCGAGAACCAAGCGCGCCATTCGGCATTGTGCGCGCGGGTGTGCTCGACGAACTCGGTATCGCCCAAAGCGGCGATCGCCGCCGCCGTCCCGGCGATGGTGATCGAGAAAGGCAGGCGGATGCGGTGCATCGCCTCGATGATCGCGGGTGAGGCATAGCCCCAGCCGATCCGCTCGGCGGCGAGCCCGTACATCTTGGAGAAAGTGCGTGTGACCAGCACGTTGGGCGCGGTTTCGGCCAGCGCCATCCCGCCATCCTCGGCATCGCCCTCGATATATTCGGCATAGGCATGGTCGAGCACGAGCAGAATGTCGGGGCGCAAGCCGGCGTGTAGCCGCGCGACCTCTTCCTTGGTCGCGTAGGTGCCGGTCGGGTTGTTGGGGTTGGCGATATAGACGATCTTCGTCCGCTCGGTGACGCACGCCAGGATCGTGTCGACATCGGTGGCATAGTCGCTGTCGGGCGCGATGACCGGGACCGCGCCGACGCGACGCGCGGCGATCTCGTACACCGCGAAACCGTAATGCACGAAGATCACTTCGTCGCCTGGCCCGGCGAACGCGCCGGCGGCGAGGTGGAGCACTTCGTCCGACCCATTGCCGTAGATGATCCGCGCGGGATCGAGCCCGTATTTCTCGGCGAGCACGTCGCGCAGTTCCGTGCCGCTGGCATCGGGATAGCGTTCGAGGCGGGACGCCGCCGACAGGAACGCCTCACGCGCCTTGGGCGAGGTGCCCAAAGGATTCTCGTTCGACGAAAGCTTGGCGACCTTGCGGCCGTCATCGGTGGTCGATCGCCCGGGCACATATGGCGCGATCGCCATGATCCAGGGCTTGGGTTCAGGAGCGCTCATGATGACTGGCCTATGCGCAGGGCCCTGTCGCCTTGGCAAGATGACTCCCCAGCCGCTATGCAGCACGGCCAGGGGGAAGGCGGATGCGGGGACCGACGGCATTCTGGCAGGCGCTCGAGGCGGCGCGGTGGGATAATCTGCGCGATAGCGGGGCAGCGATGCCCGTGCCTGGCGGCGACGGGCAGACACGACGACAGGTATTGCTCGCGCTGGCGGTGACGGCGGCGACCGCTGCCTTGCCGCGTTCGGCGCGTGCGGCACCGGGCGGGGCGCCGGTAGTGATTATCGGCGGCGGCATCGCCGGGCTGACCGCGCTGTGGCATTTGACCAAATCGGGAGTCGACGCACGGCTTTACGAAGCGCGCACCCGGCTCGGCGGGCGGATGTACACGGCCAAGGCCAAGGGCGCGCCGTCGATCGAGATCGGTGGGCAGTTGGTCAATACCGACCATGCCGACATGCACGCGCTCTGCCGCGAATTCGGCGTGCAGTTGATCGATCGCAAGGCCGGCCAGCATCGCACGATGATCCTCGATGGCGCGAGAGAGGTGCCCGAGGGCAAGCTCGTCGCCGGCTTGCGCGGCATCGCCGGTCAGATCGATGCCGATTCGGTCCGGCTCGACCAAAGCTACGCCAAGGTCGCCGCTGAACTCGATCGCATGTCGTTCACCGGCTATCTCGACAAGCATGCCCGGCTGATTCCCGAACCCTGGGTGCGCCGCCTGATGGAAGCGACCGCGCGCACCGAATATGGCTGTGAACCGGGGCAGGCCTCGGCGATCGAATTGGTGTTCAACCTGCCGACGATCGACGGCCGCCGGATCGACGTGCTGTCCCGCAGCGATGAGCGCTATCTGATGGCGGGGGGCAGTTCGTCGCTGATCGAGGCGATGGCGGCGCGGCTGGCGAGCCGCATCACCACCTATCGCCGCGCGGTGCGGATCGATCCCTCGGCCAGCGGCGCTCGCGTCGTCTTCTCCAACGGCGAGAAGATCGACGCCTCGGCGGTGATCGTCACCACCCCCGCCTCGATCATGAGCCGGATCGCTTATGGTGTGCCGCTGCCGCCCTTGTGGCGCCAGTTCATCGCCGAGGTCGGGCTGGGCAGGAACGGCAAGGTCCAGGCAGTGACGACCGGGCGGCCGTGGGAAAAGCCGATCGGGCGTGGCGGCGAGATCTGGCAGACCGACCGTGACGCCGGCGCCTCGCTTGGCTGGGATGGGGGCGTCCGTCCGGCGGCGGGGCCGGGCAGTGTGTGGACCTGGTTCACCGGCGGCGATGAAGTGCTCGCCGCCGACCAGGCCGATCCGCGCGCGCTGGCGCTCAAGTTCGCGCGGCTGGCGGAAAGTGGCGTGAAGGGGATGGGGGCCGCGACGAGCACCACGGTCCGCCGCACCAACTGGCACCTCGATCCCTTCTCGATGGGCGCCTATGTCAATTTCCGCCCGGGCCAGCTGACCAAGTTCGCCGGCCTGATCTGGACCGAAACCGATGGCATCGCCTCGACCCCGCTGGGCGCTGGGCCGGTCCATTTCGCGGGCGAGCATCTGTCGGACGCCTATCCGGGCTATATGAATGGCGGCGCGCAGACCGGGCGGCTGGCAGCGCAATCGGTGATCGCGGCGAGAGCGCCGGCGAGGAGGATGGGCTAACCGATCTCTCTCCCGTTGGGAGAGGGTTATGGGGTTCCGTCCGCCCGGATTTCCCACTAACCGCATCTCCATGACCGACGATCAGCGCTTCGGGCTGTCGCGCCACGTGACCTTGCCGGGGCCGCTCCGCCTCGACGGGGGCGTGCTGCTGTCGCCGGTCGATATCGCCTACGAGACCTATGGCACGCTGGCACCCGACGGATCGAATGCGATCCTGATCTGTCATGCGCTGACCGGCGACCAATATGTCGCGAGCGACCATCCGATCACCGGCAAGCCCGGCTGGTGGACGCGGATGGTCGGCCCCGGCAAGCCGATCGACCCGGCGCGGCACTTCATCGTCTGCGCCAATGTGCTGGGCAGCTGCATGGGCTCGTCGGGGCCCGCGACGATCAATCTCGCGACGGGGTGTCCCGCGGCGATGAGCTTTCCCGTGATCACGATCCGGGACATGGTCCGCGCGCAGGCGATGCTGCTCGACCATCTCGGCGTCGGCACCGTCACCCTGGTCGGCGGGTCGATGGGCGGGATGCAGGCGCTGAGCTGGGCGGCGACCTTCCCCGATCGCGTGACCAAGGCGGTGGTGATCGCCTCGACCGCGCGCCACACCGCGCAGAATATCGCCTTCCACGAAGTCGGGCGCCAGGCGATCATGGCCGATCCCAATTGGCGCGGCGGCGCTTATTACGGCGAAGGCGATCCGCCTGCCGCGGGGCTCGCGGTGGCGCGGATGGCGGCGCACATCACCTATCTGTCCGAGGCCGGCCTGACCGAGAAGTTCGGCCGGCGGCTGCAGGCGCGCGAGGCCAAGTCGTTCGGGTTCGACGCCGATTTCCAGGTCGAAAGCTATCTGCGCCACCAGGGGCTGAGCTTTACCGACCGGTTCGACGCCAATTCCTATCTCTACATCACCCGCGCGATGGACTATTTCGACCTTGCCGAGGAACATGGTGGACTGCTCGCCAATGCTTTCAAGGCGAGTAAGGCACGGTTTGCATTGGTCAGCTTCGACACAGACTGGCTCTATCCGACTCCCGAATCGCGCGCGATCGTCCACGCGCTCAACGCGGCGGGTGCGGCGGTCAGCTTCGTCGAATTGAGCAGCCCGTTCGGGCACGACGCCTTCTTGCTCGACTCGCCCGAACTCAACCGCGTGGTCGACGGCTTCTTGAGAGCGGCGCTGTGATCGAACTCTCCGACGACAAGGCGCGGCTCGACGTGGCGCGGGTGCATGCCTGGCTGGCGTCGAGCTATTGGTCGCCGGGGATCGAGCGCGCGCTGGTCGAGCGAGCGATCGCCGGGTCGCATTGCCTCGGCGCCTACGCGCAAGACGTGCAGGTCGGCTTTGCCCGGATGATCACCGATCATGCGACCTTCGCCTGGCTGGCCGATGTCTGGGTCGACGAAAGCGCGCGCGGACAAGGCGTCGGGCGCGCGATGGTGGGGTGGTTCGTCGATCATCCCGATTTCGCCAGCATCCGGCGGATGGCGCTGGTCACCGCCGATGCGCACGGCGTGTACGAGGCGCTGGGCTTCCACGCGCTGATCCGCCCGACACGCTATATGGAGCGACTGGCACCGGGCTTCGCCGATGCGCTGCGGGCGACACCCGAATGAGCCTGCGTCCCGATCTCGCGGTGATCGCCGCCAATGTCGCGCCGGGCAGCCGCGTGCTCGATGTCGGCTGCGGCGGCGGCGAGCTGATGGCGGCGTTGCGCGACGAGAAGCAGGTCGATGCGCGCGGGCTCGAACTCGATGCCGGCGACGTCGCGAGCGCGGTCGCGCGCGGACTGTCGGTGGTGCAGGGTGACGCCGATACCGATCTGGCCGATTATCCCGACAACAGCTTCGATTACGCGATTCTCAGCCAGACCTTGCAGACGACGCGCGCGCCCGATGTCGTGCTCGAACATCTGCTCCGGATCGGGCGGCACGCCTTCGTGTCCTTCCCCAATTTCGCGCATTGGCGGGTGCGCGCGTCACTATTGTGGGGCGGGCGGATGCCGGTCACGCGGCTGTTGCCGGTGGCGTGGTACGCGACCCCCAATATCCACCACGTCACGGTCGATGATTTCCGCGCGCTGCTCAACGAGCGCAGCATCATCGTCGAGGGTGCGTGGTTCCTGTCGGGCGATCAGCGCACCAGCGCGACGATGGCGAACCTGCTCGCCGAGCATGCGGTGTTCTTGCTGCGGCGGTAGCCGTCAGTTCCTGTTCGCGCGAAACAGCGCCATCACATTGTCGGCGAGCACGGTCAGACCCTGCCGCTGGAGGTCGGTCATCCCCTCGCGCGGTTTGCGGTCGATCACGCAGAGCGCACCCAGCGGCACGCCCTCCCTGCTCACCAACGGCGCGCCGGCATAGAAGCGGATGTCGGGATCGCTGGTGACGAGCGCATTGTCGGCGAAACGTTCGTCCCTGGTCGCGTCGGGCACGACCATGATCTCGGTCCCCAACATCGCATGCTGGCAAAACGAGACTTCGCGGGGAGTCTCGTCGGCGTCGAGTCCGGTCTTGCCGGGGAAGAACTGCCGCTCGCGCTCGACCAGGCTGACCAGCGCGATCGGCGCGTCGAACAATTTCGCCGCGAAATCGGTGATGCGGTCGAGCTGGCCGCTCTCGCGCAGGCGGACGAGGTCGAGCTCGTCGATCGCCTGTTCGCGCGCGGCCTCATCGATGCGCCAGCCTGAGGACGCGCTGCGGTCGTTGGTCACGCCCAACCGATCCTAGAACGGTACGTCGTCGTCGAGGTCGTCGGAGAAGCCGCCGCGGGTGCCGGCGCTGCTTCCGCCACCACCACCGCCAAACGCACCGCCGCCACTCGGGGCGTCGGCGAATTCGTCACGACCGCTCGAGAAGCCGCCGCCACCGCCGCCGGAACCACCGCCACCGCCCGGCGCGCCGTCGAGCATCGTCAGCACGCTGTTGAAGCCCTGCAGCACGATCTCGGTCGAATAGCGGTCCTTGCCGTCCTGGTCCTGCCACTTCCGGGTCTGCAGCGCGCCTTCGATATAGACCTTGCTACCCTTGCGCAGATAGCGCTCGGCGACATTGGCCAGGCCTTCGCTGAAGACCTTGACAGTGTGCCATTCGGTGCGCTCCTTGCGCTCGCCCGAATTGCGGTCCTTCCACTGTTCAGACGTCGCGATGCGCAGCTCGACGACCTTGCCGCCGTTCTGGAAGCTGCGGCTCTCGGGATCGCGCCCGAGATTGCCGACGAGAATGACCTTGTTGACGCTGCCCGCCATGAAATACTCCTTTGCCGGCTTCCGCCGGATACCGCACCAGCCCGCTCCCCCACCCGGCCTCCCAGTCAGCCTACCGTGTGGGAGGCCGGGTGGGGGAGCGGGCTGGCGCCGCGACAAAACCTACAAGCCGGCGAAGACAGCCAGCCAGTATGTGATTCCGGCCATGATGTAGGCAAGCAGGAACAAATAGCCAACCATGAAAGCGGGCCATCGCCACCCGTTTGTCTCTCTTCTGGTGACTGCGATGGTCGAGATGCACTGTGGTGCGAACACGAACCACATGAGGAATGCGAGGGCGGTGGCCAGGCTCCAGCGTTTTTGCAGAGTCTGCGCCATTTTGGACTCGTCGTCGCTTGACGAGTCGATCGCATAGACCGTGCCGAGCGCGGCGACCGATACTTCGCGCGCCGCCATCGCCGGGATCAATGCCAGCACGATGTCGCGGTTGAACCCGATCGGGCGGAACGCCGGCTCGATCGCATTGGCGATGCGGCCGGCGACCGAATAATTGACCTGGCTGACCGGGCTGCCCTTGGGCACCTGGGGGAAGGACAGCATTGCCCACAACACGATGGTGGTGAAGGCGATCGTCGTGCCGGCGCGCTTGAGGAAGATTTCCGCGCGGCTCCACAGCCCGATCGCCAGATCGCGGACGCTCGGCAGCTGGTATTTGGGCATCTCCATCATGAAGCCCGACGAGGCGCCCTTGGTCACCGTACGGCGCAGCACCAGGGCGACGACAAACGCGCCCGCCACGCCCATGATGTACAGGCCAAGCATCACCAGCCCCTGCAGCCCGACGAACGGCAGCACGCGGACATTGGGGATCATCGCGCCGATCACCAATGTGTAGACCGGCAGCCGCGCCGAACAGGTCATCAGCGGCGCGATCAGGATCGTGGTCAGGCGGTCCTTCTCGTCCTCGATCGTGCGCGTCGACATGATCCCCGGCACCGCGCAGGCGAAGCTCGAGAGCAGCGGAATGAACGCGCGGCCCGACAGCCCGACGCTCGCCATGATCCGGTCCATCAGGAATGCCGCGCGGACCATATAGCCGCTCGCTTCGAGCACCAGGATGAAGAAGAACATGATCAGGATCTGGGGCAGGAACTTGATCACCGCGCCCACGCCCGCGATCGCGCCGTCGGTGATTAGCGACCGCAGGATCGAATCGGGCATCACCTGCTTGACCAGCCCGGCGAGCCAGTCGAACCCGGAGGCGATCGCGTCGGCCGGCGCCGCGCCGGCGAAGAACACCGCCTGGAACATCACGAACAGCACGACGAACAGCAACAGCACGCCGAACACCGGATGTAGCGCGACCGAATCGACCATGTGCGTCCAGCGGCGCACCGGCGTCTCGGAAATCGTCGCGGCCATGGCGATCTGGCGCGCACGGCGCTGCAAGGTGGCGATGTCGGCATGGAGCACCGGGTCGCTCGGGCGCAATGCCACCGCGCCGGGCGTGGCGAGATCGGCCAGCGCTTCCTTGAGCTGCTCGATCCCGCGCTTGCGGACCGCGACGGTGGGGACGACGGGGACGCCGAGCTCGCGCGCCAGGGCTTCCGGGTCGAGCTTGAGTCCGTCGCGCTCGGCGAGGTCGAACATGTTGAGCGCGACCACCACCGGCAGGCCGAGCGCGATCAGCTGGAGCGTGAAGCGCAAGTGATTATCGAGATTGGCGGCATCGACCACGACGATGATCGCATCGGGCAGGCGTTCGCCGGCTTGCGCGCCGGTCACCACGTCGCGGGTGACGCGCTCGTCGGGGCTCGACGGTTCGAGGCTGTAGGTGCCGGGCAGGTCGAGCAATTCGACCGGGCGGCCGTCGGGCAGCGCCATGCGCCCGGCGTGGCGCTCGACAGTGACCCCGGGATAATTGCCGACCTTTTGCCGCGCGCCGGTCAGCGCGTTGAACAGCGCGCTCTTGCCGGCATTGGGGTTGCCGACCAACGCGACCAGCGGCGCGGGGTTCATCCTGGCGGCTAGCTGGTCAGCGGATCGACGTGGATTGCGCCTGCGACGCGGCGGCGCAGCGCCACGGTCATCCGGCCGATCCGGCACGCGATCGGCCCGCCGCCGATTCGCGCGCGGTGCAATACTTCGATGCCGACGCCTTCATCGAAGCCGAGTTCGCGCAGCCGCCGGCCCTCGGGCGCGGTCAGCCGGTCCCACGCGATGCCCGCGACAGTAGCGCGCTGGCGTTGCGGCAAATGTTCAAGGCTGAGCGGAATCGTCGCCATGACGACTCAGGTAGAAGTACTGCGACTGATTATCAATAACCTTTTTGTTCTGAATTCCCTCTCCCCTTGTGGGAGAGGGAGGGAGGCGCGCAGCGCCGGAAGGGTGAGGGGGAGCCACGAGCGATATCGCCTGTGAGTCCCCCTCACCCTTCCCACGCCTTCGGCGCGGCCCCTTCCCTCTCCCACAAGGGGAGAGGGAGCTCAAACAGCCGGATAGCGCAGCCGGCCAATGAATCGCGACAGGCTGGGGCGGTGCTCGATCCGGCCGAGGAATTGCGCCTTGGCCTTCTCGAACCGCATGATCTCCTCGATCCGCCTTGCCAGGAACGCCCGCGTGTCGGCCTGGCCTTCGCTGTCGTCGTCGAGGAACACGGTGATCGTCGCGGCATAGACGCCGCCGAGCATCGCGCGCTTGGTATAGTGATTATAGTCGGTCGCGGTGTCGCCCGCCGCGCGCCACATCAGATCGGCGGCGCGCCAGCCGAGCCGTGCGCCGTGCGCGACATTGGGCGGCAGCGCCAGGATCGCGAAGGCGCGGCGCAGGGTCTCGCGATGCGGCGCGAGCAGGTCGAGCCGCGCTTCGACCAGCGCGGCGATCTTCTCGCGCACTTTCATCCTGGCCAGCGTCTCGGCCGGCAGCCGATCGGCCATGCCGCGATCGATGCTCGCGAACCAGGCGTCGATCATCGCCGCCGCATCGGGAAGCGCGAGCAGCGCCACGTCGCGATCCACGCCGAGCTGGTCGGCCGCCAGGTCGCGCGCCGCCGCCTTCCAGCCGTCGAACGCGGCATTGTCGGCGACGAG
This sequence comes from Sphingomonas sp., assembly GCA_036383655.1. Lineage (GTDB taxonomy): Bacteria > Pseudomonadota > Alphaproteobacteria > Sphingomonadales > Sphingomonadaceae > Sphingomonas. The sequence goes on along the minus strand of DASVNU010000182.1, from coordinate 4,566 downwards.
CGGGGCAAGCGCTTCGCGAATCTCGTCGAGCGTGGGATCGGCAGGGAGCGTCATCCTTATGCTTATGCGTCCTCGACCCCTTCGGGGGCAAGCTCGGCGGCGTCCTTGCGCTCGCCGCGGACCAGCACCAGCGCCACTGCCACGGCGACCGCGCCGATCATATCGACGCCGTCGAGCCGCTCGCCATAGCCGATCCAGCCGATCGTCGCCGCCATCACCGGTTGGGTGAGCAAGGCGATGCCGATCACCATCGGCGACATCTGGCCAAGCGCGAAGATCATCAGCCCCTGGCCGATGATCTGGCTCGACAGCGCCATCAGCACCAGCGGCGTCCAATTGTGCGGCATGACCTGCTCGCCGAGCAGATTGGCGACGATCAGCAGCGGCAGCATGCTGGCCACGGTCGACAGCGCGAGCGCGGGGATCGGCGCCATCGTGTTACGCGCCTTCGCCATGGTGGCGAAATAGACCGTATAGAGAATCCCCGCGAGGAGACAGAGCAGGTCGCCGGCCAGATGCGAGGGCGCGATCTGCATAGACCGCCCCATCAGTAGCCCCGCGCCGGCCAGCGCCAGCAGTAGCGCGAACCCCTGCGTCCGCGACGGCCAGGCGCGCGCGATCAGGAAGCCATAGACCGGATAGAACAACGTCGCCGAATTGCCGAACAAGGTCGCATTGGCGAGCTGGGTCTTGAGGATGCCGACATGCCAGGCGGCAAGGTCGCCGGCGAAGCACAGCCCGCCGACCCCGATCGCCCACCACACGCCCCGGCCCATCGCAGTCGGCCGCCAGCCGGTGGCGAACGCTGCTGCGAGCAACACGGGGGCCGCCAGCGCGATTCGCCAGAACCCCGCAGCGACCGGCCCCACATCGCTCATCCGCACGAAGACCGGGCCCACGCTCAGCAGGATATTGGCGAGGATCAGCGCCGCGAAAGCAAAAGGATGGGCGACGACGCTTTTGTCGTCCGAAGCTTTTCTTGTTGCGCTTTCCCGATGCATGCGGCCCCATAACACCTATCTGCGCCGCGTCCGCAAAGAAGTCCTTTCGGGAGGTTATCCGCAAATGCCGACGTTGTTCGATCCTATCCAGCTTGGCGATATCGCCGCCAGCAACCGCGTTCTGATGTCGCCGCTGACCCGCGGCCGCTCGACCAACGAGCATGTGCCGACCGACATCATGATCGACTATTACCGCCAGCGCGCCGGCGCCGGCGTGATCATCACCGAAGGCACCGGGGTCAGCCGGCTGGGCCTGGGCTGGCCCAACGCGCCCGGCCTGTGGACCGACGCGCAGGTCGAGGCGTGGAAGCCGGTGACCGCAGCGGTGCATGAGGCGGGCGGCAAGATCGTCGCGCAGATCTGGCATATGGGCCGGCTCGCGCGGCCCGACGTGACCGGGCTCCAGCCGCTGTCGTCCTCGGTGACGCGCGCGCCCTATCACAAGGAGGAAAACCCCTATCAGGAAGCGCGCGCCGCGACGCTCGACGACATCAAACAGGCGCAGGACGATTACGCCACCGCCGCGCGCAATGCGATTGCCGCCGGGTTCGACGGGGTCCAGTTGCACGGCGCGAACGGCTATCTGATCGACCAGTTCCTGCGCGACAACACCAATTTCCGCGACGACGATTATGGCGGCAGCCCGGAAAACCGCATCCGCTTCATGAAGGAATCAGTGCAAGCGGTGATCGCCGAGGTCGGCGCCGGCCGCACCGCGATCCGTCTGTCGCCCAATGGCGAGACGCAGGGCGCCGACGATAGCAATCCCGAAGCGGTGTTCGTTCCCGCGGCGAAAGTGCTCAACGACCTCGGCATCGCCTTTCTCGAACTGCGCGAACTCTCGCCGACCGGCACGTTCGGCGCGTCGGCGGTGCCCAAGCTGAGCCCGAAAATCCGCCAGGTGTTCGAGCGCCCGTTGATCCTCAACCAGGATTATACGTTCGAGGCGGCACAGGCCGATGTCGCTTCGGGCCTGGCCGACGGCATCTCGTTCGGGCGCAAGTTCATCGCCAACCCCGACCTCGTCGACCGCTTCCGCCGCGGCGCCGAGCTGGCGTCGGACAATATGCGGACCTGGTACAGCCCAGGACCGGAGGGGTATATCGATTACCCGGCGCACGAGGAGCAGGCGGCGCAGTAGCGGACGGCAATTCCTCCCCGGGAACGTGGAGGAATTGGGGGCACCTAACCCAATTCCCACACGTCACCCCGGCCTTGTGCCGGGGGCCGCCGGGCGGCGAGGCGACGGGCCATAGACTCAATCGACCTCGCTTGCGGCTAGGCGGATCCCGGCACAGGGCCGGGATGACGATGGTTGATCTGACGGGGGCTTCCTTTCTCCGGTCGGCAATTGGGGCGAGCGTCTGGCCAGGGACCGAGACTGCCCACTCCCCGCGCCCCTCCTTGCATGCTACACCCCCCACATGGACGCGGTGGGCATTATCGGTCTCGCAGCCAGCATCAGCTTGTTGAGCGGATGGCGGCTCTATCTCTGCGTGCTCGCGACCGGGCTCTCGATGCATTTCGGCTGGATCGCGCTGCCGCACCAACTCCACAGCCTCGATGTGCTGGCCAATTGGTGGGTGATCGGTGCCGCCGCGGTCGGCGCGCTGGCCGAATTCTTCGCCGACAAGGTGATGTGGGTCGATAGCGCCTGGGACGCCGTCCACACGTTGGTCCGCCCGATTGGCGGCGCGTTGCTCTCGCTCGCGATCGTCGATCCGCACGACACCAAATGGCAGGTCATCGCCTTGCTGCTCGGCGGCGGTGCGGCGTTGCTGACGCACGGCGCCAAGGCGGGAACGCGCGCGGCGGTCAACGCCAGCCCGGAGCCGTTCAGCAATATCGCGGTGTCGAGCGGCGAGGATGTCGCGACGACCGGGCTGTTGGTGGCGTCGATCGCCAGCCCCTGGGCGGCGGTGGTGATCGCGGTGCTGGTGGCGACCGCGGCGGTCGCCATGCTGCTCCTGCTCCGCCATGCGTTCAGGCGGCTGTTCCCGAAGAAACAACCGCCCGCGTCGACTTGACTAAATCCTCCCCGGCACGGGGAGGATTGAGCGAGTTACCTCACCGGCAACGGACATTGTCCTTGTCGACCGCGCTGCCGACCGCGGCACCCGCCGCGGCGCCGAGCAGGATGCCCAACGGCTCCGAGCGGCCCGACGTCAGTGCCGCGCCCAGAGCGCCGCCCGCGATGCCGCCGACGACCAACCCCGTCGTGCCGTCTGACCGGCGGCAATAATAGCGCCCGTCGCGACCCGCATAGACGCGGTCGTTGCGGCTCAGCCGGCGCTCGCGATAGCGCGGATTGTCGACATAATATTGGTCGGCATAATAGCCGTTATAGCGCGGATCGGGCCGGTTATAATCGTACTGGCGATAGCTGCTGTACTGACTCGCATAGCCGGGCTGGTCATAAGTCTCGGCACAGCCGCCGGTGGTCGCCGCCGTGGCGGCAATCAACGCAAGGGTTAGGACGCGCATTCTGCTCTCCTCCTGTAACTCCGCACTTGCGTATCAATGCGTCGGGGCGCGAATAGTTGCGGAGGCGTAAGAATACTGGCGTGAACGCGCCCTCATCCCTTTGCCTGTCGGTTCATTTCCACCCCGGCAAAGGCCTGGGCCAGATCCACCGCGATCGCCGCGAGGGCACCCCGCTTCATCGACTTCGTAGAGCCCGGGCCCGGCCTTCGCCGGATGGGTCGAAGACCCGGGGGGTCGGTCTACGCTCGGCCGATCAATGCACCGATGCCGGCCTCAACGCCTCGCGTTCGGCGTCGGTCGGGATCGCCTCCGGATCCGGCCGGAAATCCTTGGGCGCGCGGACGGTGCCGGGCTTGGCGGCGTCGAGCGCGAGGTCGGGCGCCACATGCCCTTCGGCATCGTTCATCCACGGCGCGCGCGGCATCCTCACCCAGCCGCGCCACAGCGCCGCGGCGAGCCCCGCCCCGGCCGCGAGCACCACGCCCGCCGCGACCGAGCGGTTGCGCGTGCGACGATCGGCCTTGAAACGGCCGTGGCTGTCGCGGGCTTGCTTGCTGTTCGGCATGGTTCGTCTCCCGTCGGCGGAATGTGACGTATCAACGGGCGGGACCGCCAGCGCGTTCCGTCCGGCGAGCATCGGTCGCGCGCGACGGGTCTGGCGCTGGAGCATGCGCGGAAAGTGGATGCCGATCGATCGTCGATCCGATGCCCTGTCCGGCCGGCGGTTGGCAGCCGCCGGCCGGTGCTGTGGCTGAGCGCCGGCCCGTCCGGCCCGTCCGGCCCGTCCGGCGCGTTCGGCATCCGCGGTCGGCTAGGGGCTGACCGGATGCGGGCCGTGATGGTGCCACCAGCCCTTGGCCTTGCCGTTGGGGATGTTGTCGCCGTCGTTGCCCTTGCCGTTGCCGTTATTGCCTTTGCCGTTGCCGGTGCTTTTCACATCGTCCGGGCCATCGGGGGACCCGAGGCCGCGCATCCCGGGAAGCCCGTGCATGGCGTCGAGGACACGTGCGGAGGGCGCGTCGGGCGTGTTTCTGCCCGGCGATGCGGCCGCCGGCGATGCCGCCGCGATCGCCAGCGCGGT
>DASVNU010000181.1:0-10216 GCA_036383655.1 Sphingomonas sp. | reverse complement strand
CTGGCAGCGCGGATCGCGCTTGCGAGACTCTCGATATAGGCGCGCACCGGCCCGGCTGCATCCTTGCCATGTTGCCCGACCAGCTCGACGATCGCGGAGCCGACCACGACGCCATCGGCAACGCGCGCGATCGCCGCGGCCTGATCGGGGGTACGCACGCCGAAGCCGACCGCTACGGGCAGCCTGGTGGCGGCTTTGAGGCGCGCGACGGCTTCCTCGATCGACGCCTGCACCGCCTGTTGCTTGCCGGTGATGCCGGCGACCGAGACGTAATAGAGAAATCCGCTGGCGCCATCGAGCACGGCCGGCAGCCGGGCGGCATCGGTCGTCGGGGTAGCTAGGCGGATCAGATCGACGCCGTTGCCGCGCAAAGCGGGCCCGAGCGAATCGTCTTCCTCGGGCGGGATATCGACGCAGATCACGCCATCGACACCGGCTTCCTTGGCGCGTTCGGCGAACCAGTCGGCGCCGCGCCGTGTCATCGGATTGGCATAGCCCATCAGCACCAATGGGACGGTCGGGTGACGCTCACGAAAAGCCATCGCGATCGCGAGGATGTCCGCCGTAGTCGTACCCGCGGCGAGGCTGCGCAAATTCGCCGCCTGAATGGCGGGCCCGTCCGCCATCGGATCGGTGAACGGCATGCCGAGTTCGATCACATCGGCGCCCCCCTCGACCAGCGCGTCGAGGATCGGCCCGGTCGCGAACCGGCCGGGATCGCCCGCGGTGATGAAGGCGACGAGCGCGGGGTGGCTCTTGGCGAAGGCGTTGGAGAGGCGGGTCATCGCTTTTTCTTGACCTCGATGAGGCGCGAGGCACCGATCGCCAACCCTATGGCCGCGGCAAAGGCGAACTGGCTGCTGCTGAATGCGCCGTGATGGAAAGCCAAACCGACCAAGGCGGCAGCGATACCGCCGATCAGCGCGCTGGTGGCGGCTTGTCGCACGTTCAACGTCATATCCGCACCCCCAACGCCTCGGCGACAGTGAAGATGTCCTTGTCGCCGCGTCCGCACAGATTGCAGAGAATGATCTGATTCTCGTTCATTTCCCGTGCCTTCCTGGTGACGGCCGCGATCGCGTGCGAAGGTTCGAGTGCCGGAATGATGCCCTCTGTCCGGCACAGCAGCTGGAACGCGTCGAGCGCTTCCTCGTCGGTCGCCGAGGTATAGTCCACGCGCCCGATTTCCTTGAGCCAGGCATGCTCGGGACCGATGCCGGGGTAGTCGAGACCCGCCGAGATCGAATGCGCCTCGGCGATCTGGCCGTCGTCGTCCTGCAGCAAATAGGTGCGGTTGCCATGCAAGATACCGGGAAATCCGCCGGCCAGGCTCGCGGCGTGCTTGCGCTCGAGACCTTCGCCCGCCGCCTCGACACCGAGCATCTTCACATCGGCGTCGTCAAGGAACGGATGGAACAGGCCGATCGCGTTCGACCCGCCACCGATCGCCGCGACCAGCAAATCGGGCAAGCGGTCGATCCGCGACAGCATCTGCGCGCGCGCTTCGGTGCCGATCACCGACTGGAAGTCGCGGACCAGCTCGGGATAGGGATGCGGCCCCGCTGCGGTGCCGATGATGTAGAAGGTGTCGTGGACGTTCGCGACCCAGTCGCGCAGCGCCTCGTTCATCGCGTCCTTGAGCGTGTTGGCGCCGCTGGTGACCGGGATCACTTCGGCGCCGAGCAGCTTCATGCGGAACACGTTGGGCTGCTGCCGCTCGACGTCCTTGGCGCCCATATAGATGACGCACGGCAAACCGAAGCGCGCGCAGACCGTCGCGGTGGCGACGCCGTGCTGGCCGGCGCCGGTTTCGGCGATGATCCGCGTCTTGCCCATGCGCCGCGCGAGCAGGATCTGGCCGATGCAATTGTTGATCTTGTGCGCGCCAGTATGGTTGAGCTCGTCGCGCTTGAACCACACTTGCGCGCCCTTGCCGGGTTCCGACCCGGCACGGATCGCCGCGGTCAGCCGCTCGGCGAAATAGAGCGGGCTCGGCCGGCCGACATAATGTTCGAGCAGATCGTCGAATTCCTGCGCGAAGGCGGGATCGGCCTTGGCCGCGCGATATTCGCGCTCGAGGTCGAGGATCAGCGGCATCAGCGTCTCGGCGACGAAGCGGCCGCCGAACTGGCCGAAATGCCCATGATCGTCGGGCTGGGTGCGATATGAATTCGACAGAAGAATAGAGTCCGACATCACCGTTATTTCCTCGTCACAACATTAGTCCAATCGCTTCGAACAGCGATCAGCGCCATCGTTGCGGGATGCGCAGGGCAGGGAGGATCGGCATCAGCATTGCGCGACCGCTTTAAGGAACGCGGCGATCTTGTCCACATCCTTGACGCCGGGCGCGGATTCCAGGCCCGACGATGCGTCGACCAATGTTGCGCCGGTGCGCGCGGCAGCGTCGGCCACATTCTCAGGAGTCAGGCCGCCCGACAGCGCCCAGGGCAGCGGGTGACGAAAGCCGTCGAGCAGGCTCCAGTCGAAGCGGATACCCATGCCGCCAGGTCGCGTGGCGTCATCCGGCGTTTTGGCGTCGAACAGGATGTGATCCGCCGCGTCCCGATAGTTGATCGCGCTGTCGAGATCGGCGCGGGTCTTGACCGCGATTGCCACCCACACCGGAATGCGCTCCCTGATCGCGGCGGCGCGAGCGGGCGTCGTGTTGTGAAGCTGGACGGCGTCGAGCTTGCCAGCCGCAATGGCTGCCTCCAGCAAGGTATCGTCCGGGTCCACGAAGACGCCCACGCGGGATACGCGATCTGGTACGCGGACGGCGAGATTGGCGGCGGTGTCGAACGACAAATTGCGCGGCGAGGGCGCGAAGAACATCAGGCCGACATGGCTCGCTCCGCCGGCGATCGCGGCGTCGAGCGTTTCGGGCGTGCTGAGGCCGCAGATCTTGGCGGTGACGCGAGACATGGCGGCGCTATAGACGTGTCCAGGGCCGGATGACCATGCACGAGCGCAACATTCCATTTCGTCGTATCGCGGTGATCGGCAGTTCGGGCGCGGGCAAATCGACTTTGTCCGTCGTCCTGGGTGCTCGTACTGGCCTGCCGGTCGTGCACCTCGACAAGGAACATTGGCAGCCCGGCTGGACCGAGACCGATCGCCACCTTTGGAACGCGCGACTCGCTGAACTGGCGGCGGCGCCCGAATGGATCATCGACGGCCAATATGGCGCGTCGCTCCGCGTTAGGCTGGAGCGCGCCGATCTTGCGATCTTCCTCGACTTGCCGACGTCACTCTGTCTGTGGCGCGTTGGACGGCGTATCCTCGGCGGTTATGGCCGCGTGCGTCCCGACATGGGCGACGGATGCCCCGAACAATTCAGTCTCGAATTCCTCCATTTCGTTGCCACCTTCCGGCGATTGCAGCGACCGAAAGTGGTTGCCGCGTTGAACGAATCCAGGCCGAAAACGGTCTGGCTGCGGTCGCGGAGCGAGCAGGCGGCGTTCGGGGCGACATTATGCGAGCACGGGTTGGACACGGCCGTCGCCGCCGCGCCGCTCTGGCCTCAGTCGAGCGGTTTTTCCAGCACCACCATGTGAAGCGGCGGGTCGACCACGACCGGGAAATCGCGCGTCCCGACCCGCGCGTAGCCGCGGCGCTCATAGAAAGCGATCAACTCGGCGCGTTTGTCGATCACCGTCATTTCGATCCGGTCGGCGGCGAACTCCTGGTGCGCGGTCGCTTCGGCGGCGGCGATCAATTGCTTGCCGTAGCCGCCCGCTTGCAGCCTCGGATCGACGCACAGCAACCCGAGATAGGCGAGACCACCGCCCGAATTGGCGACGCGGACGCATCCGATCATGCGATCGCCATCGAATCCGACCAGCAAGCGCTCGGCCGGATCGGCGATCATTGCCTCGAGCTCGGCGATTCCGATCCGCTCGCCGTCGAGCAAATCGGCTTCGTGCGTCCAGCCGGCGCGCGCGTCGTCGCCGCGATAGGCGCGCTGGATCAGCGGCTGCAGCGTCGCAAGATCGTCGCGCCGTGTGACACGAACCGACAGGCCGGACATAGCGGAGAGTCCTACAGCGTCGCGCCGATCTCGCGCGCGGCGAGGTCGGGGTCTTCCGCCGCGGTGATCGGGCGTCCCACCACCAGGATCGAAGCGCCGGCATCGACCGCGGCGCGCGGCGTCACCACCCGCTTCTGGTCTCCAATGGCGCCATTGGCGGGGCGTACGCCCGGCACGACGAAAAACCCCTTGGGCCACAATTTGTGCGCCGCGCGGACTTCCTCGCCCGAACAGACGATGCCGTCGACCCCGGCGTCCATCGCCAGTTCGGTCAATCGCAGCACCTGATCGTGCGACGATCCATCGACGCCAGTCGCGCGCAGATCGTTCTCGTCGAGGCTGGTCAGCATCGTCACCGCGACGACCTTGGTGCCGCTCGGCGCGGCGGCCTTGGCATCCTCGAGCATCGCGCGGCCGCCGCTGGCATGGACCGTCAGCACCGCCGGTTCGAGCCCGCGCAACGCCTGGATCGCTTTCCCCACGGTGTTGGGAATGTCGTGCAGCTTGAGGTCGAGAAAGATCGGCAGCCCCAAATCGTGCATTTCCATCACGCCGTGGCGGCCATTGGCCATGAAGAATTCGAGGCCCAGCTTGATCCCGCCGACATGATGGCGGACGCGCGTGGCGATCGCCTTCGCCTTGTCGATATCGGGGGTGTCGAGCGCGACGTAGAGGCGGCTGGTCATGGCGTCAGCTCGAGCGGCGGCTGTTCCGGCGGCTTGCGCGGCGCTGGAGGTGCCGCCGCTGCGACTGGAGCGGCAAGCACGGGGCCGGGATCGGCGCCCATCGGCACCACCGGCTTCAGATCGGCGATCACGCGCTCAGCGGTCGTCAGCCGTTGCGTCAGGCGCCAGCGTATCGTCCGGTAATAGAGCCAGGTCGGGAGCACACCGGCGAGAAAAGTGAGCAGCATCATGAACGGCAGGTTCACTTCCGCGACCAATCCGCCCCACAGGTTGATCGTCACCCAAACCCAATTGCCATAAGTGAAGATCGCCGCGACGAAGCTGATCAGGCACCAGAAGAGGATCTTGAGGAACTGCATGGAGTGGGACGCTAGCGGGACCGGTCAAGTTTGGCCAGAGTGGCCTTCATTCCTCGTTGGGCAGGTGCTTTCGGCGCTGAGTTTTGATTCACGCAAAGGCGCGAAGACGCGAAGAAAAGTGGGATGGTTTCGCGCAGGGGCGTGGAGATAAAAGAGAAGCCTGGGCAATCAATCACTTCTGTACACCGGGGTTTTGTCAAATTTTCAACCGTCATGCCGGGCTCGTCCCGGCATCCACCGGGCCGCAAGCGCAGGACAAGAAGCTCAAGGACTGGGCTCAGTTGCTCAGTGGATGACGGACAAGCCCGGCAATCAAGCCGTTGAATGTCGATCCGTCCCAGGAGCATCGCGACGCGAGGTTCCCTTTTATCTCTGCGCCCTTTGCGCCTCCGCGCGAGAAGTCTTCGCGCCTTCGCGTGAAGCAAAAATCACTCCGCACGCGGCGGGATGCGGCCTTTACCGGATAGCTTGCAGAGAAGAATCTCACCCCACCTCCCGCCTGAGCGCCCCGATCATCCCCGGAACCGCGGTCAGCCGTGCTTGCTCTTCGTCGAGGATGGCGTGGAAAGCATCGCGCTTGATCGCGGCGACGCGCCCCGGCTTCATCCGCACGCGCGGCGGCAGCGCCGACACGATGATGTCGATCATCCGCTCGGCGCCATGCAGCCGGCCCCACAGATAGTCATTCTCGCGATAGGCGCGGCTGAAGAACGCGCCGAAGCTGTTGAACTGAATACCCTTCAGGGTCGCCTCGGCGCCGCCGGTGCGGATCGCGGTGGCGTCCTCGGGCGCGATGTGATCGACCTTGATCGGGTCGAATTCGTCGAGTCCTTCGCCCTGGAGCAGCGGCAAGGTCGCGACGTCGAAGAACGGAAAACCGAGATAACTGAGCAATAACGGCCGTTTCACGTCCTTCGCCATCCCGGCGAAAGCATCGGCGAGCTTGGCGTCGGTATCGTCGTCGAGCTGCTTGAGGTTGAGCGATGTCGCAAGCTTTTCGAGCAACGGCGCGGCGTCGATACGCAGGCTGCGCACGTCACGGCGCAGCGCGGCATGCGTATCGGTCCGCTTCGCTTCGAGATAGGCGGCGAGCGCGTCGTAGATCGCATCGCGCGCGGCGGTCAGCTGTTCCTCGGACAGATCGTCTTCGAGTTCAGCCAGCCGGCGCGCGACCACTCGCAGGCGGCGGATGCGAAAACCGAGGTCGAACGACCGCAGGAACAGGATCGCCGATTCGCTCGCCTTGCCCGCGAATGTCAGTCCACCGTCGCTGGCGCGGACCGCCGCCTCGACCGCCTGGCGGATGCGGGCCAGCCGATCGGCCCCGGTCTCGCCGCCGACCGCGTGGAGCAGGTTGCTGATCAGGTCGATCACGCCCGCGACCTTGAGATGCCCGTAGGCGGCATAAGCGTAACCCGACTTCGCCGCGGCGGCATTCTGCGCCTTGGCGCGCCAGTTCTTGAGCCGCGTCGTGGTCGGCGAGTCGAGAAACAGCGTATAGCCGAACAGGCTTTCGATCTGCGTCTCGACCTCGGGCCGGATCGATCGTGTGATCGCGCGCATATTCTCGATCCGCTGGCTGCGTTCCTGGATTTCCTCGAGATTGTCGCGGATCGGCTGTTGCCGGGGGATTTCGGAGATCGCGCCGATGATCGTCTGGAAGAATCCCGGCGATTGCGCGGCGGTCGCGCCGAACTGGAAACCGGCGCCGGGCGAGGGGTCGATATAGATGAACCGCCGGTCGATCTCGCGCCGCGCCGGGCGTTCGCGCAGCGCATCGATCGCCGGGCGGAACGGCGCGTTGACCAATACCGACCCGTCGATCAACACCGCGCTGTCGATCGCATTGACCGCATATTGCCGCGGCAGCGCGCGTTCGAGGAACGTCTCGCGCGTCGGCCAGGTCATTTCCCGGTCGGCCAGCACTTTATCGAGCTCGGCGACGGTGAAGGGCGGGAAGGCGCCGGGAAAACTCGACGTCGCGCGCGCGGCGAAGACCAACTCGGCGGGATCCGCGAACGCGCCCATGCCATGATCGGTAAACGGGATGACCAGGCGGTGCTCGGTCTCCAGCACTTCCGGCGGCGAATTGAGTTCGAGCCGTTCGGGATGGCCGCGGAAATCGGTGACGGTGACGAACAGGTCGAGCGGCTGCCCGGCGGGCAGCAATCTCCCGTCGCCGCCGCTTGCCGCCATCGCCGCCAGCGCATCGAGCACCAGATTGGTGAAGCGCTCCCCGCCGAAGGGCGGTTCGAACCAGCGCGAGCGGACGAAATGCGACAATTTCCGCTCGACCTCGGCGCGCGCTTCGGCCTCGACCAGTTCGTCGACTCTCGCGGCACCGCGTCGTTGCGCCATCCAGGCGATCGGCAGTGCCCAGGCCTTGGAGAAGCGGTGCGACGGGGCCGCCTTGGGGTCGAGCAACGCCTCGATATCCGCGACGTCGAGCCACAATTGGGTCAAGGGCTCCAGGCTCTGCCCGGTCGCCAGCGCCTGCGCCAGGAACACGCCGTTGATCCCGCCCGCGCTGGCGCCCGCGATGATGTCGGGCAGCACGCGCAGCCGTATCTCGGCTTCCCGCTCGATCTCGCTCAACAGCTCGCAATAAACATGCTCGGTCGATTTGACGTGCGGCGCCTGTCCCGAATGATAGGCACGGCTGGCCCGCGCCAGCCGCCAGATCTCCTTGGTGATGCCGTGCATATAGACCGCCAGGCTGATCCCGCCGTAGCAGACCAGCGCCATGCGCACTTCCTTCTCGCGCGTCATGCCGTCTCTACCTTCGCCCAGATCGGCAGATGGTCGGATGCCCATCGCGATGCATGGCTGACATGCACTCCGCAATCGATGATGGCGAGATCGGGCGACGCCATGATCCGGTCGAGCCGCCCGACCGGCCGCCGCGCGTGGAAGCTGAGACCGGTCGCCGCGAAGTGGAAGCGCGCGCCGAAATCCTTGAGGCAGCCCGATGCCCGGGTCCATTCGTTGAGATCGCCCATCATCACCGTCGGCAATTGGTGCGTGCTGGCGTCGAGATGCGCCATGATCGCATCGGCCTGGCGCCGCCGCATCAACCCGGACAGATCCAGGTGCATGCCGACCACGCGGATCGCCTGGCCGCGGATGCGCAAATCGGCCATCACCGCGCCGCGCGGCTCGAGCGTCGGCAAGTGGATCGCCTCGCAATCGACCACTTGCACGTCGCGCCGGACCAGCAGGACATTGCCATGCCAACCGCTCGACAAGGGGCGCGATCCGAACGGCAGCGCTTTCCACGCGCCGTGATCGGACAAATGGTCGGGACCCAGGATCGCCGCGCGCCGGCCGAACCGGCGATCCGCCTCTTGCAGCGCGATCACGTCGGCGTCGATTTCGTGCAGCACCGCCATGATCCGCTCCGGACTGCGGATGCGATCGGTGCCGACCCCTTTGCGGATATTGTAGCTCGCGACCTTGATCATTGGAGGTTGCGTGAACGCCTCTGACAGGTTGCGGGTTGCAGAGGACTAGCCCAATTGTTTGGTGCCTGCCATCCCGGGAGCGTCATGACCGACCAAAGCCCAGCCGGTTCGATCGCCGATGTCGCCCGCGTCCGCGCTGCTGCTGGTCGAGGCCGCCAAGGCGGGGGAGTCGATCAGCTATTCGCACCTGCTCGCGCAATTGGGCCATCGGTTCACCCGACCCAAGATGCGCGCGGTGTGCAAGACGCTCGATATTATCGACGAAGCCGCGATCGCCGCCGGCGAGCCCGAACTTGCGGTACTGGTGGTGCGGGAGTCGGACGGGCTGCCGGGGCAGGGCTGGTGGGGCGGCGCGCGGGCGTTCGTGCTGAGCTATGATGGTCCGTGGACCGGCCCGTCGGCGATGAAGCTGGTCAGGGAGCAGCAGCAGATCGCGTTCGATTATTGGCGGGGCAAATGATGTGACGGGACGGGCGGCTGGGTATAGTTTGAGGTTGTTCCAGGTGTTGCCGAAATCGTAATTCAATGGCGTCGATCGCCAAATGGAAAAAGCGGGGGGAGAGTAGTGAGCCGGATGTCGGATGTTAAACACCCAGCCCGTCGGGGTTTTCTGCGAACATCGACGGCGATTGCGCTCGGTGGCGTAATCAGCCTGCTCATTGCGTCCGGCGCTACAAAGGCAAATCCGCATGGATCATCGGTCTCTGCGAATGCTCACTTCTTGCCGGCGTCGAACAAGCAGGCGACCGGAAACCGCGAAGACCTAAGCAAGCTGCCGGATGGTGAACTGAAATCGTATTTGGCGGATACGGACGTATTGCGGATCCCTTTCGACAGCACAATTGCGACGATCAAGATCTGCCTTCGACAGCCGGAGACTAAGATCGAATCTTGCTTGGAAGATGGTTCAAATAATCGAGCCTGCGAAACCAACGTCCCGCAATGTGCCACGGCGGCCGAGCAGGCTTGGCAAGTATACATTGCTCACTATCTTCGGCTGCTTAGAACGAAGGCTCCCACGATATCGTCTGCTGATAGCCAGCGAGCGTGGGAAGCCTATGTCGATGCCGAATGTTCGTTTGAATCGTCGATTTATCCCGACGATGCGGTGATGCGCGACACCGTTTCTGCTACCTGCAGGGCAATCAAGGCCCAGGAGCGAGCGTTGGAATTGCGCGGGTCGTTGATTGACGCCGATAGCTAAGAGGCTGTTTTGGAAAATCGCAATTACCCAATTACGCCACGTCACCGTATTTGGAGTTGTTGCACCCGCTGCCATAATTCCAGACCCGATTGTCGGGTCCGAAGTTTTGGATTACGGTCGGTCATGCTTCGTCATTCGCTTGTATTCGTACTGGCCTTCGTCGGCGCGCCAGGCTGGGCGGACACGCCCTGCAAACGCATCGAGCCTGGAACCCTCTACCCCTGGCAGACATCGGAACGAATGCAGGGTGACCAATGGGCCACCTTGTCGATCGACATCGACAAGAACGGACACCCACTCAATTGCCGAGTCGTCGCTGGCCATATCAGAGAGGATGAGCTCGGGTATTGGTTTTGCAGCGCGGCGACCAAATACGGGCGATTCGACCCCATCATGAAGGACGGCCAACCGGTCGCGGGAACCGCGACGCGCACGATAACCATGCGCGGCCGTCGGCACGTTTCGCGAGATGACGC
>DASVNU010000180.1:0-2243 GCA_036383655.1 Sphingomonas sp. | reverse complement strand
CGCCGACCGAACGGCAATCGCGCGGCGCCGGAGCCGCCGCAGTCTGATATTCGGGAGCCGCGGGCGGCGGGCTCGCCATCGCGGTTTCCTGGGTCGAGGCACAGGCGGCCAGAGGGATCGAAGTCGCCACGAGAAGCAATAAAACGGAAGGTTTCACAGTCCATCTCCTTCGAGCACGGAGCGGTCAGCCGGAAACGGTTTCGCCGCAACGTTTTACCCCCATCGCGCAAACGCCGGAGAGCGCGCTGTGTTCCGTTGCGCACAGAGGGCCGGAGGCTGCCCGGAAAATATAGTTAACCGTGTGGTAAAACCCACATACGCCGCGACGCAGGCGGACCTAATCCGGGCGTCGGCTCAATCGAATGCGACCCGAGAGCCGACAACCTGGGCCCCCGCTTCGGCGGGGGCTGCTTTTTTCGCGACCGGGCGTGAAACTAGGCCAGGCCGGCGAGCAGTCCGAGCGCGTCGATGTCGAGGTGTTTTTCGAGATCGCGGGCAATCTCGTCGAGTGCCGCATCCACCACCGCAGCGTGATCTGCTTCTTCCGAACGCGCGCCGATCCATTCGAGCAGCGCGCGGCGCAGGCCGGTGCTGGCGAGCTGGCCGTGGACGTAGCTTCCGAGAACGCGGTCGTCCGCGCTCATCGCGCCGTCAGGGCGGTTGCCGTCGAGCAATGCGAATGGGCGCGCACAGTCAGGACCGGTCGTTTCGCCGAGGTGCATCTCGTATCCCTCGAAGCGCTCGCCCAGCGCATCGCCGGTCACGCGGCGCAGCACCTTCTCGGCCGAGAGCGTGGTTTCGATGTCGAGCAGGCCGAGGCCCGGCGTCTCGCGCAGATCGCCCTCGATGCCATGCGGATCGGACACGCGTCTGCCGAGCATCTGGAAGCCGCCGCAGAGCCCAAGCACCATGCCGCCGCGGCGGTGGTGGGCGAGAATGTCGATGTCCCAGCCCTGCGCGCGCATCGCGGCGAGATCGGCGATCGTCGCCTTGGAGCCGGGCAGCACGATCAGCGCCGCCTCGGCCGGGATCGGCTGTCCGGGCGGGACCATGACGAGTTCGACTGCCGGTTCGAGCTTCAGCGGGTCGAGATCGTCGAAGTTCGAGATGCGCGGCAGGATCGGGCAGGCGATCACGGTGCGGCCGTCGCTGCGCGCGGCGCGGCGTTCGAGCTCGACCGCGTCTTCGCTGGGCAATCGCGCGGCGGCGGTCAGCCAGGGGACGAGGCCGAAGCCTTGCCAGCCCGAAAGCTCTTCGATCTGGCGATAGCCGTCCTCGAACAGCGCCGGGTCGCCGCGGAACTTGTTGATGATGAAGCCGCGGATCATCGCCGCGTCGGCCGGATCGATCACCGTGCGCGTGCCGACGACGGAGGCGATCACCCCGCCGCGGTCGATGTCGCCGACCAGCACGACGGGGACATCGGCAGCGCGGGCGAAGCCCATGTTGGCGATGTCGCTCGCGCGCAGGTTGATCTCGGCGGGCGAGCCGGCGCCTTCGACGACGACGAGGTCGCACTGCGCTTCCAGCCGGCGATAGCTCTCCATCACTTCGGTCAGCAGCGCACCGCGCGCCGCGCGAAAATTGCCCGAGCCGAGCGCGCCGCGGACCTTGCCGTGGACGATGAGCTGCGATGTCCGGTCGGCCTGGGGCTTCAGCAGCACGGGGTTCATGTCGGTGTGCGGCTCGACCTGGCAGGCCAGCGCCTGCAAGGCCTGGGCACGGCCGATCTCGCCGCCGTCGACCGTGACAGCGGCGTTGTTCGACATGTTCTGCGGCTTGAACGGACGCACCGAAAGCCCGCGGTTGGCGAAAGCGCGGCACAGCCCGGCGACGAGCACCGACTTGCCGACGTCGGAGCCGGTGCCTTGCAGCATCAATGCGGGCATGCGGACTCCTTGCGCAACTTGGGGCCGCCGCTAAGGGAAATTCGCTAGAGTGGAAAGCCAAGGATTCCGCGGATGGACTTCGACGACCAGCTTCGCCGTTACTTCGCGACCACCGATCTTGCTGCCGTCCCGCCCGCGGCGCTCGTCGCCGGGGTCGAGAAGATGCGCGTCGACTTCGGCATGGAGCAGGACCGCGCGCGGCGCTTCGCGCTCTGGACGCTGCTCCACATGTTCGGCGCCGCGCCCGATCTCGACGTCGCCTTCAAGGATCCCGCCGACCGCGATGCCGCGCGCGACTTCATGGAAATGATGGAGCGCGCGGAGGAGGAGTGAGGGTCTCCAAGATCCTCCCCT
>DASVNU010000179.1:0-17011 GCA_036383655.1 Sphingomonas sp. | reverse complement strand
GTCCGCGACCACAAGGTGTCGGGGTTCGTCACCGTCTCGGGCGACCGCCACAGCTTCTGGGCCGGCTATGCCGCGCCAGCCTTACCGCCGGCCGGGTTTGCGCCGGTCGGGCTGAGCTTCATTACGGGGTCGATTTCCGCGCCGGGGCTGGGCGAAGCCGCCGAATATTTCAAGGATTCCCCGACATTGCCGCTGTTCGTGCGCAAGACCGTGGGCGCCGCGCCGGAGCACACGATCAACCTGACAATCAAGCGCGGGGTGCGGAGCGCGCTCGAATATGCGGCGAGCGGCGATATCGCCAAGGCGCGCGCGGTTACCAATCCCGACGTCGCGCCGCATCTGGAATTCGTCGACATGGCCGGGCACGGCTATGCCGTGGTCAGCGCCGGACCCGACGCGATCGACACCGAATTCGTCTGCATCGTCCGCCCGATCGCGCGCGCCACTACGCCCGACGGCGGGCCGCTCAGGTATCGCGTATCGCACCACGCCAAGCGCTGGGCTGCCGGCGACCGGCCGACGCTGGAACAGCGCGTGATGGAAGGCGATCCCAAGCTGTCGATCTGAGCGACGCTAAGGCTGAGGGGGATCGTTTTCCGGTCGCCCCCTGGGCCGGCAGAAGCCGATCATGACGAGCACGAGCCCGCCAGACATCAAGGCGACGACGACGACCAGCATCGTCGACACGATCGCCTCCTGCGTTGCCGTGCCCATCATCCGGGCGCCAACGATCGGCGTCAGTTTCCCCGTGCCCCAAATTGCCGCCAATTGGGTCGCGGCCCAATTGATCCAGCTTCCCGCGACGAGCAGGAGGAGTGCGACCCTCTTCAATCCGTTCGGCAATCCGACCGCCGTCCATGCCGCACCCAGCGCGACCAACAGGATGCCATTGAGCAGCGCCTCGACATGCGCCGAGAGACCCATGCGTGGGTTGGCCATCAATGTCGTGGTCAAGCCGGAGACGATGCCGAGCAGCAGCAACGCGGTGCCCGAGCGGAAAAGCCATAGCGCCTGGCCGGTCCCTCCATCGCCCAGCACCATGTCACGTCCCCCCAGTTGCTCGGACACTTACCGCAAATATCTAATGCTCGAACCGCACCAGGCAGAGGCCGGGGAAGCCGCCCTGCCCCTGATGCCATTGGCCGGTCCAGGTGCCGTTGGTCGCGCGCGCGGCCTCGGGGCAGCGTTGATTGGCGTCGCCCTGGCTGGCGATCGCGCCGCCTTCCACGCCGCGCAGCGCGCCGGCCAGATTGCCGCCCGCGGCGCCGACGCCATAGCGGACCGGGCTGTTGTTCCAGAAGCCGTCGGACGAGGCGAGCGGCGGCGACGTCCTCGCGGCGGGCTTCGCCGCGACGGCGCCGACACCCGCGGCCGATCCGGTCACGTCGTAAAGGTCGGCATAGGATCCGCCATTTTCGGTGTAACGGATCTTCTTGCGATACAGGTCGATCTGGACGCGGACGTTGCGCGCGGGATCGAACAGGAACACCGACCATTCGTCGCGCGCGTCCTCGACGAACGCGTTGGTCTGCTTGCCCGATTTGTCGAATTCGGCCCAGGCGCGCGGGCCGGTCTGGCGATACACGCCCTGCGGATAGGTGACGCTGCGGACATTGGCGCCGTTGGCGGGTGCCTCCGCGGCGATGACCGGTACGCTCGCCATGACGGCAATCGCGGCAACAATCAGCCTGAACATCGTCCGCCTCCTCTATGGCCGGAAGGACCATAAGGGAGGCGGGGCGATCGGGCTAGGCCGGTGGGCCGGTCACGCGACCGGCCGATCGGCTCAGGCGGCGAGCTTCGCAGCGACTTCGGCGACGCGGCGGCCCTGGTAACGGGCGCCGTCGAGATCGGCCTGGCTCGGCTGGCGGCTGCCGTCACCATCGGCGATCGTGCTGGCGCCATAAGGCGAATTGCCATGGACTTCCTTGACGCCCATCTGGCCGGCATAACCATAGTCCAGCCCGACGATCGTCAGCCCGTAATGCAACAGGTTGGTGATGATCGAGAACAAGGTGGTTTCCTGGCCGCCATGCTGGGTCGCGGTCGAGGTGAACGCCGCGCCGACCTTGCCGTTGAGCGCGCCGCGCATCCACAGGCCACCGGCCTGATCGAGGAACGAGGCCATCTGGCTCGACATGCGGCCGAAGCGGGTCGGCGAGCCGATCACAATCGCGTCGTAATCAGCGAGCTTGTCGACGCCCTCGATCACCGGGTGCGAGATGTCGGCCTTGAAGCCGGCGGCCTTGACCACCTCGGCGGGCGCGGTTTCGGGGACGCGGCGGATGTCGACTTCGGCACCGGCGCCACGCGCGCCTTCGGCGATGGCGTCGGCCATCTGCTCCATATGGCCGTAGGACGAATAATAGAGAACGAGGACTTTGGTCATCGGGGGGCTCCTTTCAGGTGGTGAGGTGGATGCCCCCTCCCCGGGGGTCAGGGAGGGGGCTGGGCCGGCGCGTTGGGAGGAACGCCGCACCGGCTCGGGGGGATCAGTCGGCGTCGACCAGGACGAGTTCGGCATCGTCGATCGCCTTGATCTCGACGCTCTGGCCGCCTGAAATCGCGATGCCGTCGCGAGCGTCGTAGCGCTCGCCAAGAATCTCGACCGCGCCGGTGGCGGGGACGAGATAGGCGTGCCGCCCCTCCCCGACCGTGTGGCTGATGGTCTCGCCCGCCTTGACGGTCGCGCCCATCACCCGGGCATCGGCGCGGATCGGCAAGGCGCCTTCATCCTCGGCGAACCCGCTGGCGAGCGTCACGAAGCGACCGGTGCGATCATCCTTGGGGAACGGCTTGGCACCCCAGGACGGCGAGCCGCCCAGGCGCTTGGGCTCGATCCAGATCTGGAACAGCGTGGTCGATTCGGGCTCGAGATTATATTCGGCGTGGCGGACGCCGGTGCCGGCGCTCATCACCTGGACGTCGCCCGCCGCGGTGCGGCCGACATTGCCCATCGAATCCTGGTGCGTGATCGCGCCTTTGCGGACATAGGTGATGATCTCCATGTCGCGATGCGGGTGCGCCGGGAAGCCCGTATTGGGGGCGATCTCGTCGTCGTTCCACACGCGGATGGAGCCCCAGCTCGTGCGTTTGGGGTCATAATAATCGGCGAAACTGAAATGGTGCCGGGCATTGAGCCAGCCGTGATCGGCATGGCCCAGGCTGTCGAAGGCGCGCCGCTCGACGCGGGTGGCGGTTTTGGTGTCGGTCATGAGAACCTCCATGTGTTGCCGCCAAGATAAGCATCGCGGACATCGCGTAAATGGAAACGATTGAAACCGATCGTTTCCAGGATTAGGTTATCCGCCGTTGCGGGGAGGAATGAATGAAACTACCCGATTTCGAGGCCTGGGCGATCTTCGCGACGGTGGCCGAGCATCGTTCGTTCAGCGGCGCGGCCGAGGCGCTGGGCGTGTCCAAGGCGACGGTGTCCAAGGCAATCACCCGGCTCGAGCAATCGCTGGGAACGTCGCTGTTCCACCGCACCTCGCGCCGGCTCACGCTGACGCAGAGCGGCGAGAGCCTGAGCGAGCATGCCCAGCGCATCCTGGCCGAGGGCCAGGCCGCCGAGGAAAGCGCGCACGATGCCGCCGCGGCGCCTGCCGGCCTGATCCGGATCGCCGCGCCGATGACCTTTGGGATCGGATACGTCGCCCCGGCCATCGCCGACTTCATGATCGAGCATCCCGGCGTGCACATCGACCTGCGGCTGTCGGACGCGAAGGTAGACATCGTCGCCGAGGGGTTCGACATCGCGCTCAGGATCGCCGATCTGCCCGACAGTTCGCTGCGCGCGCGGCGGCTCGCTCCCGTCACCACCCGCGTCGTCGCCTCCCCACTCTATCTCGACCGGCGCGGACGCCCGAGACATCCGTTGGAGCTCGGCGAGCATGATATCTTCGCTTATGCCAACGTCCCCAGCACGACCTGGACGTTTCGCGGTCCGGACGGCGCAGAAGTCGCGGTGCGGCCCAACGGACGGTTCACAACCGACAACGGCGACGCGATGCTGCCGTTGCTGCGCGCCGGCCTGGGGATCGCGCGACTGCCCGATTTCATTGTCGATGCCGAGATCGCCGCGGGCCGGCTGGAAGTGATCCTGACCGATTGGTCGGGCGGGCCGATCGGGCTGCACCTCGTCACCCCGCCCAGCGCGCTGCGGCCCGCTCGCGTGGAACTCCTGATCGAGTTCCTTGCGGCGAGGTTTAGGGAATTATGCGCGACGCAAACGCGGCCTTAACCAGGAATCGAATCATATTGACTCCCCGCGACTCGCGGATTCAAGCCGGTTAGCGAAGAATTAACCTTTGTCGTTCAGACGTGCTTAGGTTAATGGAATATGTCGAGTGTGGGCAGCCAACGGGGGCAGCTTGCCGCGAGTGACAGGGGATTTGGCTGATGCGCGTGTTGCTGATCGAGGACGAGCCGACGACGGCCAAGGCCATCGAGCTCATGCTGACGACCGAAGGCTTTAACGTTTATACGACGGATCTTGGCGAGGAGGGGTTGGACCTCGGCAAGCTCTATGATTACGATATCATCCTGCTCGACCTGAACCTGCCCGACATGCACGGGTATGACGTTCTGAAGAAGCTGCGCACCGCGCGGGTCCAGACCCCGGTGCTCATCCTGTCGGGCGTCAGCGAGATGGACTCGAAGGTCCGCTCGTTCGGCTTCGGCGCCGACGATTACGTCACCAAGCCGTTCCACCGCGAAGAACTGACCGCGCGTATCCACGCCGTCGTCCGCCGCTCGAAGGGCCATTCGCAGTCGGTGATCAAGACCGGCAAGCTGGCGGTGAACCTGGATGCCAAGACCGTCGAGGTCGACGGCGCCCGCGTCCATTTGACCGGCAAGGAATATGCGATGCTCGAGCTGTTGTCGCTCCGCAAGGGCACGACGCTGACCAAGGAAATGTTCCTCAACCATCTCTATGGCGGGATGGACGAGCCCGAGCTCAAGATCATCGACGTCTTCATCTGCAAGCTGCGCAAGAAGCTCAGCCTGGCGACCGATGGCGAGAATTACATCGAGACCGTGTGGGGCCGCGGCTATGTGCTGCGCGAGCCGGACGAGGTCGAGGAGGCGCAGGTCGCCTGACGCGCAGAATTGCAGGCTAAAGGGCCAAGGATTAAAGGGGGACGAGGGTCGCGGTGTCGGAAGACACCGCGGCCCTCTTCTTTGGTGGAATGAAAAAGCCGTGCCCGATCGACCGCACGCAGTCGAAAACTGCCCAGGACGAAGCCAAAAAGGCAAGCAATCGGGTACGATCCGGGGCCTACCCTTTCAAATTCGGGCCAAACGCGCTACATCATGCTGGCTAGAGTCGCATATCGACGGTTTTCGGCGCTGCGGCTCCACTCCTTCTTTCCCTGCCCCTTAAGCGGCAGGTCTTCATCCAGAAGACGGAAATCGAAGGAAGTTTTCATGGCCATCACCGGCACCGTCAAGTTTTTCAACGCCAATAAGGGGTTTGGTTTCATCTCCCCCGATGCCGGCGGCGAGGATTCATTCGTTCACATCAGCGCGGTAGAGCGCGCCGGCATGGCGACGCTGGAGCAGAACCAGCGCGTGTCGTACGAGCTGGAAGCATCGAAGAACGGCAAGATGGCGGCGTGCAACCTGCAGAACGTCGACTGACGCCAAGAAGATACGGCGGCGCGATCCCGCGCCGCCGATTTCCCCAAGCCGGAGAAACCGCCTTGGCGCAAAATACTTTTCGTGAAAATGCGGCCGTCGCGCAAGCGGAGGCCGATGCGGCGATCCTCGACAACGTTCGGGACCGTTGCCTGCGTGCCGCGGCGGCATGGGCAGCCATGGCCGAACGCCAGGAGCGGGTCGAACGCGCCCGCGCCCAGAACCGACCGATCGACGCGCTGATCGATTGACCCCAACGCGGGGCCGGCGATCGGGACGGCAATCCGCCCCAATCCGCGGCCCCGTCGTTCACTGGCCGCATCGCAACAATCAGGGTTCCCGGCCGTTGCCACCGAACGTCACCAACTGACGCCGCGTGAAGGGACAGGACGATCGAGCGCGAGTTCAAATCAGCCGCCGAATTGAAGGGCGAACTGGATTGGGCGGTATCCGTTCTGCTCGGCGCTGACGTCAGCGCCCGCATCACCTTCGACGAGCCGGTCGCAGCCGCTGCCGCGACCGCGCAATTCTGCAACTGGGACGTCACCGTCTGCTGTTCGCCCGATGACGATGAGGCCGTCCAGGCGGCGATCATGCACGTCGCCGACCGCTGGGATTTGGCCTGACTCTATCGCTCGCGGGTTTTGGCCGGACGCCGCGCGCCCGACGGCACCCGTACGCGAAGCCGATCGTCGAAGCCGCGCAACAGTCGCCGACGCTCGCTCGCCGCGCGCAGCAATATCACCAGCATCGTCACCAGGATCGGGACGGCAATCACAATGAAGACGATAGCGAGCATCTGGTGGGAATCGATGATGCTTCTCCAGCCGATAAGCGGGAGCACGATCGGTCTCTCAGTCAGCGGCGCTCATGAAAACTGTCGCTGATATAATCTCTTATCACAGCCTGCCGACCCCGGCCAGCGGCGATCGGGCCTTAGCCATCTGTCGGCATCATCCCGTCTTGCGCACATAGACCTTGGCGCCACCGATCCAGGTCTCCTCGACCCTGGTCTGGCGCAGGTCGGCGGCGCTGGCCAGCATCGGATCGCGATCGACGATGATGAAGTCGGCGAGCTGGCCGGGCGCGAGGCGACCGAACTTTTCCTCGGCGAACCCGGCATAGGAGCCGCCCTGGGTGAACGCCCACCAGGCCTGTTCGCGCGTCACTTTCTCTTCGGGGCGCCAGCCGCCGAACGGCTCGCCACTGGCGTCCTGGCGCGTGAAGGCGGCTGCCCAACCAGCCCAGGGATCGGGGCTTTCGACGGGGTAATCCGACCCGAACGCCAGCGGGACCCCGTTGCGCAGCATCGTCGCCCAGGCATAAGCGCCGACCAGCCGGTCCGGACCCAGCCGCGCTTCCGCCATCGCGCGGTCCGACGTCGCGTGGGTCGGCTGCATCGAGGCGATCACCTTGAGGCTGGCGAAGCGCGGCAGATCGGCCGGGTCGACGATCTGGGCATGTTCGATCCGCCAGCGGCGGTCGCCCTTATAGGTGTTCGACATCGCCTCGATCGCGTCGAGCACCTGGCGATTGGCGCGATCGCCGATCGCGTGGACCGCGACCTGGAACCCGTCCATCGACGCCCGGCTCATGTAATTCTGCAGCACGTCGTCGGTCATGAAGCCCGCGCCCGACTGGCCGGGTGCATCGCTATAGGGCTTGAGCAGCCAGGCGCCGCGGGAGCCGAGCGCGCCATCGGCGAATAATTTGACCCCCGCCATGCGCAGGCGATCATTGTACAGCCACGGCGTCGGGCCGCTGCCGCCGATCCTGACCGCGGTGTCGACGCCGAGCCCATAGCTCATGATCCGCACGCGTAGCGCGTCGCGGTCGCCGGCGCGGCGCATCGCCAGCCAGTCGTCCATCGACGTGCCCATGTCCGAGGTCGCGGTGATACCGAACGCGAGCAGTATCTCCTGAGCTTTCGACAGCGCGAGATCGCGTTCCTTGGGCAAGGGCTGCGGCACGACCTTCTCGATCAATTGTTGCGCGGCATCGACGAACACGCCGGCGGGTTGCACGCCGATCTTCTCGATGCGGCCGCCGGGCGGCGTCGCGGTCTTGGCGGTGACGCCCGCTTCCCTGATCGCCGCGCTATTGGCCCAGCTGGCATGGCCGTCGGCGCGCCCGAGCCAGACTGGTCGATCGCCGACCGCCGCGTCGAGATCGGCCGCGGTCGGGAAGCGGCCCAGCCCCCATTTCTCCTGGTTCCAGCCGCCGCCGATAATCCACTTCTTGTCGGGATTGGCCTGGGCATAAGCGGCGATCTTCGCCTTGGCCTCGTCGAGCGATTTGGTGTCCGACAGGTCGAGTTCGAGCGCGCGAAAGCCAAGATCGACGACATGGCCGTGCGCATCGATGAACCCGGGAAGCAGGGTGCGCCCCTTCTGGTTCGACAGCCAGTCGAGCTTGTCGGGACGCTTGTCGCCCGACTGCATCAGCTTCTTCACCTTGCCGTCGGCGCCGATCAGCACGCCGCTGAAGTGGATCACGCGGCCATTGGCATCCATTGTGATGCCGTTGACATTGTCGATCAGCCCGTCGGCCAGCGCGGGTGTCGCGATCATCGACAGCGCGACGGCCGCCCCCACCAGCTTACGGATCATTCGCGGCCGACTCCCATTTCTTGCGCTCAAACCCTGCGCGCACCGTGGGCATAAGCCGTGTTCTCGCGCCGCGCCAGACGGCCGTTGCCAGCAAGAAAGACAAGGCCTAGTCGGACCTGCATGAGCCTCCCCGAAACGATCGCCGCCACTATCCCCGTCACCATCGAAGACGTCCGCGCCGCGCACGCGCGCATCCGCGATTCGATCGTCCGCACGCCGACCTTCATCAGCAAGACGCTGAGCGAGCTGACTGGGGCGACGGTCTATCTCAAGTTCGAGAACCTCCAGTTCACCGCAGCATACAAGGAACGCGGCGCGCTCAACACCTTGCTCCAGCTTGACGAGGCGGCGCGCGCCAAGGGCGTGATCGCGGCGTCGGCGGGCAACCATGCCCAGGGCCTCGCCTATCACGCGCATCGCCTGGGCATTCCGGCGACGATCGTGATGCCGACCAACACGCCGATCGTGAAAGTGACGCAGACCGAAGGCCATGGCGCCAAGGTCGTGCTCCAGGGCGACACGTTCGACGCGGCCTATGCCCATGCCCGCCAGCTCGAGCAGGAATGCGGCTTCACCTTCGTCCACCCGTTCGACGATGCGCGAGTCATCGCCGGCCAGGGCACGGTGGCGATCGAGATGCTGGAGGACGTGCCCGCGATCGACACCTTCCTGACCCCGATCGGCGGCGGCGGGCTGATCAGCGGCATGGCGGTGGTGGCCGCGGCGGCGGACCATCCGATCGAAGTGGTCGGGGTCGAGGCCGAGCTCTATCCGTCGATGTACAACCGCATCAACGGCACCCAATATCCGTGCGCCGGCGACACGCTGGCCGAGGGCATCGCGGTCAAGGAGCCGGGCGGGATCACCTCGGCGATGGTCCGCGAACTGGTCGACGAGATCGTGCTGGTCAGCGAACGCAGCCTGGAACAGGCGGTCAGCCTGTTGCTGCAGATCGAGAAATCGGTGGTCGAGGGCGCCGGCGCGGCAGGGCTCGCGGCGCTGCTCGAACATTCCGAGCGGTTCAAGGGCAAGACCGTCGGCGTGGTGCTGTGCGGCGGCAATATCGATACGCGCCTGCTCGCCAACGTGTTGCTGCGCGACCTAGCGCGTTCCGGGCGGCTGGCGCGGCTGCGCATCCGGCTACAGGATCAGCCGGGGGCGCTGTTCAACGTCGTGCGCATCTTCAGCGACCAGCGCGTCAACATCATCGAGGTCTATCACCAGCGGGTGTTCACCACCTTGCCCGCCAAGGGCCTGATCACCGACATCGAATGCGAAGCCCGCGACCGCGCGCATCTCGACCGGCTGGTCGCCGCGCTGAAGGCGGCGGATTACGAGGTGACGCCGGTCGAACTGGCCTGAGGGACGCGGGCACCACGACAGCTGGCGTCCGCAATCAGCGCCGGTCGTTGTCGACCCGATCATAGGCCGCCCGGATGTCGGCGGGCGGGTCCTCGTCGCCTTGCTCGGGCAGATCCTTGCGTTTCAATACGGCCCAGCGTTCGAGCCAGTCGTCGCCGTCCTTTGCGACATAAGTGTCGGGCGTGCGATAGGCAGGATCGCGCATCGCGCGATCGAGGCTGACGGGCTTGAGATGAAAGCGCCGGAGCAGGACGGCGAGATCGTCGAGTGAATCCGCGTTGAGCCGCGTGCAATGCAGCAGCATGACCTGCGCGATATCGCGTCCGAACAGGATGCGGCCACTCTTGATCGACCAGTCGATCCTGCGCGCGGTATAAGCGAGATATTCGGCCTTTATCTGTCGCTGGCGCGCGTCGTCCTTTCGCGCGATCGCGTCGTCATAGGGCTCGGCGAACTCCCAGTCATCGGCATCGATCGTGACCGGGGCGATGCGGTAACCGTGCGCCGCCAGCCAATTGTCGATTTCCCGCTTCACCGACGCGGGAAATCCGGTTTCGAGATAGGGATGCCGGAACCAGCGCAGGCGCCGGTGGCGCGCACGCAAGAGCCCGCCGGTCACCGGCTCACCGCGCGCGATGTCGGCAATATATTTCGCGGCGCCAAGATCGTTGGGGGATTCGTGCGAGAATGTGTGATTCCCCAGATCCATTCCGGCGTCGAGCCAGCGTCGCAGGTTGGCGATCTGGCGGTCGCGCTGGAGTTCGTCGAGCTTGCCTTCGTTGACGAAGCCGGTCGCGGGGAAGTGGTGACGCTTCAACGCGCGAAGGATCATGACGTTGAGATAGTCGACATAAGCCTGGTCGTTGAGGATGCTGAGCGCCGGGAGGTCGTCGAACGTCAACGCGACCATCCCGTCCCGTGCCTTGGCAGAAGCCGGCTGGGCGAGGAGCAGGACGGCGGCGACCGCCGCCAGCATCGCCAAGAACGCCGCGCCCGGACGCCGCGCAGACCCCAGTTCTATCATCCAGCCCCCGGGCCTCCCGCATCCAGCCGCTTCAACTCCTCGTCGAGCGCCCGCATTACCCACTTTTTCGACAACCCCACAACCTGCGCATAGGCCCTGGCCGCAGCGATCGTCGCGGCCCGCTCCGGCAAGCTGGCGAAATCCGAATTCTCGAGCGCCCCGACGATCTTCGGATCGACGCCGATCCGCCGCGCCACCTCGTCCAGCGACAGGCCCGCGCGCAACCGCCCGCGCCACAATGCTTCGCCCACCTGGATCGATACCGCCCAGGCGCGCGGCTGGGCGCCGGATGGCGCGTCGTGATCGGTCATGAACAAGTTCCGACTCTCTCGACGCGCCAATCGTTGCGCGATCGACGGATCGACGCGCCCGCCGTCAACCGCGCCCAGCCGGCTCGCCACGCCCAAAGGAGCCGCCTCGGAAGCTCCTCGGCAAAACCCTCGCCGTGACGCGCTTCGAGCCACAACAGGCCTCGCACAAGGCCAGCCCAGCACAGGAAATGCAGCAGACCGGCCACGATCGCATGGTCGGCAAATCGATCCTCGACAAATGCCGCGGATTTCAGATGCGCGACGACCAGCAGGATCGCCGATCCGATCCCGACGGCGGTCTGAAGCCGAGCCGCCGGCAATCCCAGCACCACGCCGATCCACGGAACGAGCAGGCAGAACAGCGCGGCGTCGATCCGCATGACCAGGGCCATCAGCGCCGCGTCGCCGACGGCGGCGTCCGTTCCGCCCATGAGCCGCAGCAATCCGCTAGTCGGCTGGCGATCGAGCCGATGCCTGAAATCGTTTCCGACCAGGCCGATCACCGGCGGGCGGCCGGCGATACGCATCGTCTCGAAGCTAATGCGTCGCACCGAATTGCCGTCGAGACGGACGAGGTTGATGCCGTGGGACAGGATCAGCACGACCTCACCTGCACCGTTCCTGGTGACGCGCGCGGACGATGCGAGAAAGACATGGTCGCCGCGCTGAACCATCACACCGGTCAGCTTGGCGTCCTCGCCCGCGCCCGAGGCGAACAGGGTGGTCAGGTCGTCGAGCGGCACCGCCTCGCCGATCGGCAGCGGAACGCCGAACACGCCGGCACGCAAATCCGAATAGATCGCATCGAGCGCTCGACCGCCGGCCGGGCGCAATTCCAGCCGGTCGGCCAGCACCAGCCCGGTCGCCAGCAGCGCGACGGAGAACGGCGCAACCAATGTCCTGTTTCGGCTCATGCCGGCGGCCTGCAGGATCTGCCATTCGCCGAGCAACGCCATGCGACGAACCGTCAGCGCCACCGCCAGCAACAACCCGATCGGCAGCGCAGCGCTGAGGTGTTCGGGAAGGAGCGCCAGGCTCAATCGGCCCAGCAGCCGAAGCGGGGCGTCGCTCCGCTGCACGTCCGCCGCGAGCCTGGAGATATTCTCGAGCGTGAGGATGACGAGAATGATCAGGGTCACCGCAAGCAGGCGCAGCCCGACGCCGAAAAACAGATAGCGGTCGATAACGCCCGCCAGGCCGGCCGTCGCGATGGACGGCCTGCGACCCTCGGCGGTCACAATGGTGCCTCCCCCATCATGCCATCACTCCAGGGGGGAAAAGCCGAAGCCGCGCAGATATTGCATCTTGATCGCGACGACCGTGATTCCTGGCCCGGCGTTAATCAGCGCCTGGTCGAGCTTCGGCTTGCTGCGGCCCAGCGACTGGTTGGCCGGCACGCCCGCCCCGTCGCTCCAGAAGGAGAATTTGTCGCGTTCGGCGCGGTTGTGACGCAGCATCAGCGCGTAGCGGCCGGGGTGTGGCACCCGAACGCAGATTTCGACGTTGCCGGCGGCGGGCAGTCGCGACCGCGTGCGGCGGAAGGTCTTGCCCTCCGCCATCAGATCGGTGTCGGCGCGCAGAAAGTCGTCGGACGACGGCGGATAGAGCTCCAGCCACAATTCGCCGCGACGATCCTTGAGGCCCTGGACGTTGACCTGGATCGCCGGACCGCGGCCCGCCCTGCACAGATCGGCGTCCTGCCCGATCTGCTCGGCGCCGACCGGCACGGCACTGATGGTGAGGAAGCAAACGACAAGTCCGGCAACGAAATTGGTCAGGCGCATCAGATCCGGTCCGGATGGTAAGGAAAGTGAAAACCAGACGTCGCCGACCCGCCCGACCCGCACCTGCGCACGGCGCATTTTCATCGTGTCCACGCACGATCGCGGCGCAGGTAGACGAGCAGATGGTCTCCATCACGCGGCACCGCCATGACGGGGCGGTAATCATTCGCCAGCGCAGCCGTCATCACGGCGAGGCTGTCGCGGTTCCACGGCGCGAGCGGCTGGTCCATCGTCACCACTACCGGCGGGTGCCGCGCCATGATGCGCCGCACCTCGGCGGCCTCGTCTATCCCCGTCGCCCCTTGTTCGGGCTCATAGGCAAGCGTCGAGGGAAATGCATAAGCGGTCGGAAGGCAGGCGTGCGCCAGATGATAGAGGATCGAATCTCCGGCAAAGACATAGGGACATTCGCCGCCGTCGTTGGCGGCCATCGCCCGTGCAACGAGATAGGCCGAGCCGCGATCATCGCGCTCGGTGGCGAGGTGGAAGACGAACAACAACACGCCGACCGCGGCCGTCCCCGCGAGCGCGGCTCGCCAGCGCCCCAGCACCGGCGCGGCGATGATCGTCAGCGGCACCATCAGCGGCAGCGCGTAATGATCGAAGAACGCGCCGATCACCGCGAACGCGATCAGGGCGGCGGCGAGCCAGGCGAACGCGAGCAGCGTTTCGATCCGCCACGGCCGCGTCCGCGTCCGCCAGGCGATGATCGCGCAAGCGATGAAGGGCGACAATTGCGTCGTCGTGCCCGCCAGCCGCGCCGCTATCTTCGCCGCCGGATATCCCTTGCGCAGCGCGATCGAGGCGAAGTTGGCGAACCAAAAGGCTTGAAAGACCGCCGGCCCCCGCTCGTAATAACTTGCGACGACGATCGCGGTGGGCGCAGCGCCCAGCGCCATCCAGACAACGGCCGTGACCGCCATCGCCGGCCATGACGTGCCCGCCCGACGCAGGAACCACAGATGCGCGAGCCCGAAGAACGCTCCTTCGATCGCCGGCGTGTACTTGGTCTGGATCGCCAGTCCTGCCAGCAGGCAGGCGGCGCAGCCGCTGGCCATGATTGCCCGGCGATCGCCGCGCCCGGCGAGTTCTGGCAACTGCAGGGTCAGCAATCCGGCGCCGGCCATGAACAGATTGTAGAAGACCGGCGACTGCCCGCCCCGGCCACTGAGCAGCGAGAGCCACAGAATATAGGCCACGCCGGCCGCCACGGCGCCGCCAGGGCTTGCTCCGAGCCGCCTGCCGCCGCGCGCGACGAGCCACGCGGTGGCCGCGGCGAACAAGGTCGCGACCAGTTGATAGGCGAGGATGCCGTCGCCGGGGAGAAGCCGGATGGCGGCGAAGATCAGGAACAGGCCGACCGGTTTGCGGTCCCAGATATCGATATAAGGCACCGCGCCGTGCAACATGCGATCGCCGACCAGCAGATAATATTGCTCGTCGACATGGACGATCGGATTGCCGAAATCGCGCGCTCGGATCGCGACCGCGATCGCCAGCAACAACAGGAATACGCCGGTCCGCGACAGCCGCGCCGGCAAAACGTTCGTCCATCGATCGCTGAATGCCGGGGATGCCACGGCCGATCCAATTAGGCGGCGGCGGCGGCGACGTCATGCGACTTATTTTTCGCGCCACCGGTGCGGAATCGCTCGAGCACGTCGTTGGGGCAATCGGAGATGATAACCGGCGCCCGGTTAATTTTTTCTATGTCGACCGGTGTGGATCGGCGGCACGCGCGTCGTCACTGATCGGGGGCTGCGTAAGTCGGCGCCGGTGCGATGACGGGGGTCCAGCTTCACGTCACGCGCCGGTCGCCGGCTTCCACCCTGCCCCATACTCGAGCGGACGGCCCATCAATGTATCTCGATCTCGATCCGGTCAGCACCCGCCAAACCCGCTGGACCGACAGGCGGGCCAAGCCCGCCTGGAGCGTGCTGCTCCCCTTCTTCAATGAACGCGACTACCTTGCCGCGACCATCGCCAGCCTGGCCGCGCAAACGGTATCGCTGACCCTGATCCTGATCGACAACGGGTCGACCGACGACAGCGCGGCGGTGGCCCGCGCGGCATGCCGCGATCACGGTATCGACTATCTGCTGATCACCGAACCCAGGCCGGGCAAGGTCGCGGCGCTGCGCACCGGCCTCGGCTGGGTACACACGCGCTGGGTCGCGACGTGTGACGCCGATACGATCTATCCGGTACACTATCTCGCCGCGGCTGCTGGGATCTTGGCGCGGCCGGACCATGTCGCGGCTGGCGCCTATTTCGTCGCACCGGGAGTTGGCCACAAGGCGCGCCGCGCCATTGCTCGTCAGTTCCTGGCCGTCGCACGCCTGTTGCCGCGGCAGTCGCATGCCGGCGGCGCCGGTCAAGCATTCCGCACGGAGGCGTTGCGCGCCGCCGGCGGGTTCGATGGGGATCGCTGGAATTATGTGCTCGAGGATCACGAAATCATCCACCGGGTGATGCGGCGCGGCACGATGGGCTATTCCGCGGACCTCTGGTGCGCCCCGTCATTGCGCGAGCGTGACCGCGATTCGATCCGCTGGACCTTGTTCGAGCGGCTGGTCTATGCCGCCGCGGCACCGCGAGCCGGCGACTGGTTCTTCTATTCCTTCCTTGCCGCGCGGCTCGGACGACGGCGCCTGCTCAGCAACCGCATCCGCGAACGGCAATATCAACATCTCGAAGGACCGGCATTTGCCTCGCCTCATCCTGTGCTCTGACGATTTCGCTTTTT
Organism: Sphingomonas sp.; assembly: GCA_036383655.1. GTDB lineage: Bacteria > Pseudomonadota > Alphaproteobacteria > Sphingomonadales > Sphingomonadaceae > Sphingomonas. Next base: position 1,535 of record DASVNU010000179.1, on the reverse strand, counting down.
CGCGGGAGGTGAGCGAAACGATCGCCGGTCTGGCTCAGGCGGGCAGGATCAACGCCATCAGTTGCATGGCGGCGATGCCCGGCTGGCCGACCGACAGCGCGCTGCTCTACAGCCTGGCCGATCATGTCCAGATCGGCCTGCACCTGACGCTGACCGACGAAGCCCCGATCACCGCGATGCCTAAGCTGGCGCCCGCCCGCCGGCTGCCGGCGATCAACGCGCTCGGCCGGATGGCGGCGCGCGGTTCGGTGCCGCTCGACGAGATCGCGGCGGAAGTCAGCGCGCAGTTCGACGCCTTCATCGACGCGCTCGGCCGCCCGCCCGCCTTTGTCGATGGGCACCAGCACGCCCATGCGCTTCCGGGTATCCGCGACATCGTGCTGGCCGAAACCGCGCTGCGGGGCCCCGATGCCTGGATTCGCGATTGCACCGATCGGCTGTCGGCGATGCTGGCGCGCCCGTTTGCCGGCAAGGCGATCGGCAGCGCGTGGCATTCGCGCGGGCTGCGCCGCGCCGCGGCGGCGGTCGGCCTGACGACCAATGACAGCTTTGCCGGTCATTACGACTTTGCCGGCGATTATCGCACGCTATTCCCTCGCTTTCTGCGCAAGCCGGGCAGGACGCATCTGGTGATGTGCCATCCCGGCGCCGGCGCACGCCCCGGCGATACGATCGCCGCGGCACGGGCGCGCGAAGCCGAAGCCTTGCGCAACTGGCCAATCGCCGACATGGCAGCGGCCGGAGGTCTGGCATTCCCTGCCTGACCGGGGATGCGACGACAGTGGCAGCGGGCGGTCTCAGGGCCATCTTCCTTGCGCAACGCCCGATGCTGTTGCGATTGCTGATCGCGCGCCTCGGCAATCGCGAGGATGCCGAGGATGTCTTGCAGGACATGTGGCTGCGGATCGATCGCCTGGCCGACCAGCCGGTCGCCCAGCCTGCCGCCTTCCTCTATCGCATCGCCGCCAATCTCGCGACCGACCGCCGTATCGCGGCGGCGCGGCGCAGCACCCGCGACGCCGTCTGGGTCGACAGCCAGCCGGGCGCCGACGAATTGCCCGATGCGGAGCGCGCGCTGATGGCACGCGACCAGTGGCAAGAGGTTGAAGGGGCCATTGCCGACATGCCCGAACGGATGGCGACCGCGCTGCGCATGTTCAGGCTGGAAGAGCAGCCGCAGCGCGTGATCGCCGAGCATCTCGGGATCAGCATCAGCGGCGTCGAAAAGCTGTTGCAGCGCGCATATCGCAAAATTCACGACCGAATCGCCCGATTTGCTGAGGATTCCGAAGCAGCGCGTCGTCAGCATGAGGAAAGGGGCAAAGATCGTGGAGGCTGACCAGTCGGATATCATCGACCAGGCTATCGGCTGGCATCTTCGCCTCGCCGATGCCGACGAGCATGGCTGGGCCGATTTCATCGCCTGGATCGAGGCGAGCCCGGCGCATGCCGCGGCTTATGACTCGATCGCGGCGGACGACCGCCTGATCGGTCAGGCGCGTTTCCCGGCAGCGGTGCCAGAGGCCGGCAACGAC
>DASVNU010000178.1:0-27884 GCA_036383655.1 Sphingomonas sp. | reverse complement strand
GCGGGTGGAACCTCTGCTTCGGGTTTGCTGCCGCGGGCCGGCCGCTTGGGCTTTTCACCGGCATCGATCTTGGCCAGCGCCTGGTCGAGCCGGTCGAGCAACAATGTGTCGGGCGGCAAGGTCGCGACATCGGTCAGGCGGCCATATTGCCCCATCGCATCGCCTTCCTTGCCGGTCGCCAGGCCCAGCCGATCCCAGAAACCGAACGCGGCATGTTCCTTGAACGCCGCCATGTTGGCGAGCAATTCGCCCTTATAGGTGAAGAACGGCATGCTCCATTTGATCGTTTCCTCGACCGCGGGCGCATGGCCGTGGATCAGGTCGCGCAGATGCGTGAGGATCGGTTTCGCGAAATCGTTCCTGCCGGCAATATAGGCGTCGACGCGCGGATCCCTGGGCATCGGCTCTCCTTTCGGCTTCCGGTCGGAAGGGAAGCCTAAGGCGGCCATTGGCGGACGGTCAACGCCGGCGACTTGCCGTCAGGAATTGAGCGCCTCGTCATCGGCGTCGGACAAGTCGTCGTCGTCCGTATCGCCGTCGTCGAATCCGTCCTGGGCCTCGTCCTCGTCGATATCGTTTTCGTCCAGGTCGGCGTCGTCATCTTCCTCGCCGACATCGTCGTCGGACATCTCGACATCGTCCTTGTCGGGCTCGTCGCCCAGATCGGGGTCGAGATCGGTCAGGATCGTGCCGTCGGTCGGCCCGTCGCGCGTCGCTTCCAATATTTCGGCGCGCTGGCTTTCGTCATAGCCTTCTTCGTCAAATCCGTCGTCGCCGGGGCTTTGCCCCGATACTTGATAACCGCCCATCTCCATCTCCACGACTGAATAGGGTGCGAACGGCGGCGCGGGCTTCGGGTTCCGTCGGGGTCGATACTAGGCCGGGCGGAACAGGCGACCGCGCTCGACGATCGCTGCCAGCACCAATGCTACCACCCCGGCGGTCAGGAAGCCAAGGTGCAGCGGTACGGTGGTTCCATCGAACGCTCGCCCGATCAGCCCGCCGATCGCGGCGCCGCCGGTGGTGACGACGAATCCCTGCAGGCTCGATGCGGTGCCGGCGATCTCCCCCATGTTCATCATCGCCATCGCCGAGCAATTCGACGCGGCGAGCCCGAAGCAGGCCATCGTCACTGCCTGCAGCGCGACGAACGTCCAGATATTCTCCAGGCCGAGATAGCTGATCACCAGGCTGGCCGACGCCGCAACGATCAGCACGACCATGGCGCCGTGCGAGATGCGGCGCATGCCGAGCCACATCACGATCCGCGAGTTGAGCAGATTGCCGCACGCCATCGTCACCGCGCAGGCGGCGAAAATCAGCCCCAATCGCTGCGGCTGGTGGAACACCTTTTCGACGATCGGCTGGATGCTGGTGATATAGCCGAACAGCGCGCCCTGCAGCCCGATCACCGCGGCGGCATAGCCCACCGACAGACGATCCTGCAGCGTCCGCTTCCAATTGCCCAGGAGCAGCTTCGCCTCGAGCGGCACGCGGCGCTCCGGCGGCAAGGTCTCCGGCATCCGGACCAGGAACCACAATACGATCACCACGCTGACGATCGCGATCATGTTGAAGATCAGCCGCCACGATCCCATCAGCAGGATGAACTGGCCGATGCTCGGCGCGATGATCGGAAAGATCATGAAGGTCATCACCGCCAGGCTGCTCACGCGCGCCATCGCCCGCCCCGAATAGCAATCGCGGATCAGCGCGATCGTCACCACGCGCGTCGCCGCGATCGCCACACCCGCGCAGACGCGCGAGATCAGCAGCAGGTCGAAGCTCTTCGCCATCGCGCAGACCAGGTTCATCAGGATGTAGAGCACCATCGAGCCGACCAGTACCGGCCGCCGGCCGTAGCGATCGGCAAGCGGCCCATGGACCAGCTGCGCCGCGCCGAATCCGCCCGAGAACATCACGATCACCAGCGGCAAATCGCGCGCCGCGACATTCAGGTCGTGGCCAATCTCCGGCAGCGCGGGCAGCATCGTGTCGATGCCGAGCGCGCCGAGCGCCATCAGCGCGGCGATCAGCGCGACGAACTCCACGAAATGGATCGGCGACGCGGATTCGTCGCGAGAAGGATCCCCAGGCTGCGGCATTCCACCCCCATGCCCCAGCCGCGCCAACAAATCAGCCCCGAAAAAATTTTGTCACGTAACCGGAATAGTCTGCCGATAGCGGACCATCACGGCCATTGCCGGTCGCGAGTACAGGTCCTAAGCCAATCCCTTCGGGGGTAGAGACGTGAGGAGAATAGCATGAGCATCTTCGGTACGATCAAGGACGCCATCTTCGGTTCGGCCGCCGCGGCTGCCGCACCGCCGCCGCCGCCCGCCGAGGCTGACGCTCCGCCGCCGCCGCCTCCGCCGCCACCTGCGACGCTGACCGAGGATCAGATCTACGCGGTGCTCCAGCAGCACGCCGACGCGCTCGGCCAGGATCTCAACTATCGCGAATCGATCGTCGACCTGATGAAGGCGATGGGCCAGGATTCGAGCCTGGATGCGCGCAAGCAGCTCGCTACCGAGCTCGGCTATACCGGCGACCAGGACGACACCGCGACGATGAACATCTGGCTCCATCAGAAGACGATGGAAAAAATGATGAACGGCTGACGCGCCGTAGGTTCTTGCCGTGGCGGGCGCCCTGGTGTATTATTCACATAATGCACTATGGGAGCCCGCCATGCTTCGTTTGATACCTCTTGCCGCCGCCGCGCTGGCGCTCGCCGCCTGCGGTGACCATGATGGCAACAGCACCTCGATCAGCTTCAGCAGCAACAGTTCGGACGGCGCCGTGTCGGGCGGCATCGACAGTTCGGGCAATCTCAAGATCGACACCAACGGCTTCAAGGCCGACCTGAAGCTGCCCAAATTCTCGGTCGACGCGAACGATTTCGAGATGAACGGAGTGCACCTCTATCCCGGGTCGACGATCAGCTCGATCAACGTCAATGGCGGCGATGACGACAAGGATGAGGGCAAGGACAGCGGCAAGGTCCGCGTCGCCTTCACCAGCCCGGCAACCGCCGCGACGGTGCGTGACTGGCTCAAGGAGCGCCTCGGCAAGGCGGGCTTCACGCTGTCGGCCGACGGCGCCGGGCTGACCGGCAAGACCGACGACGGCAAGCCGTTCGTGCTCAAGCTGACCGACCAGGGCGCGAACAAGGCGAGCGGCACGATCGACATGGGCGGGTGAGCGTAACCCCAGCGCAAGCTGGGGTCGGTGCCGCAAGCGTACCTTAAGCCTCTTGAGACCCCAGCTTGCGCTGGGGTGACGGACGAGTGGCGAGGGTCTATCATCCCTGCTTTCGAAAATTCCGGACACTATTCATGCTCGATACCCCCGCCGCCCAGGTTCCGACCCTCAGCCTCGCCGATGAGGCGCGCGATCCCGCCGCCTTTGCCGCGGCGTTCGGTGGGTCGTTCGAACGCTTCGGGTTCGCGATCGTCGCCGATCATGGCATTTCGCTGCCGCTGATACAGCGCGCCTGGAGCCTGACCGAACAATTCTTCGCGCTGCCCGAGGACGAGAAGCGCGGCTATTACGACAAGGCGCTGGGCGGCCAACGCGGCTATACGCCGTTCAAGACCGAGATCGCCAAGGACGCCAAGCACGTCGACCTCAAGGAATTCTGGCATGTCGGTCGTGACTTGCCTGACGGCCATCCCGCCGCGGCGACGATGATGCCCAATGTCTGGCCGTCGCGCCCGGGCGAGTTCCGGGAAGCGCTGACCGATTTGTGGAACGCGTTCGACCGTGCCGGCCTGCGCCTGTTGTCGGCGATCGCGCGGCACCTCAAGCTGGCGCCCGATTATTTCGAGACCGTGGTCGACCACGGCAATTCGATCCTGCGCCTGCTCCATTATCCGCCGATCCCGGCCGATGCCGAGGGCGTGCGCGCCGGCGCGCATGAGGACATCAACCTGATCACGTTGCTGCTCGGCGCCGAGGAAGCGGGGCTCGAACTGCTCGACCGCGACGGCAAATGGCTGGCGATCCGTCCCCCCGAGGGCGCGATGGTGGTCAATGTCGGCGACATGCTGCAGCGGCTGACCAACAACGTCCTGCCGTCGACCACGCACCGCGTCGTCAACCCGCCGCCCGAGCGCCGCGGCTTCTCGCGCTATTCGATGCCGTTCTTCCTGCATCCCAATCCGGAATTCCTGATCGAGACGCTGTCGGGCTGCATCAGCGCGGACAATCCCAATCGCTATCCGAACCCGATCACCGCGCACGATTATCTGCACGAGCGGCTGGTCGAAATTGGCCTCGTGAAAGCCTGATCGTTTCGTGCTACGGAAGCGCCTGTATCGGGAGGGAAATATGCGCCGCGCTGTACTTGCGACCTGCATCATGACGAGTGGGCTGTTGCTCGCCTCGATCGCAGTGGCTCGCCCCGGCGCCGATCTGTTCGCGGGCGAACCCGACGACGTCACCCGCGTGGAACGGACGACGTCGAGTCCGACCAGCCTGTTACGCTTGTGGTCAACGGTGGGGCATTGCGTGGTCCAGCGCGACCGCGGCGGCGCGCTTGCCTTTGTCCGCGCGCCGCTCGGCTCCGATCTTTCGCTCGCCGCCGCGCGCCGATTGGACCCGGTGTTCGCCGGTTGCCTGGCCGGATCGCGCGTCCCCGGACCGTCGAGCGTCGTGCTGCGCCGTGCCGCCTTGGCCAACGCCCTGGGCATCGCGCGCAACCGGATCTAACGCCTCCGCAACTTTTTCGACGCTCGTCGGTCCGCCATGAACGCTTGCGGCGGCCGATAAAGTTCCTCTACGCGGGAAAGCGATGACTTCGACCTCACCGCTGCGCGTCGCGCTCGCTGGCCTCGGCACCGTCGGTGCCGGCGTGATCAAACTCCTTGACGTCAATGGCGCGCTGATCGCCAGGCGTGCCGGTCGGCCGATCGAGATCGTCGCGGTGTCCGCGCGCGATCGCGCCAAGGATCGCGGTGTCGACATCGAACGGTTCGATTGGGTCGACGACACCGCCGCGTTGGCGCATCGCGACGACGCAGACGTGGTGGTCGAACTGATCGGCGGGTCCGACGGGCCCGCGCTGACGCTCGCCCGCGCGACGCTGGCCGGCGGCAAGGGGCTGGTCACCGCCAACAAGGCGATGATGGCGCATCACGGGCTGGAACTCGCCGAAGCAGCCGAGGCCGCCAATGCCGCGCTCAAGTTCGAAGCCGCGGTGGCCGGCGGCGTCCCCGTCATCAAGGGCCTGCGCGAGGGTGCGGCGGCCAACGAGATCAGCCGGGTCTACGGCATCCTCAACGGCACCTGCAATTTCATCCTGACCAAGATGGAAGCCGAAGGACGCGACTTCGCCGACGTCCTCGCCGAGGCGCAGGCTTTGGGGTTCGCGGAGGCCGATCCCAGCTTCGACATCGACGGCGTCGACGCGTCGCACAAGCTGTCGATCCTCGCCAGCCTGGCATTCGGCACGCGCCCCGCCTTCGCCGATGTCGCGACCGGCGGCATTCGCCATGTCCTCGCCGCCGATATCGCGGAAGCCGCGACACTGGGCTATCGCATCCGCCTCGTCGGCATCGCCGAAGCCGGGTCGAAGGGGCTGTTCCAGCGCGTCCACCCGCATCTCATCCCGCTCAGCCATCCGCTCGCGCACGTCTCGGGTGCGCTCAACGCGGTCGTCGCGGAGGGCAATTTCGTCGGCCGGCTGCTGTTCCAGGGCGCGGGCGCGGGCGATGGGCCGACGGCGTCGGCGGTGGTCGCCGACCTGATCGACATCGCGCGCGACGAATTCGGGCCGCCTTATGCGATGCCCGCCGCCGACCTGACTGTGCTGCCCACCGCCGACAGCGGCGACCGTCGTGGCCGCGCCTATCTGCGCTTCATGGTCGCTGACCGCGTCGGCGTGCTGGCGGAGATCGCCGCGGCGATGCGCGACGCCGGCGTCTCGATCGAAAGCCTGATGCAGCGCGGCGTCAACGCCGACGGCAGCGTGCTCGTCGCGATCGTCACGCACGAAGGCCCCGAGCGCGCGGTCGCCCAGGCGCTCGAAAAGCTGCGCGGGTCGCAAAGCCTGGCCGGCGAACCCCTGTGGATGCATATCCTGGGCTAGATTACGCCCCTATGGCAGCAACTTCCCGTCGGTCGACGGCGGCGCGTCGTCGAGCGGGATCGCGACGCGCCCGGTCTTGTCGGGCTTTTTCGCGAATGCCTTTTTGGCGAGATCCGCCGCACCCTTGATGATCGGTACGAGCGGCGGGCCAAAGCCGACGACGCAGTTCCGGCTGATCGGGCACGGCGTGCTTTGCGCCGCCAGCGCGCCGGCGCCGCTCTTGTAGGGATTGGACGGCACCGGGCCGTCGGGCGTTATTTCCTCCGGATAGGGCAATGTCTGCGAGGGCAGCGGATTGCCGCACACGACGATGTCCTTGCCGTCGACATGGCGCACGCACGGCTCGTTGGCGACCGGGACCAGGATAGAAAACCGCTCGGGCGTATCGGTGGCGGGCGTCCGAGGAGGAGCGGCAGCCGGCGTCGCGGCGGCCTGCAAAGCCAACAACATCAGCAATCCAGGCATAACGAGCCTCCCGCGACACGACTATACCGCGATCCCGGCGTTAATGCGGCAGGAAATTCGCCCGCAATGTATCCATCGGATTTTCGTCCGACCGCAACACGGTGCGGCGCCTGCTGAGGCAGCGCATCGCCCCGATCACGTCGCATTTGCTGCCGTCGTCGGCCACCGCGCGATCCTTGATCGATTCGATATCGTCGCTCGATGCCGGCAGGCGATAGCGATCGGCACAGCTGCCCACGCATCGCGTCGGCGGCGCCTGCGGCTTCAGCGAGAAATTCAGCTTCAGATTCGGGTTGTGCGCGGCAGCGCCCAACATGACGAACAGCAACGGCGTGAGCATCGGACCGACCCCTGCCTCGAGCACCCCAAACGCCCACATATGAGGCCACAAGACGCTCCTCAGCGCCAGATGGTGCGCCCGGAGCGGCCAGATTTTTCCTGCAGTTCGACCTATTTACGGGGCGATTGGTCGCTCGCCCATCAACGACACGCCGGATCGCGTGCTGACCGACACGCCGGCCGCCCCGCAACCGACGAGGAAGGTCGACTTTTCCTGGCAATTGTTGGTCTTCGCCTGCAGCCGTTCACGCTCGGCAGGCACACCCTCGTTCCTGGGGTCGTTGGGGTCGATCACCGTCAATGGCGCGCGATAGCGATCGGCCTCGCGCCGTCCGCAGATGACGATGTCGTCGGGCTGGTTGTCATGGCAGTCGATCGTCGCTCGCGTGGCGGCCCGATAGCGATCCATCGCCGTATCGAGTTGCGGGGCCGCCTGCATCATCACCAGCCACCACAGCATGATCCGACTCCATCGACGCTATGTACGCACCCGTAATGACCCGCGATTGCGGCGGTTTCGCGTCAAGCGACGATGCGCGGCACGCCCAGCCGGGGAATCTCGATCGCCGGACAGCGGTCCATCACCACCTTCAGCCCCGCGGCTTCGGCACGCGCCGCGGCATCCTCATTGATCACGCCCAACTGCATCCACACCGCCTTCGCGCCCGAGGCGATCGCTTCATCGACCGCCTCACCCGCCGCCTGCGGCCGGCGGAAGATATCGACGATGTCGATCGGCACGCCGATCTGGGTAAGGTCGTGGAAGACATATTCGCCGTGAACATGCTCGCCGGTGATCTGCGGATTGACCGGGATCACCCGATAGCCGTGGCGCTGCAGCATCGCCATCACGCCATAGCTCGGACGGTCGGGGCGATCCGACGCGCCAACCATCGCGATGGTGCGCGCATTGGTCAGCAACTCACGAATATCCTGGTCAGCGCTGAGCGGCATGTCCGTCTCCCAAAATCCGTTCGGCTAACGACCGGCGGAAAGCCAGTCGTTCACTTTCCCGGCTATCTCTCCGAACGCGGCACCCTCTGCCCCGTTCCCGGCAGCGGGCGGTGTCCCCGCGTCGGAGGCGATCCGGATCGCCATTTCCAGCGGCACGCGCCCGAGGAACGGGACGCCCATCTCGCGCGCCGCGACCTCCGCGCCGCCTTGCCCGAACGGATCGGAATATTCGCCGCAATGCGGACAGCGATAGCCCGCCATATTCTCGATCACCCCGATCACCGGCACGCCGGCCTTGCCGAACAAATCGGCCGCGCGGCGTGCGTCGATCAGCGCCAGGTCCTGCGGAGTCGACACGATCACCACGCCCGCCGGCTTGTATTTCTGAATCATCGTCAGCTGCACGTCGCCGGTGCCCGGCGGCATATCGACCACCAACGTGTCGGCAGCGCCCCAATCGCCCTCGATCAATTGCCCCAGCGCGCTCGCCGCCATCGGGCCGCGCCAGGCGATGGCCTGGCCCGGCGCCACCAACTGTCCCATCGACAGGACCGGCACGCCGAACGCGGTCGCCACCGGGATCATCGTCTTGTCGCGCGCCTGGGGCTTGATCCCCTCGACGCCCATCAGGGTCGGCTGCGACGGCCCGTAGATGTCGGCATCGACCAGCCCTACCTTGCGCCCCGCTTTGGCCAAGGCGATCGCCAGATTGGCCGCCACCGTCGATTTACCGACGCCGCCCTTGCCGCTGGCGACCGCGATCAGCTTGCGGCCGATCCGTTCGCTGGTCATCGCGATACGCACCTCGCGCGCTTCGGGGCCGGCCAGGACAGCGGCGCGCACCGCCGTTTCCAGCGAATCGCGCGCGTCCACATCCAACCCGGTAACGTCGAGAATCACGCTCGCTCGATCACCGTCCAGCCTCACCGTCGCGCGGTTGCCCGCCACCTCGGCGACGCGTGCCGCCAGCCCCGTCTTGTCGTTCATGCGCGCCAGATAGGACCGCAACCGCCGCTTGCCACTGTTTTTCCGCGCAACGGCACCTATAAAGGCGGATATGACGATTGCCCTGCCCTGGCGGCGCCGCCTTTCCCAAGCCATGTCCGACAAGCCCAAGAGCCCCTGGGGCGGTAGCGGCGGAGGTGATTCCGACGCCGGAGGCGGCGATGGCAATGGCGGCAACGATGCCGGCCCACGCAATCCCTGGGCGCAGGCGCCGGGCGCTCGCGGTCCGCGGCCGGGCAACGGAATCGAAGACCTGTTGAAGCGCGCGCGCGGTGGTCGCGGCAGCGGCGGCGGCGGGGGTGGCAATTTCCGCCTTCCGGGCGGCGGCAACGCGCGGTCGTTGTGGCTGGCGGGCGTCGGCCTGCTGGTAGTGCTGTGGATCGCCTTCACCAGCCTGCACGTGATCGGACCGCAGGAACGCGGCGTGGTGACCTATTTCGGACGCTATTCGGGCACGATCGGACCGGGCTATAATTGGACGCTGCCCGCGCCGATCGCCTCGGTCAGGACGATCAACGTCATGGGCATCCAGACCTTTCAATTCCCCGACACCGGGAATGGCGGCGGCGGACCCAATCTGGTGCTGACCCGCGACGGCAATCTGGTCGACCTCAGCTATTCGGTGCAGTGGAACATCATCGACCCGCAAAAATACGTGTTCGAGCTCGACAAGCCGGACGACGCGGTCAAGGCGACCGCCGAAACCGCGGTGCGCGCGGCGATCGCCAATTCGACGCTCGATGACGTGCTCGGCGCGGGCAAATTGTCGATCCAGACCCAGGTCGCCCTCACGATGCAGCAGATCCTCGACGAATATCAGTCGGGCATTCGCATCGTGAACGTTGCGCTGAACAATGCCGCCGCACCGGCGCAAGTGAACGACGCGTTCAAGAACGTCACCGCCGCGCAGAACGAGCGGCAGTCGAACGTCACCCAGGCGCGCGGCTATGCGTTACAGGTGGTGGCGATCGCCCAGGGCCAGGCGGCGGCGTTCAATAGCGTTTACCAGCAGTACAAGCTCGCGCCCGAAGTGACGCGCCGGCGCATGTATTACGAAACGATGGAAGCAATCCTGTCCAAGAACGACAAGACGATCATCGAACCGCGCAACATCGCGCCGTTCCTGCCGGTACCAGGGAGTATCAGGAAATTGCCCGACGCCCCGCAGGGGGAGGCACATTGATGAGCTGGCTGCGCAATCCGATCTCGCTCGGCGTCATCGCCCTGCTCGCCGTGATCCTGCTCGCCAGCACGGTCGCGATCGTTCCCGAGACCAAGCAAGTCGTCGTCGTCCAGTTCGAAAACCCGATCGGCACGGTCAATCGCTGGAAGCAAGGCGAGGCGCTCGGCCATACCGGCGCGGGGCTGATGGCGCGCATTCCGCTGGTCGATCGCCTGATCTGGATCGACAAGCGCGTGCTCGACCTCGATCTCGACAACCAGCCGGTGCTGTCGACCGACCAGCAGCGGCTCGAGGTCGACGCCTTCGCACGCTTCCGCATCGTCGATCCGCTGCGCCTCGTCCAGTCGATGGGGTTAACCTCGGGCGCCGAGGACCGCGTCCGCGCCCAGCTGACGCCGTTGTTCGCCTCGGCGTTGCGCTCGGAACTCGGCAAGGTCGATTTCGACGCCTTGCTCAGCCCCGAACGCAGCGAGCTGATGGACAATATCCAGATCGCGCTGCAGCGTTACGCGCGCAATTACGGTGTCCAGATCATCGACGTCAGGATCAAGCACGCCGATTATCCGGAAGGGTCGCCGCTGCAATCGGCGCTCGACCGGATGAAGAATACGCGCGAACAGCAGGCGCAGACGATCCGCTCGGAGGGTCAGCGCGACGCGGCGATCATTCGTGCCGAGGCCGATGCGCAGGCGGCGAAGATCTACGCCGAAGCGTTCAACAAGGATCCGGCTTTTTACGATTTCTATCGTGCGATGCAGTCGTACCGGGTCACGTTCGGTCCCGATGCCAACGGCAAATTGCCCGCCGGCTCGACCAACCTGATCCTGACGCCGGACAATTCGTACCTGAAGGAATTCGAAGGCAACGGAAAGTGATGTTCTGAACCGATCGGACCGTGGCGGGTTTGACCAATCACGTTCCTTGCAGTTCGTTCATATTCAATCGCCGTTCAGGCTTCGGAGGGCAACAACAAGCCAAACGGGGCATACCGAGACGAAGAGGATTAACCCAAGTGCGCTACGCCTACGCCATTACTACCGCCCTGCTGCTCGGGGGCGCCGCGACGACGGTTCTGTCGCCCTCTTATGCGCAGAACGCGCAGAACGAGCCGGGCGCCATCGCCGCCGCCGCGCCCAAGGCCGGGGCACCGATGAGCTTCGCCGACATGGTCGCCAAGCTGCAGCCCGCCGTGGTCAACATCTCGACCAAGCAAAAAGTGCAGATTTCGTCGAGCGGCAACCCGTTCGGCGATCTGTTCGGGGGAATGTTGGGTCAGCAAGGCGGCCAGGATAACAGCCCGCCGATTACCCGCGAGGGCCAGAGCCTGGGGTCGGGCTTCATCGTCTCGCCCGATGGCTATATCGTCACCAACGCCCATGTCATCACCGCCGGCGCGCGCGGCGCCAAGGTCGAATCGATCACCGTCACCTTGTTCAATCGCAAGGAATATGTCGCGAAAGTGATCGGCAGCGACACCGCGTCCGATCTCGCGGTGCTCAAGGTCGATGCGACCAACCTCCCCTATGTGAAGTTCGGCGATTCGACCAAGGCGCGGGTCGGCGACTGGGTGATCGCGATCGGTGAGCCGTTCGGCCTGGGCGGCACCGTCACGGCGGGCATCGTCTCGGCGCTCAACCGCGTCACCGGCCAGGGCGGCGCCTACGACCGCTTCATCCAGACCGACGCGGCGATCAACAAGGGCAATTCGGGCGGCCCGATGTTCGACCTCAACGGCAATGTGATCGGCATCAACTCGCAAATCTATTCGCCGTCCGAAGGATCGGTCGGCATCGGCTTCGCGATTCCCGCCGCCTCGGCCAAGCCGATCATCGACACGATGATCAAGGGCGGCAAGGTCCAGCGCGGCTATCTCGGGATCGGTCGTCAGCCGGTCGATGAGGATATTGCCGGCACGCTTGGTCTGCCCAAGGACCGCGGCGAGCTGGTCAACCGCGTCGAGCCGGGCGGCCCCGGAGAGAAAGCCGGCCTCAAGCAGGGTGACGTCATCGTCGCGGTCAACGGTGAGGACGTGACCCCCGAACAGACTCTCCCCTACCTCGTCGCGAACGTCGCGCCGGGTGCCTCCGCCAAGCTCAGCGTCATCCGCGACGGCAAGCCGATGACGGTAAACGCGGTCGTCGGCAATCGCCCGAGCGAGGAAGAACTCGCCAATTCGATCACCGGCGGCAATGACGGCGACGACGATGGCGACGGCGCCCCCGGCAACGGCGCGCCCGAACTGCATGCCGGCGTCAATTTGCTCGGCGTGCAGGTGACCGCGCTCACCCCGCAGATCGCCAATACGCTCGGCGTCAATCCGGGTCAGGTCAGCGGCGTGGTCGTGACTGGCGTCGATATGTCGAGCGACGCAGCAGCCAAGGGCCTGCAGCGCGGCGACATCATCTCGTCGATCAACAAGGTGGTGGTGCGCACCCCGGCCGATTTCGACGCGCAGGTCCGCGCGGCCAAGACGGCGGGCAAGACGACGTTGCTCATCTACATGACCCGAGCCCGCCAGGGCAGCCAGTATATCGCGATCAAGCTCAAGGGCGGATGAGTGCAAGCCTCGACATGCGCGGCAACCGCATTTCGAGCTTTTACCATCCCTGACTTGGCAGCCCCAGGGCTGGCCCGCTAAACCTCCCTCGTCCCCAACCGGGACGAGGGAGTTTTTGCATGGCCGACACCACCACGATCTTCATCGGTGCGGGCGACGGCCTGCTCGACGGGCTGTTCAAGGGACGATGACCGCGCGGATCGCCTCGCTCAGGGTCGGGCGCATCGCGCCGCTGGGTCCCGACCGCGTGGCGAGCGCGTTCATCAAGAGCGCGGTATCAGGCCCGATCAATGCCGGCGCGCTCGGGCTGGATGGCGACCATCAGGCGGACCTCTCGGTCCATGGCGGCCCCGAAAAGGCGCTCTATGCCTATCCGTCCATCCGCTATCCCGACTGGGTGGCCGCCTTTCCCGATCTCGCGGCACGCCTGGTCGCCGGCGCGATGGGCGAGAATCTGACCATCGACGAGATGATCGAGGACGATCTCTGCGTCGGCGACGTCCACGCGATCGGCGGCGCGCTGCTGCAGGTCTGCCAGCCGCGCCAACCCTGCTTCAAGCTGGCGCTGGCGCTCGGCGAACCGCGGCTCGGCAAGCACATGGTGAGGACAGGACATTCGGGCTGGTATTATCGCGTGCTGCGCGAAGGACCGATCGCGGCGGGTGATGAGCTGGTGCTCGCCGAGCGTCCCAACCCCGGCTTCGTGTTTTCGCGCCTGGTGACGATCGTCAACCGCGGCGGCGCGACGCTGCCCGAACTGCAAGACCTTGCGGCGATGCCCGGGCTCGCCAGCAATATCGGGCGCCGCGTGCGTGAGGCGCTGGCCGCGGCATGATGCCTCCGCGAATTAATTGGTCTAGCGTGCGATCGAGACTCGAGGACGACAGTGATGAATGACTTTTCCACCGACTGGATCGCCGCGGGCGAGGCCGAACTCGCCGACGTGGTGACGCTGCGACGCGCGATCCATGCCGATCCCGAAATCGGCAACCAATGCCCGCGCACCACCGCCAAGCTGCGCGCCGCGCTCGACGGCCTGCCGCTCGAAATCCACGAATCGACCTCGACCACCGGGTTCATCGCGATCCTGCGCGGCGGCGGCGACAATGGCCGTACCGTCTTGCTGCGCGGCGACATGGACGCGCTGCCGATGCCCGAGGAGACCGGGCTCGATTTCGCCAGCCAGGTGCCCAATGCGATGCACGCCTGCGGGCATGACAGCCATTGCTCGATGCTGGTCGGCGCCGCGCGCGCGCTGTCGGCTCGCAAGGACCAATTGCCCGGCACCGTCGTCTTCATGTTCCAGCCGGGTGAGGAAGGGCATCACGGCGCGCGCTTCATGATCGAGGATGGGTTGCTCGATATCGAGCGCCCCGACAGCGCGTTCGCGCTCCACATCTATCCCAACGCGCGGGCCGGTGCGATCCAGACACGCCCAGGTGCGTTGCTCGCCTCGACCGACGCGCTCAACTTCACGATCCGCGGCGCGGGCGGCCACGCCGCGATGCCGCACGACGCGATGGACCCGATCCCGGTCGCCGCCGAGATCGTCACCGCGCTGTCGGTGTTCATCGCGCGCCAGATCCCCGCGACCGACCCCGCCGTGCTGTCGATCACCAAGATCGAGGCGGGCAGCGCCTATAACATCATTCCCGACGAGGTGCAGATGATCGGCACCCTGCGCACCTTGAGCGCCAGGACGCGCGACAAGGCACGCGAGGGCCTGAAGCGGATCGCCGGGAATATCGCCATCGCGCATGGCTGCACCGCCGAGGTGCGGATCGACGACGGTTATCCGGTGACGATGTGCGACCCCCGCGCGGTGTCGCTGCTCAAGCAGATCTCCGAGGATCTCGAGCCGGGCCAATGGCAACCGATGCCCGCGCCGATCATGGGCGGGGAGGATTTCAGCTATGTCCTGCGCGAAGTCCCCGGCGCTATGGCGTTCATCGGCGTCGCGCCCGAAGGTTCCGAGCCCGCCACGAACCCGCCGCTCCACAATACCAAGATGACGATCGAGGAAACCGTCATGGCCAAGGGCATTGCGATGCATTGCGCCTATGCCGAACGCTTCCTCGAGAACGGGTTCGATTGACCGCGCCGCGCGAATTGAGCGCGACCGAGTTCGCCGCCTGTTTCGACGAGCCGATGCTCGACGTCACCGATGACGAGGATGCCGATCTCGACATCGACATCTGGCCTTATGTCGACGCGCTCGACCCCAGGGCGCTTGGCGTCGAGAGTTTCGACGATGTCGATCGCGTCTATCAGGACGCGCGCGGCCGCTACGACCAGATCATCATCGAGACCGACCGGCCCGACATCTTTCTGGTCGTGGTGGTCGATATCGCGGCGCGATCGATCCATGGCCACCGTCTGCTCGACCTCAACGTCGAATATGGTCTGATCCCCAAGCCCGACTGAGCGATGCCTGCCGCCGATCCCGACCTGATCGCCCGTTGGGCGGATGCCTGGGCGATGTCACGCGGCGCCGCGATGCCGGTCGCGCGCGCCGGTGGGCTGTATATCCATGTCGGCGAGCCCGAGCAGATCGGCCGCTACATCTTCGCGCAGGTCGACGCCGAGGCGATCCGCCCGCTTGCGGCGAGCATCGACCGCCCGCTCATCTACCTCAAGGTTTGCGTCCCCGCTGACGCCGTCCGCCCGCTACTGCCGCCCGGTTGGGAGATCGCCACGCCCGGCTACATGATGACGGCGCCGCTGTCGGCCATGCTTGACCGGCCGCCGGTCATTCCTACGGAATTCAAAATACGCATCACGAACGAGGGACCCATCACGTTGGCGCATATTCGTGATGCCGCTGGCGATGAAGCCGCACGTGCTCGTATCGTCATCATCGACGGCCTCACAGTGTTCGATCGTGTCCACGTCGCCGATCATTACCAGCGCCGCGGGCTAGGCAGCGCGATCATGCGCGCGCTGGCGACCGAGGCGCGACAATTCGGTATGGATGATGCGATGCTCTGCGCGACGCCAGCGGGCCGCGAACTCTACACCGCGCTCGGCTGGCAACTGCACAGCGACTACACCACGGCGTCGCTCACGCCGCCCGCAGAATCTTCTGTCCTAGACCCGCAATAATGTGCCACGTTTCGGTCAGACAGATCGGGGCGATTTTCCGTTCAGCGCAGCGACACCCAGTTCGCGCGCATAACGGTTTAGCCGCGCCGGCACCTTGACCACTTCAAACCGGGTTTTGCGCATGACCACCGCCACCACCCGCCCGATCGCCGAGCTGACCATTCGCGGCGTGATCCTGGGCGGCATCATCACCATCCTGTTCACCGCGGCGAACGTCTATCTGGGGCTGAAGGTCGGGCTGACCTTTGCGACATCGATCCCCGCGGCGGTGATTTCGATGGCGATCCTGCGGATGCTGCCGGGCGCCAATATCGTCGAGAACAATATCGTCCAGACGATCGCGTCGGCGGCGGGGACCTTGTCGGCGATCATCTTCGTGCTGCCCGGCCTGATCCTGGTCGGTTGGTGGCAGGGCTTTCCCTATTGGACGACGGTCGCGGTGTGCGCGACCGGGGGCATCATGGGGGTGATGTTCTCGGTGCCCTTGCGGCGCGCGTTGGTGACCGGATCCGATTTGCCCTATCCCGAGGGCGTCGCGGCGGCCGAGGTGCTCAAGGTCGGCACCAGCACCGACGGCGGCGAGGAGAATGCCAAGGGCCTGCGGATCATCGTGATCGCGTCGCTGATTTCGGCCCTGTTCCAGTTGCTCGCGACGCTCAAGGTGGTTGCCGCGGACGCCGCCAAGAATTTCCGCATCGGTCCGAGCGTCAGCGGCGTTTCGACCAGTTTCTCGATGGCGTTGATCGGCGTCGGTCACCTGGTCGGGCTGTCGGTCGGGGCGGCGATGTTCTTCGGCATGCTGATCGCCTGGGTCGGCCTGGTGCCGTGGCTCAGCGCACATGTCCCGGGCGTCACTGATGCGGTGGTCACCGACATCTTCCGCAACAAGGTGCGCTTCGTCGGCGCGGGCACGATCGGCGTCGCGGCGATCTGGACATTGTTCAAGATCCTCGGCCCGATCGTCGGCGGCATCCGATCGGCATTGGCGGCGTCGAAGGCGCGCGGCCAGGGCGAAATACTCGAGCTGACCGAGCGCGACCTGCCGATCTCGATCGTCGGCGGCACGATCCTGGCGATGCTGCCGCTGATCGCCTTCCTGTTGTGGGAATTCTCCGCCGGCGGGCCGATCCGCGAACATGCTTTTGCCGTGATCGGCGGCACCGTGATCTACATCGCGCTCGTCGCGGTCGTGATCGCATCGGTATGCGGCTATATGGCCGGGCTGATCGGCGCGTCGAACAGCCCGGTGTCGGGTGTCGGCATCCTCGCCGCGGTCGGCGCGTCTCTGCTCCTGCTCGCCTTTTTCGGACATCAGACCGATCCGCACCGCGCCAGCGCGCTGATCGCTTATGCCTTGTTCACCACCGGCATCGTCTTTTCGGTGGCGACGATCTCCAACGACAATCTTCAGGACCTCAAGACCGGGCAGCTGGTCGGGGCGACGCCGTGGAAACAGCAGGTCGCGTTGGTGTTCGGCGTGATCTTCGGCTCGCTGGTCATTCCGATCGTGCTCGACCTGCTCAAGAACACCTTCGGGTTCGTCGGCATGCCCGGCGCGGGCCCCAATGCGCTGCAGGCGCCGCAGGCGTCGCTGATCGCGGCATTGGCGCAGGGCATCCTCGGTTCGGGGATCGATTGGTCGCTGATCGGCCTTGGCGGGCTGATCGGCGTAATCGTGATCGCGATCGACGAGACGCTGGGCAAGATGGGCAAGATGCGGCTGCCCCCGCTCGGCGTCGGCATGGGCATTTACCTGCCGATGGCGCTAACCCTGCTCATCCCGGTCGGCGCGCTGATCGGGCATTTCTATGACGGCTGGGCAAAGCGCACCGCCAATCCCGAATTCGCCGAGCGAATGGGAACGCTGGCGGCGACCGGGCTGATCGTCGGCGAAAGTCTGTGGGGCGTCGGCTTCGCGTTCTTCGTCGCGGTGCGCGGCGGTGAAATCCCGGGCGGGATCATGGGCGCCGGCTATGCCCCATGGGCAGAACTTGCCGCGCTGCTGGTCTTCTTCGGATCGATCGCCTGGCTCTACAGCCGCACGAGGAAGATGGTCCGCTGATGGATTCCCCTCCCGCTTGCGGGAGGGGTTAGGGGCAACTGGCTTCAGACCAATGTCGCGACCAATTGCTTGATCGGCACGAACGCGAACGCGACCGAGCTGTCCGCCACTCCGTAGGGCAGGAACAATGAGTCGCCGTGGCGGATCGCGCCGCACGAATAGACCACATTGGGCACATAGCCCTCGCGATCCTGATCCTTCGCGGCCAGGATCGGCTCGACGGAGCGCCCGATGACCTTCGACGGATCGTCCTTGTCGAGCAGCACCGCGCCGACCGAATATTTGCGCATCGCGCCGACGCCATGGGTCAGCAACAACCAGCCCTCGTCGAGCTCGATCGGCGGGCCGCAATTGCCGATCTGGACCAGTTCCCAGGGATAATGCGGCTCGAGCAGCCGACTCCCTTCTTCCCAATGCGTCAGCCGGTCGGAGTCGAGCAAGTAGAGGTTCTCGCCGTCCTGCCGTCCGATCGCGAGATAGCGGCCGCCGACTTTGCGCGGGAACAGGGCGATGCCCTTGTTGCGCGCCGCCGGCCCGGTCATCGGCACCAGGTCGAACGCGCGGAAGTCGCGCGTGCGGAGCAGTTCCGACTGAATCTGCGACCCGTTATAGGCGGTGTAAGTGCCGAGCCATTCGACCTCGCCATCGTCATGATGGAACTGGACCAGGCGGAGGTCCTCCAGCCCCTTGGACTGCGCATCGGTGATCGGAAAGATCACCGTGCCCGACAAGGTCGAATCGCGATGCCGATGTACCGTCACCGGCCCCGACGGAACATGCTCCTCGTCGCTGCCATGGACATCGGCGGCGGTCGCGAACGGCGGCTCGGGCGCGAGCCTCATCTGGTTGTCGGAAGTGATGATCCCCTCGCGGAACGCCACCGAAGAGATATGTCCCTCGCCCACCGCGCGCAGTGACATCAGGATACGCATCGAGCCCTTGGGCATGCCCGTCTGGTCGAAATGCGGCACCGCGCTGGGGTTCATCAGCGCGGCTGCGGCATAACTATATTCGTGGCAGAAGTACGCACCGATCAGCTGGCGCTTCTCATCGCCGATATCGCGTCCGTCGAGCCCGAGCATGTCCTCGATCTCGTCATAGCGAGTCATGAACACGCGCCGCGTCTGCCAGTGGCGTGCCTCAAAATCCTTGAGCACGACCTCCAGCTCGTCGCGTGTTTCCTGCGCCGACATGGCGAGCACGGCAGTGACCAGCCGTTCGGTCCGGCTGGTCCCGCCGCCGCTCGGCGACCAGCCGATGTGAAACGGACGAACGACGACGCGCGATGGGTCGGCGTGCAGCCTGAGGCTGTGAACAAATATATCGAGCAACGGCCATCCCGCTTGCAACCCTGATCCAAGCGGCGCCGCGTGTCGTTGCTACGCGACGGCGCGTCCTGTCCCTGCCACGGTTCCGGCCGCCTTTCCAAGTGCGGAAATGGCGCAGGAGGCCAATTGCAGCGCCAAAATCGACTCGGCACCCTGATTTCGGTTCAATCCGCCCGGCATCAGACCGTCAAAACAGCCGCCGTCCTGCGCGGTCGCCAGCGGCAGATCGAGGTCGTTCTGACCCAGATACCAGCGATAGGCGCGATTCGCTTCCTCGACCCAGCGCAGATCGCCGGTCGCCTTGAACGCCGCCGCGCAGGCATCGATCGTCGCTTGCGCTTCGAGCGGCTGCTGGTCGAACGGCAACGGGCCTTCATACGGCCGGCCGAAACTGTCGGTACCGACCGCGCGAAACCGTCCTTCGGGGCTGGTCTGCTGTCCGGCGATCCAGTCGAGCGTGCGCAATCCGGAATCGATCAATTCCTGGCGCTCGAGCGCCATGCCGGCACGGATCATGGCTTCGGGCAGGCGGGCATTGTCATAGGCCAGCACGATCTCGAACCATTCCCATTCGGGCCGGCGCGTCTCTTCGAGCAAGTCGCCCAGGTCGGCCGAGAAACGCTCCAGGATGGCGCGCGACTGGGCATGGCCGGGATGCGCGCTCAGCATCGCCGCGGCGCCGAGCATCGCGAACGCCTGCGACCGCGGGCTGGTCAGCTCGAAGGCGATCCCGGCGGTCTCATCGAACAATCGCGCCGCCCAATCGCGATGCTTGGCGAGCGTCGCGCGCTTGGCGGTGACGCCCAGCGCCCAGATCGTCCGGCCGTTCGAATCCTCCGACCCCATGTCCTCGCACCACGTACGGTCAAAGTTCATGAAGTTGCGGAAGCGCCTCTTGTCGGGATTCCACGCATATTGGACGAACGCCGCATAGGTCGTCATCCACTTGTCGCGCAGATCCTCGTCGAGATCGTCAATCGCGGTCATCAGCATCAGCGCGCGGACGTTGTCGTCGATGCAATAGCCGTGGCGAAAGTCCGGCACCGACAGGATCGCGTGCTGGAACATGCCGGTCGCATCGCTCATCCGCTCGACCGCGGCGATACTCGGACTGAGCGGCGTGAGCGGTTTCGCGCTTTTGATCCGGCGTGGGGCTGCGGCAACGATCGCGTCAATTCCTTCCATGCCGGCCTCGGCGAGGCGCGGCCAGATCATCGTGCGACCGCGGGCATAAGCGCGCCGCATCAGTTCGGCGCGTGCCGCATCGTCGTGGAGCAGGCGCGAAATCTCGCGCGCAAAGCCTTCGACATCACCGAAATCGACGATCACGCCATGGTCGTTGGCCAGGATTTCGGTCGCATGGATATAGGGGGTCGACACCACCGCCTTGCCCACGCCGACGGCGTAGGACAGCGTGCCCGACGTGATCTGCGCCGGGTTGGTGTACGGCGTGACGTAGAGGTCGGTCGCCTGGAGATAGTCGAGCAACGCGTCATGCTCGAGAAACCCGTCGATGAACCGGACCTGCTCGGCAACGCCCTTTTCGGCGGCAAGCGCCTTCAGCCGGTCGCGATAGGCCTCGCCTTCGCGCGCGACGAGATTGGGATGCGTGGCCCCCAATATGACGTAGAGCGCGTCGGGATTGGTCGCGACGACCTGCGGCATCGCCGCAATGACGCTTTCGATCCCCTTGTTGGGGGCGAGCAGGCCGAAGGTCAGCAGGACCTTGTGCCCTTCCCAACCGAACCGCGCCTTCATGCTGTCGGCCTCGACCAGCGGACGGTCGGGAACGCCGTGCGGGATCATCATGATCGTGCGCGGATCGGCGCCATAGACGCGCATCAGGATGTCGCGGCCGATATCGGCCATCACGATCACCCGGGCGGCGCGCTTGAGCAAACCGTCCATCACCCGACGCTGATCGTCGTTGGGATTTTCCAGGATGGTGTGCAGCGTCACGATGACGGGAATGGTCAGGCGATCCAGCAGCGTCAGCAGATAGTCGCCCGCGGGCCCGCCATAGATGCCATATTCGTGCTGAACCCAGACTGCCTGCGCGCCGCTCGTCTCGATTGCCCGCGCGGTTGTCAGATAGGCAAGACGGTCGTCTTGGGCGATCGATCCGGTAACCTCGGGGGGATAGGCATAGCCTTCCGCACGGTCGTCCATCGCATAGACGTCGACCTTGACGTCCGGAAAGCGATCCCGAAGCGCCAGATACGTGTCGGTAGTATATGTCGCAATGCCGCATTGCCGCGGCAGGAAATTGCCAATCAGCGCGAGGTGTTTGGTACGGGGCAGTAGAGGCGAAGTCGCCATTTGTGACCCTTTCACAAGTAATTTCCGGGCATTGTTGCCCGACTCATACCTCCCTGAACGGATTGAAAGGATTATGGTTGCGTTTATGTTGCAATGCAACAAAGGATTCGCGTTGACCTGTGTTAATAACGGGTAGATCAGCCCCGGCCGCGATAGGTCGGCACACCTTGATCGGGCAGCCAGAGACCCTCGGGCACCGGCCCTGATTGCCAGAACACATCGATCGGAATACCGCCGCGCGGATACCAATAGCCGCCGATCCGCAACCATTGCGGCTTCATTTCGGCGGTCAGCCGCTCGCCGATCCCCACCGTGCAATCTTCGTGGAACGCGGCATGGTTGCGAAACGAGCTGAGGAACAGCTTGAGCGACTTGGATTCGACGATCGTCTCGCCAGGGACGTAATCGATCACCAGGTGTGCGAAATCGGGCTGACCGGTCACCGGGCAAAGCGAGGTGAATTCGGGCGCGGTGAAGCGGACCAGATAGGGCCGGCCGCGGCGTGGATTGGCGACATAGTCTAGCACCGCCTCTTCGGGCGATGCGGGCAGGCTGCTCGCCTGGCCGAGATGCTTCGGGGTCATGGGCCACGATATAGGGGGCGATACCCCGGCCGTCACCCCGCGCGAGGCTAACCCGCTCTCCGCCGCATTCTCATCCTTGCTACTTTCGGTCGCGCCGTCTCGACGGCTCGCCTCGACCGGGTTACGATGCTCATAGCCGTCCCTTTCCTCCCCCGGGCGAGTTGGCTTGATCGACAATATGAGGAGACGATGATGGACGCGCTGGTGACCACCGAATGGCTGGCCAACGAATTGGGGGCGAACGACCTTCGCGTGGTCGATGCGACCTATGTACTTGCCAGCGACGGGCGCGATCCGGCCGGCGAATTTGAAGTGGCGCATATCCCCGGCGCGGTATTCTTCGACATCGGAGAGATTTCGGACCTGACCAACCCGCTGCCGACGATGCTGCCCCCGCCCGAGAAATTCGCCAGCCGGATGCAATCGCTCGGTCTCGGCGATGGCAGCCGCATCGTGCTGTACGACAATTCGCCCTATCGCACATCGGCGCGCGCCTGGTGGATGCTGCGCCTGTTCGGCGCGCACGACGTCGCGATCCTGGATGGCGGTTTCGCCAAATGGCAGGCCGAAGGACGCCCGATCGAAAGCGGCAAGCCGCAGCATCGCCATCGCCACTTCACCGTCTGGGCCGATGACGGCCAGGTCCGCACGCTCGACCAGATGAAGGCCAATGTCGACGGCGGCGCGGAACAAGTGCTCGACGCGCGCTCGGCCGCGCGTTTCACCGGAGAGGAACCCGATCCGCGCCCGGCGACGCATGCCGGCCACATTCCGGGATCGAAGAGCCTGCCGTACAAACAACTCTTCAACGACGACGGCACGTGGAAGACCGTCGACGCGCTCAAGGCCGAATTCGAGCAGGCCGGGGTCGATCTGTCCAAGCCGCTCGTCACGACCTGCGGCTCGGGCATCACCGCCGCGGTGTTGCTGTTCGGCGCGCACCTACTGGGCAATGACGGCGCGCTGTACGACGGTAGCTGGTCCGAATGGGGGGCGGATATGTCGACCCCCAAGGCGATGGGCGCGGCCTAGGTTCGCCGCCAATCTCCCCTCCCGCTTGCGGGAGGGGCTGGGGGAGGGCATGTCCCAAATTACCGCTGCTGGGATTTTATCGACACGCCCTCCCCTAACCCCTCCCGCTTGCGGGAGGGGAATAGCTTACCCTCCGGCTTGTCGAACGCCGCCCAGCCTCCTAGCACTTCCTCATGGCCGGTAATGAGAACGACAAGCCCCCTACCCGCGTGGTGACCGCGGGGCGGCGCAAGGAATGGACGCAGGGGATCGTCAACCCGCCGGTATGGCGCGCGTCGACGATCCTCTATGATTCGGTCGAGCATCTGCGCGAAACCGGGCGCGGCGATACCCGCCATCGGCTTTACTACGGCCGCCGCGGGACGCCGACGCAATGGGCGCTCGCCGACGCGTTGACCGAGCTCGAACCGGGCGCCGAAGACACCTTTCTTTATTGCTCGGGAGTCGCCGCCGTGACCGCGGCATTGCTCTCGGTGCTGGGCCCCGGCGACGAATTGCTGCTGGTCGATTCTGCCTATGACCCGACGACCAATTTCGCTGCGGGCTTCCTCAAGCGGATGGGCATCACGACGCGGCATTACGATCCGCTGATCGGCGCCGGCATCGCCGAACTGTTCACCGACCGCACCAAGGCGATCCTGCTCGAAAGCCCGGGCAGCCTGACCTTCGAGGTTCAGGACGTGCCCGCGATCGTCGCCGCGGCCAAGGCGCGGGGGATCGTCACCATCCTCGACAATACCTGGGCGACCCCGTTGCTGTTCCCGGCGATCGCACAGGGCATCGACCTGACGGTACTGGCCTGCACCAAATATGTCGTCGGCCATTCGGACGTGATGCTGGGATCGGTCACCGCGGCGCCCGGCCATTTCGCCAGGCTGCGCAATCTCAGCTATCAATTGGGCCAGGTCGCCAGCCCCGACGATTGCTGGCTCGGCTCGCGCGGGCTGCGCACGATGGCGGTGCGGCTGAAGCAGCACGAGGCTGGCGCGCTCGAGATCGCGCGCTGGCTCGACCAGCGACCCGAGGTTGCCAAGGTGCTGCACCCAGCCTTGCCGAGCTGTCCGGGCCACGAATTCTTCGTCCGCGACTTCAAGGGGGCGTCGGGGCTGTTCTCCTTCGCGCTCGAGGGCGCGACCGAGGCCAGCCGCGCCGCGTTCATCGACGCGCTCCGATTGTTCGGCATCGGCTTCAGCTGGGGCGGCTTTGAAAGCCTGGCGGTAACCGCCGATCCCAAGCGCGCGCTCGGCGTGCCCGATCATGGCGATGCGCTCGTCCGCCTCCATATCGGGCTGGAGGATCCGGGCGACCTGATCGCCGACCTCGATCAGGCCTTCACGGCGTTCAGGGCGGCGCGGGGATGAACGCGCCGATCGCCTGGCTGCGCGCGCAGGGACTGGCCGTCCCGCAAGGCAGCGAGGCGACCGAATTGCTGATCGTCTTCGCACTGATCGTCGCGGCGCTCGCTTTGGGCGTCGCCGCGGGGCGCTGGCTGGGGCCGCCGGTCGAGGCGTTGTGGCGGCGCCAGCTGGGCCATCATGCCGAGGGTATCGGCCCGCGCGTCCCGTCGGTGGTGCGCCACGGCGTCGCGGCGCTGCTGATCGCGATCCTGCAGACGGCGGGGCAATGGCCGCCGCTCGCCGCCGGGCTGATCGGTTTTTTCCTGGGCGCCGCGGTGGGGCGGATGGCGGCACAGATCCTGCGCGGCCTCAATCTCGCGCGCTGGATGGCATGGAGCGTCGCGCTGGTTCTGTTCGTCGCGATCTTCAGCCATGCGATCGGCGGCCTCGCGCCGATCAACAACGCGCTCGATTCGATTGGCTTCGACCTCGGCTCGTGGCGTTTCTCGCTGCTGCGGCTGATCATCATGCTGGTGACGGTGATCTGCCTGCTCGCCGCGATCCGGCTGGTCAACCGGCTGATCGGCCACGCCATCCTGAGCACCAGCAGCTTCGACCCGACGCAAAAGCTGCTCGCGCAAAAGCTTGCCGGGATCGCGACGATCGCGCTCGCCTTCTTCATCGGCATAGACCTGCTCGACATCAGCCTGACCAGCCTGACGGTGTTTTCCGGCGCGCTCGGCCTGGCGGTCGGGTTCGGCCTGCAGAAGACGGTCGGCAACCTGATCGCCGGCATCATCCTGTTGCTCGACCGCTCGATCAAACCGGGCGACGTGATCGTCGTCGCGGACAAGGATGTCGGCTGGGTCAACAAGATCGGCGTGCGCGCGGTCAGCGTCATCACGCGCGACGGCAAGGAGCATCTGATCCCGAACGAGGATCTGATGACCAAGCCGGTCGAGAACTGGTCCTACACCGATCGCAACGTGCGCATCCGCATCCCGGTGACGGTCGCCTATGATTGCGACCTGCCGCTCGCGCAGGAGTTGATGCTGCGCGCGACGGCGGAAAGTCCGCGCGTGCTCGACATGCCGAAGTCCAACGTCTGGCTGACCAAATTCGGCGAGATCGGCGTCGAACACGAGATTCTGGTCTGGATCAACGATCCCGAAAGCGGGGTCGGCAGCGTCCGGTCCGATGTTTTGAACCGGTTGTGGATTCTGTTCCGCGACAACGGGATAGTCCTCCCCTATCCCCGCCGCGACGTACATCTCGTCGGGACGCCGGCCTCCGATTGATCGCGCGCCACTGTTGCATTGCCGCAACATCGTTACGCCTATGGAGCCGATTGAGGTCGAATAGTGTTGTGCACCGCAGCGAAAGTCTGCACTCTGCCTGCGTGTGACCGGCTCAACGGCCCGATCGGCATCGCCGATACAGAGGCTGGACCGGCACCGCAGGCGGGACGAACGCACTTTTCGCTTCGAAAGGAAGATAATGCGCTTGTCTCACATCAGCCTTGGCGCGCTGGCGCTCGCCATTGCGACTCCCGCCATGGCGGACCCTCTGCCCGCGAGCACGCCGGCGCCCGACGCGGCGGCGACTCCTGCGGCAGCCACTCCCGCGGATAGCGGCACGCCCGCCGCGGTGGCGACCGTCGACGATCCGTCGCCGGCTCCGGCACCCGCCGCAGCGGCAGACGGCGCAACCGCGCCTCCGCCCGCCTTCACCATCAACGGTTCGGCGACCCTGATCTCCGACTATCGTTTCCGCGGCATTTCCCAGACGCATCTGCAGCCCGCGATCCAGGGATCGATCACGGTGACCCATTCGTCGGGCCTCTATGCCTCGGTATGGAGTTCCTCGACGTCGGGCTATGTCACGCAGTCCGGCACCGGCAGCCAGGAAATCGACCTGATCGCCGGGTTCAAGAAGACCTATAGCGGCGTGACGTTCGACGCCGGCGTGCTCTATTACGTCTACCCGCGTTCGCGCCCCGCTGGGGACAACAGCAAGGCCGATTTCTTCGAGCCCTATGCCGACATCGCCTATACCTATGGACCGGTCACCGGCAAGGTCACGGTGAACTACGCGCCCAAGCAAAAGGCGCTGTCGCTCGACCAAGGTCAGAGCGGTTTGTTGAAGAACAACGACAACGTCTATCTCGCCGGTGACCTGTCGGTGTCGATCCCCAAGACCCCGCTCGGGCTGACCGCGCATGTCGGCCACACCTGGGGTCCGAGCTGGCTTTCGCTGGGCAACGAATACACCGACTATGGCTTCGGTGCGACGCTGACCTACAAGCAGCTGGTGTTCGGCGTCAGCTATGTGGACACCGACGGCGAGTTCCTCCTGTCAAATGGCAAGAACGCCGCGCGTAGCGGCGTGGTCGTGTCGCTGGGCGTCTCGTTCTGATGATCTGTTACCGGGGGAGCGCTCGCTTCCCCGGTTTCGGCTGACGCCTCGTCGGTGAGCGATATCGGCGCGGCCGATTTTTGTTGATGTAATATTGTAACGTCTCGCGGTTGGGCCTAGATGGGCGCTCGATGCATCCCGCGATTCGCCTGTCCTGGTTGACCCGCTTCCCCCAGCTCGATCGCTTCGCGATGGGCCTGTCGGGACTGTGCGCGGTGCATTGCTTCGCCAGCGCGGTGCTGGTGGCGCTCGCCTCGACCGCCGGCGGCATGCTGCTCAATCCCGCTTTCCACGAAATCGGGCTGACCGTCGCGATCATCCTTGGCGCGCTGGCGTTGGGGCGCGGCATCTTCGAACATGGCTATATGGCGCCCGCGGTCACCGGATCGCTCGGTCTCGGCATGATGGCCGGCGCGATGCAACTCCCCCACGGCAATGGCGGGGAGACGCTGTGGACGCTGATCGGCGTCGCGATCCTGGCGCTCGGCCACGATCTCAACCGGCGCGCGGCTCACTAGGGGCCGGTACCGGCATGGGCCCAGGTCGGCCATTGCCCTACCCCGCCACAATCCCTAAATTCGCTATCATGGGTGCGCATCAACATCACGACCATCATGAGGCCTCCGGGACCGAACTGACCAAGGTCGCGCAGGCAACGCTGGAGAAATCTGGCGAGCAATGGACGACGATGCGCGCGAGCATCTTCGATGCGCTGGCCAGGTTCGACAAGCCGGCGAGCGCCTATGACATCGCCGATGCCGTGTCGAAGGCGGAGGGCCGCCGCGTCGCCGCCAACAGCGTCTATCGCATCCTCGACCTGTTCGTCGGCGCCAACCTGGCGCGCCGCGTCGAAAGCTCGAACGCCTATATCGCCAACGCACATCCCGATTGTCTGCACGACTGCATCTTCCTGGTCTGCGACAGCTGCGGCCAGACCACGCATATCGACGACGACAAGATCGCCAACAACGTCCGCCACGCCGCGGAGGCGGCCGGATTCTCTCCGGTGCGCCCGGTGATCGAAGTGCGCGGCAAGTGTTCGGATTGTGAGGACGCGGCTTAATCGAAATGATCTGCGTCCGGCTTATAGGCCGCGGCTAGAAGCCAACCA
>DASVNU010000177.1:0-5395 GCA_036383655.1 Sphingomonas sp. | reverse complement strand
CGCCCAATGTCCGGCCCTCTCCCGCTTGCGGGAGAGGGAGGGCCCCGCCGCGAAGCGGTGGGAGGGTGAGGGTCTTCTTTCTTCTTTTTGGCTTCAGTCGCTTGGAAGAAGAAAGAAGACCCTCTCCCGCTTAAAGCCCTCTCCCGCGAGCGGGAGAGGGCTTTAAGCGGGAGAGGGCAGCAACAGGCGTCGATCTCACGCCAGCTTGAGTAGGCGCGCCGCCGGCCGGGCCCCTACCGCCGCACGATCAGATAGTTCATCCGCGCCGCGGCGATCGGCTTGGCGGGGTCGTCCTGCCAGGCGGTCGTCTCGACATTGGCGACGCGCGTGCCCAGCCTCGTCACGACGCCGCGCGCATGCGTCGTCTTGTCCCGGCCGCCGCGCATGAAATCGACCGTGACGTTGATCGGTTTGACCTCGCCGCCGCCGTCATCGTCGAGCGCATCGTACAAGGCGACGATCGCCGCCATCTCCATCAGCCCACTGATCGCGCCGCCGTGAAGGAAACCGGGACGGCCGAGCACGTCGACACCGAACGGCATCACCAGCAGCGGGGCGCCATTGCCGTCGCGCTCGGCGCTCAGCCCGAGCAGCTGCGCATAGGGAGGGAGCCGGTCGATCATCGCGGATAGCCGTCGGGCGCCATGAACGTGCCCGCGACATGCGCCAGCGGATCGCTCGGGTCGCCGTCATGCGCCTGGCCGCGGACGAACGCGATCGAGCGCGTCAGGCGATAGCATTCGCCGCGCCCGATCACCGTCTTGCCCGGCGTCGCGGGGCGCAGATAATCGACCCTGAGGTCGAGCGTCGCGTGCGGCACGAAGGCATCGGCCTTCATCCACACCCCCATGCTGGTCGCCATGTCCATCAGCGCCACGATCGGACCCGAGGCGATCACCCCGGTCTCGACCGCGCCGATCAGGTGCTGGTCATAGGGCAGATCGAGCTCGGCCCAATGGACGCCGTCCTCCTGGCCATGCCCGCGATAGCCGATGCCGAGCGCGCCGCCGTGGCCCAGCCGGCTGCGGAAGAAGCGCTCGGGATCGAAGTGGAAACCCTCGGTCATTGCCGGTCAGCCCTACACAGGCGGCGGCGCGGCGCAACATCCGCGTGTCGCCTCTTGCCTTGCCACCGCGAACGGCTAGCCTTGCTGACAAAGATGTAAGGAGAGGCGGATGCACCCCAGCGTCCATGCGCGGACCGACGCCGACAAACCGGCGCTGATCGTCGCGGAAACCGGCGAGACGTGGAGCTATGCCGACCTCGACCGGCGGTCGAACCGCGTCGCGCATCTGTTCCGGTCGCGCGGCCTGGCGATCGGCGACACGGTCGCGATCTTCATGGACAACATGCCGGAATATTTCGCGCTGACCTGGGGCGCGCAGCGCGCCGGGTTGTTCTACGTCTGCATCTCGTCCAAGCTGACCGCGCCCGAGGCCGAGTACATTATTCGCGATTCAGGCGCGAAACTGGTCGTCGCCTCGGCCGCGCTGGCGCCGATCGCCGAAAAGCTCGGGCCGCTCATCGCCGACTTCGGCCGGCTGGCGCTCGGCGGCCCGATTCTCGGTTGGAACAGCTTCGAGGACGTGATCGCGGAGCAGCCCGACACGCCGATCGCCGACCAGCGCGCCGGGATCGACATGCTCTATTCATCGGGCACCACCGGCCGGCCCAAGGGCGTGCGCGTCGCGCTGCCCGAAGATCCCGACATCGCCGCGGTCAACGTCCTGGCGATGCTGGCGCAGGGACTTTATGGCTTCGGTCCCGACACCATCTATCTCAGCCCCGCACCGATGTACCACGCCGCGCCGCTGCGCTGGTGCATGACCGTCCACCGCCTGGGCGGCACCGTAATCATGATGCAGCATTTCGATCCGGTCGCCGCGCTGGAGTTGATCGAGCGATATCGCGTCAACGCCAGCCAATGGGTGCCGACCCATTTCGTCCGTATGCTCAAATTGCCCGAGGCCGATCGGCTGGCGCACGATGTGTCGAGCATGAAGGCCGCGATCCACGCCGCAGCACCCTGTCCGGTGCCGGTCAAGGAAGCGATGATCGGCTGGTGGGGGCCGGTGATCTACGAATATTATGCCGGCTCGGAAGGCAACGGCTTCACCTCGATCACGTCCGAGCAATGGCTCGCGCACAAGGGCTCGGTCGGCAAGCCGGCCTATGGCATCGCGCATATTTGTGGGGAGGATGGCGAGGAATTGCCGCCCGAGAGCGAAGGCCTGATCTATTTCGAAGGGGGCGGGCAGTTCGCCTATCATAACGATCCGGCCAAGACCGCCGAAGCGTCCAACGCCAGGGGCTGGACGACGCTCGGGGATATCGGGCGGCTCGATGAGGAAGGCTTCCTCTACCTCACTGACCGCAAGAGCTTCATGATCATCTCGGGCGGGGTGAACATCTATCCGCAGGAGATAGAGAATCGCATCATCACCCATCCCAAGGTGACCGACGTCGCGGTGATCGGCGGTCCCGACCCGGACATGGGCGAACGCGTGATCGCGGTGGTCCAGCCTGCCGACATGGCCGATGCCGGCCCCGCGTTCGCCGAGGAACTGACCGCCTGGTGTCGCGCCGAATTGTCCGGCGTGAAGATCCCGCGCCAGATCGACTTCGCCGCCGAACTGCCGCGTCATCCCACCGGCAAGCTCTACAAGCGCTTGCTCCGCGACCGTTATTGGGGTGAGAGCGGCAGCCGGATTGTCTAGTGCGACGGAGCCTTGCCATGAACGACCGCGTCACCATCAGCATCGCCGACCAGATCGCCGACGTTCGCCTCGCCCGGCCCGACAAGATGAACGCGATCGACCCGGCGATGTTCGAAGGCATCGGCGCGGCGATCGATTCGCTCGCCGACCGCACCGATGTGCGCTGCGTGGTGCTGTCGGGTGAGGGCCGCGGGTTCTGCGCCGGGCTCGACATGACCAGCATGCAGGGCGGCGGCTCGGGCCTGTCCAAGCATCCGCGCAACGATCAGGGTTCGATCCTGCCGCAGCATGTCGCCTGGGGCTGGCGCAACCTGCCGATGCCGGTGATCGCCGCGGTCCATGGCGTCGCGTTCGGCGGGGGTTTTCAGATTATGTCGGGCGCTGACATCCGCATCGCCGCGCCGGCCACACGCTTCGCGATCCGCGAGACGCATTGGGGGCTCGTCCCCGACATGGCGGGCTTCCCCTTGTGGCGCAGCCTGGTGCGCGACGACGTGCTGCGCGAGCTGGTTTATACCGCGCGCGAATTCGGCGCCGACGACGCACTGGCCTACGGTTTCGTCACGCGCATTGCCGACGATCCCCACGCGGCCGCGATGGATCTGGCGCGCGAGATCGCCGGCCGCAGCCCGCACGCGATCCGCGGTGACAAACGCCTGCTCAACATGATGCACGACGCCGACCCACTGACGATGCTCGCCGCCGAAACCGAGGAACAGGGCAAGGTGATCGGCCGGCCCAACATGATGGAAGCGGTCGCCGCCAATTTGCAGAAGCGCGCCGCGGTGTTCCAGGACTGATCGCGATGGAATTGCATGTCCGTCCGACGGTGCACGCGGACGCAGCCGCGCTCGCCGAATTGCTCAATGAGATCATCGCGGCGGGCGGCACCACCGCCTATGAAACGCCCTTCACGCCCGATGCCTTTGCCGACGCGCATATCGACGGGCCGGGCGTGATCACCAGTGTCGTCGCGGAAGATGACAATGGTCGCCCGATGGGCTTCCAGATCCTGCTCACGAGCGACAGGCTGGGTCCCGGCTGGGGCGACATCGGCACCTTCGCGCGGCGCGGCGCGACCACGCGCGGGATCGGCTCGGCGCTGTTCGACGCCACCAAAGCCGCGGCGATCGCGGCGGGGCTGAAGACGCTCAACGCGACGATCCGCGCCGACAATAGCGGCGGCCTGGCCTTCTATGCGCGCATGGGGTTCGTCGACTATGCGGTCGCGCGCGCCGTCCCGCTCGCCGACGGGACTCCGGTCGACCGCATCGCGCGGCGGTACGACCTGATTTAGGTCGGCTCGCGCACCAGCCATTTCTCGAGTTCGGCGCGGAATGCCGGATCGGTCCGGTCGACCCCGGTGCTGACGATCGTCACGTCGCATGTCGCGAGCGGCACGCCGTCCTGCAGCGCGAGGCTCAGCGTCTGCCACGACCGCGTGCCGAGCCGCCCGATCCCGGTCGCGATCGTCATCTCGGTCGGGAAATTGCCCTCACCGAGATAATTGATCTCGACATTGGCGACGAGCCCGCGGTTGCGCCCCGGCCCCAGGCTGTTGAGCGTGTGATAGAAACGGATGCGCGCGGTCTCGAACAAGGCCGCCCAGGCGACGTTGTTGATATGGCCGAGCACGTCGAGATCCTGGAACCGGGTCTGGATCACGTCGTGGTGTGGATAAGTGGCGGGATCGAGTCGCCAGGGAGCGGGGCGGGGCATCGTACGCCCTTGCCCAGCCCCGGCGGACGTGTCGAGCCCCATGTCGGGGTGAAATAACGCCACGCATAATGCATTGATTGAGCGTCCGATTCAAAATCTCTCCATCATGATGGATCGAATCTTATTGCATTCGGTCCGGAATGGGGCCTTTCTCGTATAGTTAATGGAGGGGATATTATCATGAGTCGTGCCATCATTATGGCAGCGGTGGGGGCCGCTTGTCTTACGGCGACTGTCGCTATCGCCAAGCAGTATAAGGACTACATGCCGCAAAAGGGGCTGTGGGAAATCAACGCGATCGAGGTCGATCCCAATCACGTCGATGATTATCTGACCGGCCTTCGC
Organism: Sphingomonas sp.; assembly: GCA_036383655.1. Classification (GTDB taxonomy): domain Bacteria; phylum Pseudomonadota; class Alphaproteobacteria; order Sphingomonadales; family Sphingomonadaceae; genus Sphingomonas. The sequence continues at coordinate 614 of DASVNU010000177.1, read as the reverse complement.
AAGTCGCAGGTCCCCGGCTTCGAGGTGATGAAGGCCCATGGGATCATCGATTCCTACAAGTTCCTCATTCGCAACGGCTATAACAAGGGCGCGCCGAGCGTGCTGATCATGACGCATTTTACCAGCGCCGCGATGCTCGAGCCCGATCAGGCGCGCGACCAGATGATCGAAAAGGAAATTCTCTCGAAGTTCAGCGAGGCCGACGGCAAGATCGCGGTGGCGGGGTATGAGAAGTACCGCACGTTCATCGACGACGGGCTGTGGTCCGAAGTCACGATGGTCCAATAAGCGGCACGGCCCCGGTTCGCGTCGCGGTCCGGGGCCTTTGCCATAATAGGCGCTTGCCGATCCGCGCGTGCGTGGCAAAGGCTGACGGGCATGAACGTCTCCGATGCCATCGCGGCGCGCCGGTCGGTGCGCGGGTTCCTCGACACCCCGGTCGATCCGGCGTTGCTTCGCGACATCGCGATGAAGGCCGCGCGCGCGGCGAGCGGGGGCAATATCCAGCCCTGGCATGTCGACCTCGTCAGCGGCGACAGCCTGATCGAACTCAAGGCGATCATGGCGGCCAAGCTGACCGCGGGCGAGACCGAGACCCCCGGTTACGACATCTA